>DATJKM010000185.1:0-18261 GCA_035491515.1 Candidatus Udaeobacter sp. | reverse complement strand
TTCCTCTATTCCCGCATTGCAATCGGACATTTGAACGGCAAATAGATTCACGGCAAACGGTTTGTCCGTTAGCTTACGAATTTCCTCAATCGCATCGCGAATCGCATCAGGCTCCATATAGGCGGCGCCCAGCGTGCCAAGACCGCCGGCATTCGACACAGCGGCCACCAGCTTAACTGTGGACGGCCCCCCTGCCAGCCCGGCTAGAAATAGCGGATAGCGTATCTGAAATATTTTACAAAGCTCCGTTTGGAGTCGAATACTCATCATTGATCCCCTCCTCGATTACATAGTGTTCCTTCCTTTACTGCATGCAGCAATCGCAAGACTTTCAAGAAGCTTTCACAATATGCATGTTTCCGCGCTGCTTGTAGAGCATAATATTATAATAACAAAGCATTCGTTATGAAGTTAAGGAGGAATGAACCTGTATGAAAAAGGAACATACCGTCTATTTCAAGGTTGTTCATGGCGCGGAAACGAAGCTGTTAACCGGACTCATCTACTTGGAAGAAAATTCGCAGCCAACAGTTCAGGATTACGAGGAGTGCCTGAAGCAATGCGGCCATGATGTACATATCGAGAACAAAGAGCAGTTTATTTTTCGTTCCAACAATGACGATTATGTAATCGATGTGCTTGAAAACTACAAGAAAAACGACAGGGATCTGCATGCCGACCATCTCGCCCAAAGCTTTATAAAAAAGACAACCTTCCTTTAGCCGCCCTTACGGCATGCTGAAAAGCTCGCAAATCAACAAAAAGGCTGTTCCAGGTCACATGACCTTGCGGAACAGCCTTTTTATTTGGAACAAAACAGACCGTTTGCTGCTTTTACAGTTCCCAAAGTACCTATTCCATTATAAGACCTTGGAAATATTTCCACATGGTATCTGTTATGCTATGCTTCTCATAGTATTAAATACGCCCAGAAATATTAGGAAGCAGCGTCTATCATGATCCATGAAAGTTGGTGATTCGTGAGTACCGGTGAAAGCATCTCATTAGTTGTCGTCATCCTCGTTTCTTTGCCGCTTTGCCTGCTCGCCATCATGGTCATCAGGCAATCGTTCCAGGATAATCGGGAAATCAAACATATTTTAAAGAATGGCGTCCCCTTCGACGCAACCGTAAGCTCCATTCGGCAAACCAATACGGAAATCAACGGGCATCCCGAAGTTTTTATCGGCTTAACGATTCCCAGAGAGCATGCCGAGCCTTACCGCGCAATCATTAAGACCGTTATTTACATGGTTAATATTCCCCAGTATCAGCCCGGCCGCAAAGTTAAGGTGAAGGTGCTGGAGACTAACGGCAGAATCAAAGTCGCCTTGGAGGGCGCACAAATGTTTTAATTACGATGCACTAGGAAAGAGCGCCGCAATCGGCGCTCTTTCTTATTGCATGACAGCCTGCTTCGGTTTTCGCAGCAGTAGTATAAGCGGCAGAGAGGCGATAATAATGATCGTCCCCAAACGGAACACATCCTGAACGCTAAGCGAGAGGGCAACGGTTTTGGACAATTTCCCCGCCTCCAGGTGAGCTAACGTCTGCGCTGATAATATTGAACTGAACAAGCTGATCGACAAAGCCGATGTCCCCTGCCTGATCCAGTTCATTACCGCAGAGGCATGGCCCGAGTTGACGCTTGGCACGGCGGACATCGCGGCATTCGTCACCGGCATATTGCTGAAGCCTATGCCAATATAACGAATCGCAACCCATACCGTAATGAATAGTGCGCCTGTTGCTACATTCGCATGACTAAGCTCCCATGTCGATATTCCCATCAGAAGCAGACCGATTAGGATCAACCTCGAAGGCCCAACCTTACCATATAGCCTGCCTGCCGCAAGCGATATCAATACCATCGCCAGCGTGCCTGGCAGCATCACCATCCCGGTTGCAAAGCTTGATTCTCCTTTAATATTTTGCATGAAGATCGGAACCAGCAAAGTGCCGGCGTACAGCGATATCGTAATGCAACAGTTTAAAATAAGGCCGTTCGTAAACCGCGGAATTTTCAACACGCGCAAATTGAGCAAGGGATTGCTGACCCGCAGCGTTCTCAGAACGAAATACGTGAGTACGAGTATGCCGCCTGCGATCAGTCCCAGCGTCTGCCAGCTTGCCCAGCCGAAGTTATGGGCCTCGCTAAACGCTACTAATAGCGCGCTGGTACCGGCAAGCACCGCGCCGAATCCGATCCAATCGAGTGAAATACCGCTGCTTAAGCGATAATTCGGGACGAACTTGGCGGCCACGATAACGGCGATAATGCCGATTGGAATGTTCATGAAAAACAAGGACTTCCAGCCGAATATTTCTGCGAGCCATCCGCCAATCGTCGGGCCGAGCGCAGGGGCGAGCATCGCCGATACGCTCCAGAAGCTGACGGCAACGGCCTGCTTCTGCTTCGCAATCGTTTGATAAATGATTGTCATCGTTGTGGGCATAATAATGCCGCTAAATAGACCCTGCAAAATCCGGAAAACGATGAGCGATTCGATGCTCCATGCGAAGGTACACAGCACTGAAGCTAAAGTAAAGCCTGCTAATGCGATGACGTATAGTCTTTTGTAGCTCCATTTGTCGCCCATAAAGCCGATAACAGGGGCGATAATCCCCGTAGCCATCATAAAGCCGGATAACATCCATTGGACCGTATTTAAGCTGGCCTGAAAATCATCCATAAATATGGGCAATGCCACATTTATCGTGGTTGTACTCAGTGAGGCCATGAAATTACCGAAAAATACAGCTATCATAATCGTCCAAAATGACGCTGCTGCTTTCTGTGAGGTTTCCACATTCATACTCCTATTCTTGTAGTTGATCAATAGCTTTCAATACGCGTTTTTCCTTTTCGACTAATTCCTCTTTAAATTGCTCCATCCGCATGATCTTCGTACCGATCATCGTTTTTTCTTTTTGCAGCACCTCTAATATTTCGGTAAGCTTCAATCTGCGCGCTTCGCGATCCTCTGTCGTGCGGTATTCGCTCTTTTGCTGCTCGATAAGCGTTTGAAACTCAAGGTACTGCTGAATCTCTGCAAGCGAGAAACCAAGCACCTCTTTCACGAGCAATATTTTATTAATTTTCTCAATATCTTCTTCCGAATACATCCGAATACCGCCTTGCGTTCTCTCCGGAGCGGAGATCAGGCCTATATCCTCGTAATACCGAATGGCCCGTTTCGTTAATCCCGTTCGCTTCGCCACTTCTTCGATTTTCAGTAATTCCATTGCGCCGCACCTCCGTCATCTTATGTTTTAAGCATACCCATAGTTACAGTTAACGTCAACGTTAACTTTTGCTAGAAAAAAGAAAGCACAACTATCGTGCTCTTCGCCTTCGACACCCGCTTACACAGAACGCAGACGTGCCACTTTCCGGAACTTCATGTACGATACGATCCGCCATGGCAATATATAGGAAAATGCCACAAGCATGAATAGCGCACCTAACGTTTGAGGTTCAATCATGCTTAAATAATTGCGCAAAGCAAAACGGATGGCGACCACCGTCACAAAAGCAAAAATAAACCCCATGTTCTTCTTCGCATAAATCTGATTGTCATCGCGAACCTCATAGTCAGTCGTCCAAATGAGCGGAATCGACATTACGAGGCCCAGTGCGGCTGCTATAATCCATTCGTACAGCGGCGCATGCACACTTGGATTAAAAAGCAGAATTACGCCCGGCATCATAAATAACAACGGAAATAAAATTGCTCTTCCATTTCCGCGAATCGGCTTGTAAAAGCTCCTCGTTCTTCTCCAGAGCACCAAAGCAGCGATTAATACAATGACAACATAATACGATTCGTTCAATTGCACACCTCTTTCCTCAAACACCTTTATTTCCCTTTTTCAGTATACCTTTTTGTTTAATTCACGTGAATATAAATAATGCCGACCTAATAAGGTCGGCTTTCGCGGCTATCCGGTTAGCTTAGGAAGGGTGATCATTATTTTCTGCTCTGCCTCAATAAGAGAAAAACCCCTTCGACGATCAAGCCGAGAATAAAGCCTGCCGCCACCGCTTCTAAAAAAACGATGAAGCTGATCAGATCCTCCCAGCCCGTCAGATCCCGGGAATAAATGGCCATCAGTATAAGGCCGATTACCGTACCCAAATTAGAAAGCAGCCACAGCCTCCTCGCCCCAAGCCAGCCGGTAAAGCTGAACAAAAAAGATAATACGACAGCAAGAATCATAAAGCGGAAAGCGTGAATGCCGGTAAATGGCTGACCTAAGATCAGAAAGCGAATAATCCACAACAAAATGCTGATCAGCAAGGAGGAAACTCCAGCCAATAGCCACCATTGACTGCTTCTTGCAGCGGGAATCCAGCGCATCTGAGATAACCCCTCTCCTTTAAAACGTTCTTATTATTTAAACGTATAAAGCGCTTACTTTGTTTCGTTCCCCACTTTTCCCAAAGGGTGTGCATAATGAAAAAAAGAAACTGGTCTTCAAATTTCATCCCCATCCTTATTCTATTGCTGGCCTTGGCCATTTATTTCCTGTTTCCAACCAAGCTGTTCCAAAAGCCGATCGGCCCCTTTCAAATCGGAACGGCTTCACGTTAGATGGACAAGCAGAAGAGGGAGCATCCATTCGGGTGCTCTCTCTTCTGCTTTAAATGCGAAAAACGTCCACACCCCCCGTTATGGTTCCCGTTTCCCCCGGCCTTAACTTACTTTCAGTAAACGTTCAGTCCGGCTTCATATCGTCTTAACGTTGCAATACGACAATAACGGTATTCGAATGAGGGCATCACATAGGCTTTCGAAGCTGGCACCTTATCACTTATCAGGAGTTGATCGGCATTAGCAATCTGACTAGAAGGAAAAAAATAGGGCTTTTTCTCACCGTAATCATTGTTGCCATTGGCATCGTGCTGTACTTGCTCGCTGACCGTTATCTCATCGAGCATGTGGAAGTTAACGTAGCGGCTCAGAAAACGCCAGCTGCTGACGAGGAATCCACAACCTCAGCGGAGCAAGTGCAAGTGCAGCAGGATGATTGGAATTACAGCAGCGCTGACACCAGCATTCACATTGAAAAAGTTGAAACCGGCTCGGGAAGCGATAAAATTACTTATTTCGTCGCGGATGTACAGCTGGAGAAGGCCGGCCTGCTGCAATCCGCCTTCGCCAAAAATGCGTTCGGACGCAATATCACTGAAAACACATCGACGATCGCAGCGGATAACCAAGCGATTTTGGCGATCAACGGCGACTATTACGGCTTTCGAGATGACGGCGTCATTATTCGTAACGGCACGCTGTACCGGGACGAGCCTGCACGCGACGCTTTGGCTCTACTCGCGGACGGCACGCTGCAGTCCTATAACGAGGAGCAGCTCTCATCCTCTGAGCTGCTTGCCGAGGGCGTAACTAATACGTATTCGTTCGGTCCCGTTCTCGTGAAGGACGGCGAAATCGCCGGCGATTTCGACAAGGTCGTCATCGATACCAATTTCGGAAACCGCTCCATTCAGGGCTCGAACCCGCGGACGGGCATTGGCATGATCGCGCCTAATCATTTCGTATTCGTCGTAGTTGACGGACGCAAAAACAATTACAGCAAAGGAATGACCTTGTCTGAGTTTGCGAATGTATTTACGGAACTGGGCGCAACCGAAGCCTACAACCTCGACGGCGGAGGCTCGTCCACGATGTATTTCATGGGCAGGGTCGTGAACAATCCGCAGGGCAAGCAGCAAGAGCGCGGCGTCAGCGACATCATTTACATCTCAGAATAGCAAATCGCATTCCTACCCTTTAAAGGAGGCTGACCGCCATGAATATATTGATTCCCTCCTATGAACCCGACGAAAGGCTGCTGTTACTCATCAAGCAGCTGAGAGCGACCGGCTCATTTCCGATCGTTGTTGTCGATGACGGAAGCGGAGAGGCTTACAGCGGGCTGTTCCGCTCGGTAAGAGAACTGGGCTGCACGGTCATCACACACAGCATCAATAAAGGCAAAGGCCATGCCTTGAAGTCCGGCTTTCACTATTTTATGCAAATAGGCACAACAGACGGCATCGTCTGTGCCGACAGCGACGGACAGCATCTTCCACAGGATATTATGAAAATCGCAAGCAGCATTCAGGAGCACAACCAGCATATTATTCTCGGGAGCAGGCGGTTTACAGGCAAAGTGCCATTCCGCAGCCGCTTCGGGAACGCCGCCACAAGGCTCGTCTATTCCTTGACGACCGGCAAACGCATTTACGATACACAGACCGGTCTGCGCGGCTATTCTGCCGACATGCTGGACTGGCTATGCAGCATTCCCGGGGAACGCTTCGAATATGAGATGAACCTGCTGCTTGAAGCGCCTGCTGCAGGCTTCTCCTTCCATGAGGTTACGATCGATACCGTTTATCTCGACCATAATGAATCATCCCATTTCAGGCCGATTGTCGATTCCGCCAGAATATATGCGCCGCTATTTAAATTCAGCATGACCTCCGTGTTATCTGCGGTAATTGATTTTCTATTACTTGCGCTGATTCATTTCTTTAGCTCCAGCCTGCTGCTCGCCGTACTGGGGGCAAGGCTGACAAGCTCCAGCTTTAACTACACGATGAATAAGAGGTTTGTATTCGCAAAGGGCAAGCGCTCAGCCATTCAAACCTCCATGCCAAAATATTTTGCGCTTGTCATCGTCATATTTTCATTAAACTACGGACTTATGTTTGTATTTAATGAGCGCTTAGGCGTCCCCTTGCTTATCGCCAAGCTATGTACAGAAGCTTCGTTGTTCCTGTTCAGCTATTGGGCGCAGCGCAGGTTCGTTTATTAAGATGAGGACGCATGCTTGCAAAATAAAAGCCGGGCGCAGTCGCAGCCATCATTCGATAGCTGCTTCCGCGCCCGGCTTCTCCGTTTCTATGTAGATGTTAGACTGATACGATATTCCCGCTCATTTCCTTCGGCAGTTGAAAGGCCATTCCCTTCATAATGAGCTTATCCATTATAGCCTTAAACGGCGCCGCCGGGACCCAGTCATGGATCATAATGATCTCGCTTCCGCTAAAGGCTTGTAAGCCGCCCTCTTCGCCTAGAGCTGCATCCGCACCCAAATCAAACGTATCTCGTGTACACTCCACATGGAGCCCCTTATTCAGGGCAGCTTGGCTTCGCTCATTGCTGCGGATATTTTCAAACTTCGGCTGCTCATACCCAAGCTCCTCCAACACTCGCTGAATGCCTGCAAAATGCCCTTCATTCGTCTCATCGTGAACATACGGAAAGCGAAACAGCCTTGACGGTCTTGAAACGCCCGCTCTCGTATACAACCCGTCCACGATCCGGTCGGTCCGCTCAAGCTGCTCTCTCACTTCCTCCAAGCTGAGTGCTGAGAGATCTGCATCGTCGTAGCTGCGATTACCGATCATATGACCGTCCTTTATGGCGCGGACAGCCTCTTCCGAGAACCTTTCCAGCGCTTCGCCTAAACAAAACCAAATCGCCCGAATCCCTTTTGCGTTCAAATAATTTACTTTTTCCTTAAAATCTTCGGCAGGACCGTCATCAATGATGAGATACGCCGCTCTTTCAACCGCTAACATAACCAGAAACCTCCGTTTATCTATTCCATCAAAACTATTATCTATATAGTATACCTTAAAAATAACGATAGGTCAGACTGAATTGGAACGCGCTCCCTTTATAGCAAAAAAGCGGCCGAATGTCATCGAATCGAATGACAACCCGCCGCTTTTTATATGGCCAGAAAAAAGGAGGAGGCCTAAGGCCCTACTCCCTCGTTAACAATTTGATTCGTCTTCAATTCAGAGCGGCGAAGCTTAATTTTGGCTTTTACCTTTACAGGGATGTTCGCGAATATTTCATTCCAATTCCCCGCGAGCGTAATGTATTGCGCATAGTGCTTCCGGTACAATTGCTCTCCGAACCCGAATACATCCATGCCAAATCTTTTCTGTATGCGCCCAATAGACTCACTCATTTGCTGCTCCAAATAATCCGCTCCCAGCCGCTCCAGCTGACCGTAGCCCTCAACCTTAGTAATATTAATCGAATCATACAAACCTACAATCAAGCCATCTCCCTCAATGTTCACCACCATATTTACTTTCCCCTTATCCATGAAAGTCTGAATATCAGAACGAACATGAGCTCATTTATTTACTTTTCCATTTTTCACAGATTCAATTGTAATTATGTAAAAAAAGCTCTCATCGGAATGCTTTGCCTAACAAAAAAACCACAACCTCATGGAGGCTGTGGTTTTATCGCAAATGTTAGGCCTTTGCTACGATCTCATCTATTTCGCTTTTCAGTAATAGATATCTGTGAACGCTGCGGTTAATCGGAACCTTCGTCAGGTTATGCTTAAGCACATAAACCTTCATCTGATCCTTTGTAAGGCCTAACAACTCTCCGGCCTCTGTAACCGTTAAAACAACCTGTTTGCTGGTGGCATTAAACGTCTTCTTTATTTTTTGATCCCAGTCTTCAAATACTACCTGCATATTTCCGACTCCTTTATCATAGTCAATGATCTTTATTGACCGCACCTTTCAATTATAGCACGTGCAGCCCGGTAATCTTAACTCGATAAAAATATAATAGGAAATAAAAATAAAACAGGAGAAGAGCGGCATGGGCTCCCGCGTCTTCTCCCGCATGTTCCTTATTGCTGCAGCTTCAGAAAAGCTTCAAGCTCCGACCGGATCTCGGCCGGCGTATCCAAGTCAAGAAGACGTTCGGTCAACTGCTCGCAAGCGCTGCGCTCAAGCTTTCTAACCGTCTGCTTGATCCGTTGAATAGCCGAAGGCGACATGCTCCACTCATGCAGGCCAAGTCCGACAAGCAGCGGAGCAGCGAGCGGATCGCCTGCCATGCTGCCGCACATGCCGGTCCATTTGCCATGTTTATTCGATGCATCGATGACGCTTTTAATAAGCTGGAGGACCGCTGGATGAAAATAATCGTACAAATAAGAGACCTTCTCATTCATCCGGTCCACCGCAACCGTATACTGCACCAAATCGTTCGTGCCGATGCTGAAGAAGTCAACCTCTTTGGCTAAGCGGTCGGCCATAAGTGCAGCGGAAGGAATTTCGATCATAATGCCGATCTCGATAGCCTCGCCGACATTCGCTCCCTCGGAAATTAACTGCTGGCGTGCCTCTTCATACAAAGCCTTGGCTTGACGCCACTCATCCATTCCCGAAATCATCGGGAACATAATCTTGACGTTGCCATACGCTCCAGCCCGGATAATGGCGCGCAGCTGGGTAATAAACAGCTGCTTCTGATCAAGACAGAGCCGGATGGCGCGATAGCCGAGAAACGGATTCAGCTCTTCCGGCAGCTGAAGATACGGCAGCTCCTTATCGCCTCCGATATCCAGCGTCCGGATTACGACAGGGCGTCCCTGCATGGCTTCCGCTGCCTGGCGGTAGGCTTCAAACTGTGTCTCCTCAGACGGCATCTGGGAGGCGCTCATGAACAAAAACTCCGTCCGGTATAGGCCGATGGCTTCCGCGCCCTTCTCAAGCAGGCCCGCTGCTTCCTGAGGCGTTCCGATATTCGCGGCAATCTCGAAGCTGAAGCCGTCTTTCGTTACGGCAGCAAGCTCACGATAGGCATTCAAGCTTTCCTGCTCCTTCTGCTCCGCAGCAAGCGCAGCCGCAAAGTCTTCCTTCGTGGACTCCTTCGGATACAGCACGCATTCACCGGTCGAACCATTGATAATCAGCTCCTCGCCATGCTGAATCTGCTCAATCGCTGAGCCTAATCCGAGCACAGCTGCGATTCCAAGCGAGTTAGCAAGAATCGCGGTATGAGACGTCTTGCCCCCGATTCGCGTTACGAAGCCCAGCACGAATTGTTTATCCAGTTGGACCGTATCGGAAGGTGTCAGGTCGTCTGCCACAATAATGACTTCACTCGTAATATCGGACAGCCGTGCGCCCTGATGTCCCACAAGCAGCGTCATCAGCCTGCCTCCGACATCCCGGATATCTGCCGCCCTCTCACGCATGTATTCGCTAGCCATAGCTTCAAATAGCCCGGCAACCTGATTTACCGTGCGGCGCACCGCGGTTTCGGCTGACCACTGCTCATTTTGGATGAGCTTCTGCATCGGCGGGTAAAAGGCCGGATCGTTCAAGAAGCTAATTTGCCCTTTCAATATCGCGGCCTTCTCTTCGCCAAGCGTCAGCTTGGCGCGTTCAATGAGCTCGCCAAGCTCCAAAGCGCACTGCGCCTTAGCCTGCTCCAAGCGAGCCAGCTCTTCATCCGGCTGGTCGGTCTTGCTTTCCTTTATGTCATCAAGCTTCAACGGCTTATAGACAAAAGCCCGGCCTATCCGAATCCCCTCGGATACGCCCAGTCCTGTCAGTCGCTGCTCGATCGTTTCTGTCGTCATCAATCGTTCCTCCTTGCTGCGGCATTACATGCCGGTCATTATTCTTCTCCGAATCCGCTTTCTACGAGCTCAGACAGCTCCGCGACCGCTGCCGCCTCATCCGGTCCTTCGGCTTCAATCGTAATAACCGAGCCTTTATCCAAACCGAGCGTCATCAGGTTTAGAATGCTTTTGCCATCAGCCACTGTTGCTGTGCCTTCCGGCTTGATCAGAATCGTCGATTGAAATTGTACCGCCTTCTCGGTAAATAGCTGTGCCGGACGGATATGAAAGCCGGCAGTGTTCTGAATGACTACTGTTTGTGAATGCATTTGGTTACGCCTTCCCTTCCTATTCGATCGTTGCAAGCAAGCTTTTTAGCTGGTCCGAATGCTCGACTGCCATTAGCTTCTCACGGAATTCGGAATCAATGAGCTTACGGGATAAAGCAATCAAAATTTTCAAATGTTCGTTGCCTTCGGCTGCTTCCGGTACGGCAATCATAAATACAACCTTAACCGGCTCGCCATCGAGCGATTGCCAGTCTGTAGGCGTGGACAGCTTAGCGAATGCCAGACCCGCTTTCGCGACGCCACTCGATTTGCCGTGCGGAATCGCTACGCTGAAGCCGATGCCTGTTGAGCCCGTGCTCTCGCGCGTGAGCACCGCGTCCATGTACGCTTCCTTATTCGATACGGAGCCGGATGCTGCAAGCCCGTCAATCATACTAGCTATAATGCTGTTCTTATCAGTCGACGTTAGCGGAATAAATATGGCTTTTTCATCTAGCAGTGCATTAATGTTCATTGTGAATACCTCCAGAAAATGAATGTGATATAGACAATAGGGGGAGAAGTCCCCCTATCCAATTATTTGATTATACCCGTTTAAGCTTGATTACGCTGTTCCACCGGTTTTTTGAGCACGCTCAGCATCACCGCTGTGACAACCGTGCCGATTACGATGGCCAGCGCATACAGCCCGAGATGGCTCACCGCATTCGGAATCGGAAGGACAAAGACGCCGCCATGCGGAGCGCGAAGCGTCGCGCCGAATGCCATCGACAAAGCGCCAGTTATAGCCGAGCCTACCATAATCGAAGGGATAACGCGGAACGGATCTCCGGCAGCGAATGGAATCGCGCCTTCCGTAATGAATGAGATGCCGAGTATGGAAGCCGACTTGCCTGCATCCCGCTCTTCTTTGGTAAATTTGTTTTTTGCAAGCAGCGTAGCAAGAAAGAGACCAAGCGGAGGCGTCATGCCCGCTGCCATTACCGCTGCCATTGGACCGTATACTTCACTACCAAGAAGACCCACCGCAAACGTATATGCGGCTTTGTTCACCGGACCGCCCATATCGAACGCCATCATCGCGCCGAGCAGCAAGCCAAGCAGTACAGCATTTGTCGTGCCTAGTCCTGTAAGCCAAGCCGTAAGACCATCCATAATCGCTTTAACCGGTTCGCCTATTACATAAATCATCATCAGGCCTGTAAACGCTGACGCAAGAAGCGGAATGAGCAGGATTGGCTTCAAACCTTCAAGGTTGCGCGGAAGCTTAATGTTTTTCTTTAAGAATAGTGCCGTGTAGCCCGCCAGGAAACCTGCGAGAATACCGCCGAGGAAACCTGCTCCTATGCTTGATGCCAGCATACCCCCGATGAGTCCCGGTGCGAGGCCTGGCTTCTCAGCGATAGAGAAGGAGATAAAACCGGCAAGAACAGGAACCATCAAGGCGAAAGCCGAGCCGCCACCAATTTTCATCAGCGCTGCTGCGAAAGTACCTTCTACTTTGAAAGCTTCAATTCCGAAAATAAACGATAGTGCGATAAGCAAACCGCCTGCTACAACAAGGGGAAGCATATGCGATACGCCAGTCATCAGATGCTTATATGGGCCGGAGCGCGCTGCGCTGCGCTCGGACTTCGACTGCTCCACCTGCTTCGCAAAGTCGACCGGAGCGGACGCTTGCTTAGCTAACGCTTCTTCCAGCAATCCTGCCGGATTTTTGATCGCTTGGGCAACAGCGACCTTCACGACCGGCTTGCCCGCGAACCTGGATTCCAGCACATCGGTATCGGCAGCGACGATAATAGCATGCGCTTCGGCAATTTCCTGTTCGGTAAATTCATTCTCGACGCCGACAGCGCCTCTGGTTTCCACTTTAAGCGGAATATTTTTTTCCTTGGCCGCTTTAATCAAAGATTCAGCAGCCATATACGTGTGAGCGACGCCCGTTGGACATGCAGTTACAGCGAGTATTTTTTTCATGATTCGATAACCCTCCTTAGAATGATCGTATGACCCTTTAATAATGTGTGAGCGTAACCAATTGGAGCGATTGCTTAACCTCGTGAATCGTACATACCTGCGTGCCCGGTTTGGAAGCCGTAATGGTGCCCGCAGCAGATGTCCATCTGGCTGTTTCTTCAACTGATTTGCCTTCAAGGAAGCTGTATACCATTGCGGCAACCATGGAATCGCCTGCCCCTACCGTGCTGACCGGCGTAATCGGGAACGGGCTTGCTCTCACCGCTTCCGACTTGCTCACGAGAAGCGAGCCCTCTGCGCCCATGGATACGAGCACATATTCAATACCCCGTTCAATTAACGTTCTTGCCGCCCCAATGATTTGCTCCATGCTGTCGAACGTCTCGCCAAGGAGCGCTTCGAGCTCATGAATATTGGGCTTGATTGCGAATGGGGCCGCTTCTACGCCGAGTGCAAGCGCCTCGCCGTCCGCATCAAGTATCGTTCTTACTCCTTGCGCCCGCGCACTTTCGATTAGCGACCGGTAATAATCGGGAGGCGTACCGGGTGGAAGACTGCCGCCCAGAACGATCATCGACGCTTCGGCAGCTTTGGATTTGAACATGTCCCGGAACTGCTCTAGCAGCGCCTCGTCAACCGTGAATCCCGGCTCGTTGAGCTCGGTCGTCTGCTTCGTCGATTCGTCGACCATTTTCAAATTGACCCGCGTTTCCCCCGCAGCTTCAATCATGGCCGAATCGATGCCCATCTTCTCCAGCTGGTCTCGAATGACCTGTCCCTGATAGCCCGCCGTGAGACCAAGCGCGTTAACAGCGGCATCGAATTGCTTCAATACTTTGGCAACATTAATGCCTTTGCCTCCTGCATCGGTCCGCATCTCCTTGATACGGTTTAAGCCCCCGTACTCGAACTGCTCTATGGTGACCGTTTTGTCCAACGCTGGATTTAGAGTAACGGTGATGACCGGTGAAGCCGGCTTCATTGTACAGCACCTCCATGATCAGCTAATACAACCACGATCCCAAATTCCTCGAAAGCCTTCAAAATGGCCGGTGACGCAAGCGAATCAGTAATCAGCGTCGTGATATCCTCAGGATCTCCGAAACGGGAAAAGGATACTCTTCCGAATTTGCTATGGTCCGCGAGCAGTATAACCTGCTCGGATGATCGTATCATTCGTTTCTTCGTTGCGGCTTCAATCAGGTTTGGCGTCGTTAATCCGGTTTCGGGATCAAAGCTGTTCGTAGCCAGAAACAGCTTGTCGACATGTACGGATGCAATGGCGCGTTCCGCGAATGGCCCGACCATAGCTTGCGTCTCTGGACGAAGCGAGCCTCCTGTGAGCAGAAGGTCAATATGCTTCTCATTCGCGAGCTCCTGCGCGACCATGACCGAGTTGGTCACAACGGTCAACCGCTGGAAGTTTTTCAGCAGCTTAGCCAAGTGGTAAGTCGTCGTGCCCGAGTCAAGCATGATCGTATCGCCTTCGCGGATAAGCGACAGTGCCGCTCTTGCAATATCCTGCTTCTGCTGCTGAAAGCGATCCTCCTTTTCCAGGAAAGATGGCTCGTTATTATCATTTTGCATGACTGCCACCGCACCGCCGTGCGTGCGCCGCAGCAGCTCCTGCTCCTCCAGATCTCTCAGATCCCGCCGTACCGTCGATTCCGACACTTGAAACTGATTCGCCAGTTCCTGGACCGATGCCCGGCTATGCTGATGAACGTAATCCGCGATGTGCCGCTTACGCTCTTCTTCAAACAACATACAGCTCTTCCTCCTTCAGCCAAACTCATGCAGCTTGCTTGGTATAGTATGCTCATTTGTGAATGAGTTAAAAGATTAATTACATTAAGTTGCTCATTTGATCTTGTTTATGATTATATATGACTATTTTAAAATTGTAAAGCGCTTTCTTCATGGATAATTATGACCAAATGAGCATGATCTTTCAAAGCAGCGAGCTAACCCTTCCCTTAAAGCAGAAGACATACAAAAAAGACCCGCGACAAATCGCGGGTCTTACTTGTACTTGCTTATTCTAATTAATTAGAACGTTTTTGCAACTTCCTTAGCTTGAGCAATCGCTTTTTCTTTAATTTCCGGCGCTTTATCCGGAGCAGCAGCCACGCCTTCAACAAAGATTCCTTGGAAGGACGGAATGCCATGGAACTGCATGATTTTTCCGATATAACTGTGGCCGCTCTCAAAGCCGGCAGCAGGACCTTCGGAGTATACTCCGCCGCTTGCTTGGATATGAAGAGCTTTTTTGTCTGTCAGCAGGCCAACAGGACCTTTTTCAGTATATTTGAAGGTTTTGCCCGCGATACATACCGCATCAATGTATGCCTTCAAAACAGGCGGGAAAGAGAAGTTCCACATTGGGGAAACAAATACGTATTTGTCAGCAGCAACGTATTGATCCACGATCTCGTTCAGACGAGCTACTTTCGCTCTTTCGGAATCGGAAAGCTCATCAAAAGAAGATCCTGATCTTAGTTTACCCCAGCCGCTGAATACATCAGCATCAATTTGCGGGATATCTGACGCATACAAATCTACGCGAGTAACTTCGTCCGATGGATTTGCTTCACGGTATGCATCAATAAACTCTTTGCCTACTGCCATACTAAACGAAGTTTGGTGATCATGCGGATGAGCTGTAATATACAATACTGTTGCCATTTCGGAAAACTTCCCTTCTTTATTGAACTGTTATTGACCATTTCATTATAACTAATTTAAAGTTTATTTCAAATCATTATTTACTTACTATACTTTATAAAGCGCAAATAAACAAGTACCGCAGTCCTTCATGCCAGCTTCATTATTCCCAGGCCTGCATTTCTTAATTCGAATCAAAAGTGTCAATTACCTGCTCCCGCAATTTGAAATTACAAAAAAAATACACCGATCTGGTGTATTTTCAAACGTTGCATGTAGAGGACGCGAGGGAGCAGCAGCTTAAATCAGTAATTACGCCACGCGGGCTATGAGCGTTATCGTTGTTTAAGGTCTATTTGTCGCTGGAAAAGCAAGCATAAATTCCGTACCTTTTCCTATTTCGCTCTTCACATCGATTTTTCCATTCATCTTTTTGATCAAGCTGAATGAAACCATCGTCCCGAGGCCAGTCCCCTTCTCCTTAATCGAATAATAAGGCGTTCCGAGCCTATTTATTTGCTCAGGGGTCATCCCAATTCCATTATCGCCCAGAACTACTAACACCTGATCATTTCGATAATAGGTCTTAAGCGTTAGAATACCCCCATCCTGCATCGCCTCAATCGCATTTTTGCCGATATTGATTAAAGCCTGGCGAAATTTAAACCGGTCGCCGGTTATGCAGATCGGTTTCTCAGTGCCCGTCAGAACATTAATCTGTATATTATTGTAGTTGGCATACGTTAGCAGGACTTTCGATAAATAATAAATCTCTGCCTTTACATCCAGTGTTTCGATATTTTCAGGGTCGGGCTTAGCAAGCGAAAGATAGTCATTAATAATAAGCTCCGCACGGTCTAGCTCCTCAAAGCATATTTTCTTGTAAAATTCTTTCTTGTCTTTTTCGATAGAGGTCGTCCCGAACAAATGAATAAATCCCCGTACCGTCGTAAGCGGATTCCGGATCTCATGAGCTACCGAAGCGGCCATGTCTTCAACGATCTTCATCTTCTCGCTTCTCACAATCTCTTCCTGCATAATAAAATATTTATTTAAAAATTCAATGGCATATACGCATACCCCAACAATGGCTCCTTGCAGCAATAGCGTTTGTACGGTTGAAATCGGTCTATTCAATAGCAGCTCGATCTGACCGGTCGACGATAAATACACGGTAAATGTCAGCAGCTTAATGAAACTGCATAAAAGAAACGCTACCGCTATTTTTTGAACCAGCTTTAATGATTGAAAGCTTTTATACAAAAAAAGAAAAATGATAAAGCCAGGCAGCACGGCCAACATATAGATCCATACATGCGGGTTTCCAAGAAAACAACGATAGAGCATAAGAGTCAAATAGAGCAGGATGGAAACCTGTACGCCGCCATAAAGCGAGCCGAGCGCTAAAGGAATCGAACGAAAATCATAAAGCAGCCCGTTAATCGTTACCGGAAAAGACATCGTGGTTATAATAGCGAGTGCAAAAAAGATGTACATGAGAAAGCGGTACAGCAGCGGCTTGCTTTTGGCTTTATAAATGTAAGGATAGAAAGCAAGCGGGGAGAAAATAATGAAAATATTCAATAAGAAATCTTTGAAATACTCTAACACAAAATCCCCCCAGTTTCTCGTATGAAAACGCTGTCTATTACTTTATACCCCCTTAATATATCATAAAAAGAGTGAATTGTAGCAGAAAAA
This sequence comes from Candidatus Udaeobacter sp., assembly GCA_035491515.1. Classification (GTDB taxonomy): domain Bacteria; phylum Bacillota; class Bacilli; order Paenibacillales; family Paenibacillaceae; genus Pristimantibacillus. The sequence continues at coordinate 1,225 of DATJKM010000185.1, read as the reverse complement.
AAAGCACCTTTCGGCACTCTTTTTCATGGAATTAATTTGTAACTATATAATAAAAAAACAATTTAAAGTGACTTAATTATTGTTAATCCATACTTTTCAGCAAGTTGTACAAATAATCCACTGATCGCATTGCATACTCGAACCGAATGGGCTCACCATTTTTAAGCAATACCAAGCAAGGCACGCTCGAAATTTTCCAAGACTCGCGCAGCTTGGCCGAGTAATTGATATTCATTTTGTACATCGTTACAGGAACCTGAGCGGCATCCACAATCTCCAGCATGCGCTCAGCCACTTTGCAGGTTCCGCAAAAGGGGGATGAAAATAACAACGCATCATTACCGTTCCCGATCCGGTTCAATTTGAGCCAATCCGCCTCTTGTATTTCTTGAATCGCCATGTGCCATTCCCCAATCCTTTCCGTACATCCTCATAAATATATTGTAAGATGATTTTGTAATTTAGAAAAGCGACAACCGAACAGACTGCGGCTTTATGCAGCGTAGTTTAATCCTAATAAATGCTATAATCAACTTATTCGAAAATAGACCTTATTCGTTCAGGAGACTATTCAATAATGAAAACAATTCATAGCATGACTTGCACGGAATGGCACGGGCTGTTTGCGCACTGCACGGCCTCTTTGGCTGCTCATACCCGCAACCTTGCGTTTATGCAAAATGCGTTAACGTCCATAGGCGGGTTAAAGCCCGCTCCGCTGACACCTGCAATGAACAGCATGTTCGAGCTGCATGCGCATCTCTTTGTGCTGGAGCTGCTGTTAAACCGAACGCCGAATCAATCGCTCCAGCTTGGGACTTTTATTGGCTATAACACCCAAGCCGCTATTTCCGACATGCAGAAGAGTATCGAAGACCTTTTCGCAAAGGAGCTGCTGCATGCTAATGAGCCGGAATTTTGGCAGCGTATAACCGAAACGATCCCCTATCTGAGAAAGCTCATGCTGACGGAAGCCGGTTTGCAGTCTCATTTTTCCAATTCGTATTACTGGTTCTGGAGCAGCTGGATACTTCCTCATCCGAACGGCAGAAGTCTGTGCCTGGAGGAGCTGCAGCATCTTCATGCCGCGCAGACTGAGCTTGGCGCTTCTCTTTCCCGCTATCCGTGGCTGCTCGCCCAGGGGTGGATGAGCTTCTTTCTTAATCGGGATCAAGAAGCGCTGTCGCTCTTCATGGAAATAAACAAAAGCTTCAACATCCGCCCA
>DATJKM010000184.1:0-23594 GCA_035491515.1 Candidatus Udaeobacter sp. | reverse complement strand
ATCTGTTCCTTTTTATATCACTCCTCCTATTAGTGACTTCAATACCGATATATGGGCAAGTTCTGGCCGCAACAAATTGCCCTGCACCTGCTGCATATAGTAACAAAGCAAAAGAATATATTGATTACTATAATATACCCTTACAAAGTAGAAATGGTAAGTCACTAAGTGAAAAATTCTTGCTAAATCAGGCAGGTATTGGTGATAGAGTTGTGGTATATGGATGCCCCTCAGATATAGCCGATAACGATTACGATCTTGGTCAGTATCGTTATCTCGGTTGGGATGTCGAAGGGAATTTATACCGAAATTGGAAGTTTCGTAGTGATTCGAGAGCTACATTGCACGTAGTCAAGAATTGGGTGAAAACACCTTGGGATACTTCAACGGGAACAGCAAAAAAAATCATACAAACAAATTTGTCACGTAATCCTGAAGCTCCATCTTGGCTCGAAAAAATCGTCGATCCCTATAAAGAATCACCAACTTTTTTACAAAGTTATAACAAACGTAAAGATCCAGATTGGACAGGGGACACGCTGCTAGATTACGCGATCATTCAGCAAAAACCTACTCAATTCAGTCCTGGGGTCGTTCAAATGTGGAACATATGGGAACCTGACGGTTCATGGTGGTATGAAATGTTTTACATACCTGCGAAACCTCTCGATCCACCGCCGGAAAAGCCTGATCTGATTATTATTGATCCATTAGTTGTTCAAAGTGACGCTTGGGTTGGGGATTCCGTCCCTGTCAAAATATCAACGAAAAACCAAGGTGGTGAAAATAGCGGCCCTTTTACCGTAGGCATCGTAGGGACAAGCATAAAGTCAGAAGTCATCTCAAACATACCTCCAGGTCAGATCAAAACCGTAACCGTTAACGTAACTTCATCAACAAACGGAATCAAAAAGTTTACGGCAATGACCGACTTCGGTTTAGCGGTTGCGGAATCGAAAGAGGATAACAATACTAAACCTTTTCAAATTGCATTTAACAAGAAAAATGAACCTACAACTCCAGTCGCTATCATAAGTCACCTAGAGGGGGATCATCGCTCAATACCGGAAATTACGATAAATCCCGGAGAAGATCCAAATTTAGATGATCAATTATCGTATTCTCCAGGAGGAGAAGCGATAACACTTCAGGAATGGCGGTATAGACCTCCAGGTGGTTCAGTAATTACACGTAAGCCGGCAGCAAAAGACTTTGTGCAAATAGGCGACTACCTCGTCGAGCTGCGCGTCACAAACAGCGCGAATAAAGTATCCGGCTGGGCACAGCTTAGCATTAAAGTTGAAGAAGAAGTCAACGTGGTTATACCGCCCGATCCAGCCATAAACGTCGATATTGAATTCGATCCTCCCAAAATTATGACAGGGGAAACCTCATCCCTTGTAAACTACAATGATGATGTTTACTCCCATACGTGGAAATTCAGTAACAACCTCGCTGCTGTACTGCCGAACCAAACGGACACTGAATACCGGAATATTACCTTTAATCAGCCCGGTATTTATAAAGCCGAAATGACTGGATGGAACGGTTCGTTGACGGGGAAGGATACCGCGTACCTGCAAGTTATTGATCCGAAGCCTGTTGCTGTAGTCACAGGAATAACACATGTTATACAAGGCAGAGACTTCCCATTCCCTCACCATTTGCTAAATTCCTATACACCTCTCGCAGATCGCGGCGTAACCATTAATTTTAGCAAGTCAGAGATGCGTTATAAAAAGACTGGTCAATCCGGATATACCGCAGGATGGCCGGAAAAAGCCCCTATGGAGCTTGGTACATACAGCATTGAGGGCAAAGTATATGATTCGGAAGGTCGAGTCAGTGAATGGGGAACCCTCCTCTTAGAAGTAGTTGAGGATGCGCCACCTAGCATTCAGATTATCGCGCCCGATGAAGCGTATCGCAGCAGCGGAATCATGTTGTACATGAATGCCGAAAGTCCCGATGGCGACCAGCTTGAGCATCTGACTTTAGAGGAACGTTATGATCAGGATGGCGACGGAGACTTTATAGAAGAAGCTTGGACCATGCTGTATGACGGTGACTTTAAATGGACGCATTCGCTTAATTACGCAGCTGTCGGAAAGCGGCAGTATCGGGCAACAGTAACGGAAGATTACGGGAAGCAAGGGATCTCCGCTCTTGCGGCTGCGGAAACAGTTAACCGAGCACCCGAAGTGAATTTTAATGTGTCTGGTACAATCCAGCAGCCTGATCAGGGCGAGGATAGCGCTCCGCCAATAACCAATTACACACCGGATAACATTTTCCGTTCTTGGGCAGCAAAAAATCCTTATACCGGCGGAACGGCTAATAAATTAGGATGGAAGCCGGCTGCCAGTTCTATTTCAACGAAAACAGCCGTTCTAGCGGATTTCTTTATCGGGTATCCAAACATGGGATTAGGATCTAATGCCCGCTCGAAATATAATCTGGCGTCCGACTTGGCAGTTCAAACACCCTGGAAAGATAACGGAATGATAATTAAAGCGGTTTTCGCGGGGCATCGAATCTATACGGTAACAGCTGGAATCTCCGATACGATATATGAGAAGAGTGCGATTACTGGAGCCTTGCTCAGAACGATATCTATTCATAAGGAAGGATACAGCTATCTAACTATAGATAAAAAAGAAAATTTTTATTATAGCAATTACGACAGTTCTACCCGCATTTTAAAGATTAGAATCTATAACAAAACGGGAGTTTTGTTAGGCGAACATTCCATTACGAATGACATAACCGTACAGAGTCTTTCTATTCTATATTCAGAAATATCTGCTGACAGCAGGTATTTGTATCTTATAACTAGACAGGGATACAGCAGTGGCACTGAATATGCTCTTTCTGCTGTGAAGTACGATATGACAGCGAATTCGACGTTATGGAACATTAAAGGTCAGATGGAGTCCTATTACCCTACTTTTATCGGTGGAGTAAAAGGAACGATTACAGCTAACGGAGAACTTCTAATTTCTTATACGACCGAGTCAAACAGTAAAGGTAATGATATATGGATTTTATACGCACGTAATAACGGAGTGATGAGCCAGTTAGAAGTGATTAGCGGTACAGATGTGTCTTACCCTACGATGTCAGATAATGGAGCGTACATCTATGTTGCATCTTCGTCGCAGACTTCTAACAATAAAAACTTTAGCTCGAAGTTAAACACGATTCCTGTAACAGCGGCAAGCTTGGGAACTGTTATAAACGGCAGTAATGAAACTTGGACAGCAGGTTCCGTTTTATTTGATTCGGAAGATAAATACGGCATAGGAACTCCAGTCGTGAGAGCGGACTCCACCGTATATACAACAACAAAAGTGAATTACGGGGACCATTTATACTACAGTAACGGGTCAGCTTACCAGGGGGAGAATACGAAAGGGGAACAAGCAGCTGATTATAAAATGTTCTTGCTGCCTAACGGAAATATATCTATCCCTAGAATAACAGCAAACGAAGCACAAATAAGTACGGGAATCTCTAGTTTTGTTTGGGCTTCGGGTACAAGCAAGACATACACTAAAACGTTAAATTACAGCAGTACTAACACAGTCGGCATGCTTGGCGGCAATTTTCAACAGTATGCCGACGATACCAATATGACAGCTATTTTACCCGATGGGTCGCTATATTTTTTCGACAAGAACGGTTATGTAGTCCCATACCTGTCTGCTTCGATTTTAGGAGGAGCAAGCAGCGGTTATCCTAAAATACTGGATACAGATACGATAGAGGTCATTGACGATAATTGGGCTGGATTACTCTACGATGCTGGAAGCAGCATGAAGAATTACAATTTTGAATTTGACGTCAGCGTGAATAACCTTGAAAACGCTAAAGTAATCGGATCCGCATTTCATATTCAGAACGAAAAAAATATGTACGCAGTTGAATGGAGCAAAGACAATTTAACTTTGTTCAAGGTTGTAAATGGAGCTAAAACATCTTTACAAACGGTTCCGCTCTCGCGCTCTTCTTTTACGCCGTATGCGTTTAAGGTGGAAGCTGTAAACGGAACATTACGCGTATACATCAACAACTCAAAGAAGATTGAAACAACAGACAGTACTTTTACGAAAGGCGCTGCGGGCATCATGTCTCTTGGACAACCGCAAGCTGCTTTCAGCAATGTGAAGAAAAATAACTACGGGGATATGTACATAGAAGAAACCTATGAAGCTGTGCTCGTTAACGATCCGATCCTCTACGATAAAATCTTTAAAGATGCGGAAAAAGATCCAATGGGTGCCGAAGAGTGGAGCTACAGCCATAATCCGAATTTCTTTGAAAATCCGGAAGGTATAAGCATTCATAATGGCCAAACCTATGGATCAACGATTAACGCCCTTGAAAAAGCGGGTGTCTACGAGATCAGCTTCCGTGCCCAGGACAACACAGGCTTGTCGGCCTACAACAGATGGTCGGAGCCGGTGAAAAAACTGCTCTACGTACATCGCAGACCGTTGGCGCAGCCGGACGTCCGCTTTACGGGAAATGTTTTCGCGGAGGGAGAGGCGCTTGATTATGAAACATTTGATACGTCTTATGATCCGGATATCGCGCATATCTTATCGGACAAAGTTTTCCGAACACGATGGGCTGATGAAAGCATATGGACAGCGGGGAAACGAGACTATTATAACCGTCCGGGCGTAGAGCTTATTGTGCAGGAACGAGTAAGGGACATACACGGCGCCTGGTCGTACTGGGGGCAGCATATCGTCTATAAGGATGCGCTGCCGCCGATCAATCAAACGAAGCCTGTCATGACCATTACCTCTCCTGCAGGGACTACTGCAGCGGCGCCTACCGCGCTCGCTAAGGAACCAATGATTAGATGGACCTACTTTGATGCAGAGAATGATCCGCAGGAGCAGTATCGGTTAACAGTATCGTATGTCGATAACAACGAAACAGCCCTGTATATTGAGCATGAAGGTAATGCACTAGCTTATTCTTTACTGGAGGGAAGTATCGTCCCCGGCCGTGTTGTTAAGGTGCAGGGGCAGGTCTACTCCGCAGGGGGATGGTCGAATTTAAGCAGCAGCCGATATTTCGTATTGGATCTGCCGCCGGAAACCTTTTTGCTTAATTTTAACGGCACTGACGCAGACCATCCGATTTACACGAATGCAAACCGTCCGCAGCTGCGCGTATTTACGGTAGATCCTGAAAATCATCCGATTACTGATATCGATTATGAGGTATTCAGAGCATCAACCGGCGCAAACTTAGTTGATACGAACTCAGCCACGGCTGCAGCCAGCTACACAACAGCAGCGCTGGAAGAAGGATTACACTATTGGAGAGCTAGGGCCAATGACAGCTACTTATGGGGATCGTATTCAAGAAACGGATTCTTCTTTGTAGATACGCTCAAACCAGACGACGTTAACGAACGATTGGTCATTGAGCCGACGGCCGTGACGGTGACATTTGATGCTTTTCGCGATGTGGAGCCTTCTTCAGGGCACGCGTCACGGACCTTCTATTTGCAAAAGGTGAATGCGGACGGCAGCGTAACGAATATTGATCTTAACGGAGATGGGACAACGGAATACAGCATTCCGCTTGCGCTTGACCGAAAGTTCTATCAAGTAACCGGATTAGCAGCCGGGCAGCAATATCGCCTGACCGTTCTTGATTATGACGCTGCCGGCAATGAAGGGCATTTCGCATATATTCATTTCGTTACCAACCGGCCGCCGACCGCAGCGTTTGATTGGACACCGAAACCGGTATACGAAGGGGATATGACCTCGTTCTTATCGAATGTAGGCGATGCTGACGGCAATCCGCTTTCCATTGCTTATGAGCTAACCAACCCTGCCGGAGCCAAAAGCAGCTACTCCTATACGGAATACGGTCCAAGCTATGAGGCAAGGGGGCCTTCTTTGAAGCTGACAACGGCTGGAACGTGGAGCATGACGATGACGGTTAGCGACGGTATTGCCGATCCAGTCAGCATCACCCAATCGCTGCAGGTGCTGCCGCTTGAGGTTATTGGCTATGTGAAGCATACGGACCTATGGGATAAGCGGCGCCGAGACTATAATGCGGCCCAAACGGGCCAGACCGATTCGCCGCGCTACTATTCGGTATTTTGGGCAGGAGAAAAGTTTATTCTGGAGGCGGATACGACTTCGACAGGTACGGCCACGAAGGCGGAGCGGGTCGAGGTGAAGATGACTGATTATGCAGCGGCGCTGCATAAAACGAATGACGCGCAAACGAGCTGGAGCGGCGAAATGTGGGACAATGCTTTCACTCAATTAAAGCAAGGAAAAATCAAGTTTTTGTTTACGGCTTATTTCACGAATGGAACCATGAAGGAAGCTGCTGTCGAGGTATCGATTGATGGCAATACGCTGAATACCGTCGGCGTTCACCGAGTCCAATAAAAAACAGCGAGGAGCTGCCCCGATGTGTTCTCATCAAACAGACGGGGCAGCTCCTGCTGCGTTATCAGCTTTTAATTTTCGAGAAAAACCTGCTGATGGCGTAATACGCCGCACCGCGAACGGCCGATTGATCCTGGAGCTCTGCGAACAAGATTCGCATCCGCTCCCGGTGATAAGGAAGCGTGCGCTGATCGACGGCAGCTTGTACTGCGGGCTCCAGCCATTCGGCGGCACGGCTCATACGATTGCCGATAATAACGACATTTGGGTTGAACACATTGACGATATTCGCAATGCCTGCGCCCAAATAATCGCCAATCGAGCGGATGAGCAAGGTAACGCCCTCATCGCCGTCAGCCGCCGCATCCAGCAGCTCCTCCAGGTTCTCAAAGCCTAGCAATGCCGCACGCTCAAGCAAAGCATTCTCGGATGCATACAGCTCCCAGCAGCCTCGGTTGCCGCAGCTGCAAGGCTTGCCGTCATATTCAATTGAGAGGTGGCCAAGCTCGCCGGAGAAACCGGAAGCCCCTTTGTACAGCTCTTTGTTCAAAATAATACCCGTTCCGATACCAATCCCGACGCTGACGTAAATTTGATTCGGTATGCCGCGTCCAGCACCGTATTTCTGCTCGCCCTGCGCACCCGCGTTCGCTTCGTTGTCAATGGTAACCGGGATGTTGAAGCGCTCCTCGAGCAGCTGCTGCAGCCCGATCTGACGCCACTTCAAATTCGGCGCGAACAGAATTGTGCCGTTATCGTCGACGATACCCGGAACGCCGACACCGATGCCCACGACGCCATATGGACTCTCCGGCGATTCATTCATAAGCAGCTCGATGCATGCCGTGAGCTGTCCCAGCACAAACCCGGCATCCTGCTGCTTCAGACTGCGCTGGTGCTCGGCAATTACGTTGCCTTCAAGGTCGACCAGCAGGCCGCGAATATAGTTAACGCCGAGGTCAACGCCGACGGCATAGCCCGCGGTTCCGTTAAACAGCAGCATGACCGGCTTGCGCCCGCCGCTTGATTGCCCGGGACCGTTCTCTACGACAAGATGGCTGTCAATCAAATCCTGAACGAGGCTGGAAACCGTCGCTTTATTGAGTCCGGTAAGCTCGGATATTTGCGCTCGCGACAGCGGCGCATGCCCGAGCACGGCTTCTAACACGATTGCCGTATTTATTTTTTTGATGAGCGCTAAGTCTCCTGTTGATTTTGTTTTCAATTAAGAAAGCCTCCGTCCAAGTCACAATATTTAGTATTGTATCACGAAATATCGATTATAGAGCCTGCCCGTACCGCATACTGTTAACTGCGACGCGAGCAGATAATAACGTTACAGCTAGTTTATCACAAAAAACTTAGTTTGTTTAATAGACAAACTAAGTTCGGACGTGTTATTCTTGCAGTAAGCACTTTCAAAATATCGAATTCCGTGAAGGAGGATTTTGTTTTCTATGAGCTATTTCAAAAACATCAACACAATCCAGTTTGAAGGTAAGGGCTCGGACAATCCGCTGGCATTCAAACATTACGATCCTAACCAAGTCATCCTAGGCAAAACGATGGAAGAGCACCTGCGCTTCGCAGTTGCATACTGGCATACTTTTAACGCTAATGGTACAGACCCGTTCGGCGCGGGAACTATGGTTCGCGGCTGGGATCAATATAACGGCCTTGACCGTGCGAAAGCGCGCGTTGAAGCTAACTTTGAATTCATGAATAAATTGAACATTCCTTTCTATGCTTTCCATGATGCGGACATCGCGCCTGAAGGCGAAACCTTGCAGGAAACGAACAAAAACCTTGACGTGATCGTTGCTATGCTCAAGGACAACATGAAGTCCTCCGGTAAAAAGCTGCTGTGGAACACGGTGAACATGTTCTCGAATCCGCGTTTCGTTCACGGCGCAGGCACAACTTGCAACGCAGATGTTTATGCATACGCCGGCGCGCAGTTGAAAAAAGGTCTTGAGGTTGGTAAAGAGCTTGGCGCGGAAAACTATGTATTCTGGGGCGGACGTGAAGGCTACGAAACGCTTCTTAACACGGATATGGGCTTTGAGCTGGATAACCTGGCGCGCTTGTACCATATGGCGATTGCATACGCGAAGGAAATCGGCTTCGACGCTCAATTCCTGATCGAGCCAAAACCGAAAGAGCCTACCAAGCACCAATATGATTACGATGCGGCTACAACGATCTCTTTCCTTCAAAAATACGGCTTGAAGGACCACTTTAAGCTTAATCTTGAAGCGAACCATGCGACGCTTGCAGGCCACACGTTCGAGCACGAAATTCGTACAGCTGCGATCAACGGCATGCTTGGATCGCTTGATGCGAACCAAGGTGATCTATTGCTCGGCTGGGATACCGATGAATTCCCGACTGACCTTTACTCCACTACACTGACGATGTTTGAAGTATTGAAAGCTGGCGGCATCGGCCGCGGCGGCGTTAACTTCGACGCGAAGGTCCGCCGGGGTTCATTCGAAGCGGAAGATCTATTCCTGGGCCACATCGCCGGTATGGACAGCTTCGCTTGGGGTCTTAAAGCGGCTGCGAAATTGACGGAAGAGAAAATTCTCGACAACATCGTCGACAACCGTTACCGCAGCTTCAAAGAAGGCATCGGTGCAGAAATCGTGTCCGGCAAAGCGACGCTTGCTTCGCTTGAGCAATATGCGCTTCAAAACAATCCGATCAAGAACGAGTCAGGCCGTCAAGAACGGATCCGCCTTGTACTGAGCGAAGTTATTTTCAGCGTTTAAGCCCGGGAGGATTGCTTTCATATGAGCTATGTTATTGGTATAGATTTAGGAACGAGCGCCGTAAAGGTGCTGCTCGTTGACCAAAGCGGCACGGTAGCCGGGGAAGCAACGCGCAGCTACCCGCTGTTCCATGAGCATTCCGGTTGGAGCGAGCAGCGGGCGGATGATTGGGTAGACGGAACGGTCGCTGCCCTGCGCGAGCTCACTTCTGCTGCAGGCATCGATGCAGACGCAATCGAAGGCATTAGCTTCTCCGGCCAAATGCACGGTCTCGTGCTGCTGGACGGTGAAGGGAATCCCGTTCGCCATGCTATTTTATGGAATGACACGCGTACGACTGAGCAGTGCCGTGAAATCGAACGCACGCTTGGAGACAAGCTGCTTCGCGTAACCCGCAATCCGGCGCTGGAGGGCTTTACGCTTCCGAAAATATTGTGGGTGCGCGAGAACGAGCCGGAAGCCTTCGCGAAAGCGAAGCTGTTCCTTCTTCCGAAGGACTATCTCCGTTACCGGTTGACCGGCGAGCTGCATATGGATTACTCCGATGCCGCGGGTACGCTCCTTCTTGATGTGGCCGGAAAGGCGTGGAGCAGCGAGGTGCTTGAAGCATTTAGCCTTCCAGGCAGCTTCTGTCCGCCGCTTGTCGAGTCGCATGGGCTAGTCGGAACGCTGCTGCCGCAGTTTGCGGAGAGCACGGGCCTGCCTGCATCGACGAAAGTGTTTGCGGGCGGTGCCGATAACGCATGCGGAGCGATTGGCTCGGGTATTTTGTCCGAAGGCTTGACGCTTTGCAGCATCGGTACATCCGGCGTCATTCTCTCCTATGAGAATGAAAAGACGAAGGATTTTGCCGGCAAGGTGCATTTCTTTAATCACGGCAAAGAGGATTCCTTCTATGCAATGGGCGTTACGCTGGCCGCCGGCTATAGCCTTAGCTGGTTTAAGAAAACATTCGCGCCGAATGAATCCTTCGATCAACTGCTTGAAGGCGTAGGCGCCGTGAAGCCGGGAGCGGGCGGCTTGCTGTTCACTCCATATCTCGTCGGCGAACGGACACCGCATCCTGATTCACTAATACGTGCGAGCTTTATCGGTGTTGACGGTTCGCATGAGCGCATTCACTTTGCCCGTGCGGTCATGGAAGGTATCACCTTCTCGCTTAACGAGTCTGTCGATCTGTTCAGACGTGCCGGCAAAACGGTCGATACGGTTATTTCCATCGGCGGAGGCGCACAAAATCCGGTTTGGCTGCAAATGCAGGCCGATATTTTCGATGCTAAGGTCGTTGCGCTCGAGAATGAGCAGGGGCCTGGCCTAGGCGCTGCAATGCTCGCGGCTTACGGCTCCGGCTGGTTCGACAGTTTAGAATCCTGTGCGGATAAATTTGTGAAGCACGCGGATTTGTATTCGCCGCAGCCTGAAGCGGTAGCTGCTTACGCAGGTATCTTCAAAATCTATCAGCAGGTCTATGAGCAAACGCGCGGTTTGAATGAGGCGCTGGCGCCTTATCGCGGCTAAGCTTATTCGATAAAAGGGACTGTTATCCTCATCGGAGGACGACAGTCCCTTCTTATTTGAGATGAGGAACGGAGCTGCTTTTAACGTTTAAAGCAGCTCCATATCGTTTCGGGTCGCACACCCAGCTCTCCGGCAATCAATTCAGCCGTTAGACGCTGGGGCTTTTTTATTTTGCCGTTGCGAATTTTGGAAATGGTCGTAAGAGAGATGAGCGTAGATTGAGCGAGTGAGGTTACAGAAATATTTTTGCTAAGCATAAGCATGCGGAGCTTGTACGACGGGTCTTCCTCTTGGTTGTTCAGATGAAGGCTTGTCAGGATGACAACAAAGCTTTTAAAGCTTCGGTTGCCATTGTAAAAAGGCTGAATCACCGCATCGGTGCTGTAATAGCGGTCCCCAAGCATAAGCTGAAAGTCGATGGATTCGGCCGTACGGTTGTTTTTGGCATATTCAAATACCCTCTTTAGCTTACTCCGCTCATGGTCTGCAACGAGGTCGAATAATGATCTGTTCACATAAGAGTAGGAGTGCTGCTGCACAGGGGCATAATAATGTTTTAAGCTCATGATGCCGTAACGCTCATTTACGACCAAGGACGCCATAATCTTATTATGCATAATATATTCGTCAATCCATTTCGCCTCGCGCAAATCTTTGCAAATGATAACATAAACCTTACGTTCACCGAGCTGCAGCATGCGGCAGGACATGTGCACGTCTGCGGGAGTCGACATTTTCGTTACAAGCTTGCATTCAAGCAAGGGGGAGAAGGCGTGCTCGTCAGCAAGCTGGCAAACGGCTTTTTCAAAGGAAAGTCCCGCCTCCTGCACCGTGATGATCGTGGAAGGATCGAGCTGCAAGAGATCCGATTTCTTAAAGCCGGAAAAGGCTGTAAAGGCTTGATTGACATCGCGAATAGACCAACGGGCTTCGTCCGACTCGACGATAAGCATTGGATCTGAAAGTAAATAAAATAGATGATTCATCGATGACACCGTCCCATCAGTTAGCGTATACCGAATGTGTATGTGATAATTATGTCATAAAAGCTCACACAATGACATAGTTATTTGTGAAAAAATAATGTCATGATTTTTGGTAACTGGGGCATGCTATTCCAGATACAAGAAAGGATGATAACATTTGTCTATAAACTCAGCCTTATTATTTGATTTTAACGACGCTCAGAGCGCGGCGCTTGCTTGCGAGACGCTGCGGGAGCTCGGCTACGAGACCGTTCTACATGATGACAGCCGCATGCATGTTCATTTAGAGGGAAGTGATCTGACATCGGCTCTCGAGATTGCGCAAGCTCATGGCGGACAGCTTGTCGAGCAATCGCATATCGATGCGGGCGCCATGACGGACAGTGCCTATTCGCTGGATGCGATCGCGATTCCGGCGCATCTCGTGAATGAGGATTGGACAGCGGATGGACAAGCCGAATATGCTGATCAGCTGCACAATCGTGACGATGATGCTGATTACAAGGAGGAGTTTCTTCCGGATTCCGGTACGTATGATCATTTCTCGGGGGATGTGCGGATTTAACGGTCTGTTCGTTACATAAACAAAAAAAGGCTGTTCCAACGTTTTGCGACGCTTGAGACAGCCTTTTTTGCATTTTAGTGGAGCACCGCGTTTAGTCCTGCTGTGTAGCCGGTCGAGAAGGCCGCGGTAATGTTGTAACCTCCGGTATAGCCGTGTATATCCAAAATTTCTCCGCAAAAATATAGCCCGTTCATCAGCTTCGATTGCATCGTCTTCGGATCGACTTCCTTTAAATTAATGCCTCCGCCGGTAACGAATGCGTCTTCTATAGAAAGCGAGCCATACACCCTGATCGGAAAATGCTTGATAAGCTGCGATAGAGCTAGCCAATCCTGCTTTGGGATATTGTCATAAGTAAGACTATCCGGCAATCCGGCCTTCTGAAGGAGAATCGGAATCATTTTTTCCGGCAAATAGCCTTTCAGTACGTTTTTAATCGTTTTTTTGGATTCAAGCTGGGTGAGTTTAAGCGTTTCCTGGTAGACCTCGTCTTTGCTCTTATCCGGCATGAGGTCGATTGCCACCTCGATATTGCCCGTGTTAAACTGCTTCAGCGCTTTCACCACGAACTGGCTGCACCGCAGCACGATAGGACCCGAAATGCCAAAGTGAGTAAAGAGCATATCGCCATGATGCTGGATGATTTGTTTGCCCTTCGGGCTCCAAACCGATAGCGCTACGTCCCGCAGGGAAAGGCCCTGCAGCTCCTTGCTCACGATGAAAGGCTCATTCGACGTTAACGGAACCTCGGTTGGGAAAAGCTCCGTAATCGTATGGCCGGCTTTCTCCGCCCAAGCATAGCCGTCGCCGGTTGAGCCGGTCTGAGGCACCGATTTGCCGCCGGAGGCTACAATTACGCTTCTGCTGCGGAAAGTCTCGCCTGATTTCACGCGCACGCCGGTTACTTTTCCATCTCCATACATGATATGATCGACGGGAGCGTTCAAAATGATTTTGACGCCTTGCTTGCGAACTTGGTTAACAAGCGTATCTACGACCGTCTTAGCTTTGTCCGATACCGGGAACATGCGCCCGTTGTCCTCTTCCTTAAGGGCAATCCCGAGATTCTCGAAAAAGGCGATAATATCCTTATTGTTGAAATTGGAAAAGGTGCTGTGCAGAAAGCGGCCATTACCGGGAATATGCTTAATGAGCTCGTCCAAATCTTTATTATTCGTTACATTACACCGGCCGCCGCCGGAAATGCCCAGCTTACGGCCTAATTTATCGCCTTTATCGAGGAGAAGCACCTTAGCGCCATCCTTGCTCGCGGCGATGCTGGCCATTAACCCGGCGGAGCCGCCGCCAATTACAATTGCATCATATTGCATCGATTTCCACCTGCTATATTATTAATAGAATATATAATACCACAAAAGAAGGGCGGCGTTCTGATGCTGCGTGACGAATGGCAAATAACAGGCGCAAAAGGAACGGTATTATTTTTGCGGGAATGGAAGCCAAAAGCGCGGGACGTAAAAGCAGTCGTTTGCCTCGTGCACGGGATGGGAGAGCACGGCGACCGTTACGGACATGTTGCGGCTCTCTTTGCGGAGGCAGGCTTTGCGCTGATAGCGCTTGACCAGCACGGACATGGCCGGTCATCAGGCAAACGGGGACATATCCTGTCACTTGCCGCAGCGGCTAGCGATGCAGCTCTCATGATTGAAGACGCAGGCAAGCGGCACGCTGGTGTGCCTATCTTCTTATACGGCCATAGCATGGGCGGGAATGTGGCTTTAAATTGCGCGCTGCGTCTTCAGCCGCCTATTAAAGGACTCATTCTGACTAGTCCTTGGCTGCGGCTGGCGTTCAAGCCGCATCCGGCGGTGGAGTGGATGGGACGAAGGCTTGCGTCTGTCATGCCGAAGCTGCAGCAATCGACAGGCTTAAATCCGGCCGATTTATTCCGCCCCGGCTATGCTCATGCTGCTCCCATCGTGGAAGATCCGTTATGCCATACGAAAATTACGCTGCATGCCTATAATGAGATTTGCGCTGGCGGCGAGTGGGCGCTTGCGAACGCTTCTGAACTCCGGGTTCCGCTGCTGCTCCTGCATGGCACCTCCGACCGGGTTACTTCTTTGGAGGCAAGCAGCCTGCTTGCTGAAAGGCTTGGCGAGATCTGTCATTTTAGACGATGGGACGGTGGATTTCACGAGCTGCACAACGATATGGAGGGCGATAAGGCTATACATGAGTTAATAAATTGGTTAGACGGACAATTGTAAATAGATGCCTTTTGTGTTTTAATCGGATTAAAAGGTTCATATATCAGATAAGGATTTCTTCCATTAAAATAACTAAATAGGTGTCATGCAATCGGAGCGCGAGTAGGGGGAACAGATTGTCCGTGTTAAAGGAATTGCTGTTACAATTCATTTTATCCTTATTGCCTGTTTTTGCCTTCCAGCTTTGGCATGATAAAGAGCAGAGCTGGAAGGGTATGTCTATTTTCATGGGCATTTTTTGTGGTGCGTCGATGGTGCTTTGCATGATAACCGCGCCAAACGTTTTCGGCTATGAAGTCGATTTTCGTATCATTCCGTATTTGATCGGCTCGCTTTATGGCGGATTACCGACGCTTGCCGCATTATCCTTCATCTATATCGGCATGAGAATTCCGATGCTGGACAACGTATGGGAAACGGTTAGCTTCATCCTGTTCATCGTTGGATTTGTTCCGCTTGTTGTGCTTTCAATCCGTTCTTTCAGTCGTGCGCCAGTTGCCCGCAAGAAGCGTAAAGCTATGCTTCTGATGGCGGCAATGATGCTTTATTTCATCGTTACGATAACGGGCTACGTCTCATTTAGCGGAGCAGCGTGGACGACGATGATGACTATGCTTCTCGCATTGGCTGTAGCCACGGCGTTAGCGGCAACCTGGCTGTCCATTTTTATGATTGAGAGTGTAAAGGAGAAGCAGCTGCTCCATATTGAAGTGAAGCGGCTGTCTGCTAATTATCGCGATGAAGTGGAGAAGCTGCAGCAATTTATTGACGAGACGTCATTTGGCGTAATCGTCATTGATCCTGAAGGACGGATCACTAATTTTAACGAGACGGCGATGCAGCTTTTAAGCTTACGCCCGGAGTATACCGGAGCAAAGCAGCTGCTGGGCGAACCGTTTCCTGTCATATTTCAGAGCGGACAATGCGAGGTTTTCCTCAAAATGCTTTATCAAGCGCTTAATGGCAATAAGTCCTCTTTAGTTCCATTCGTGAGTGGCGATAAAAAACTGCTGCTATCAACAATTTCGCTGCGGACGTCCTTAAACGAACAAAATGCGGGAGCGGCGCTAATTGCGCAGGATGTGACCGAGCTGCGCCAGCTGCAGGATGAGATTGGCCGCATGGAGCGGCTCAGCTTAGTCGGTCAGATGGCCGCGAGCATCACGCATGAGATTCGCAATCCGATGGCGGTGATACGCGGTTTTGTCCAGTTGATTCAGGAACGCAGCCCGAAAAACCAACAGGAATATTTTCGAATCATCATGGAAGAACTTGACCGCGCAAATATGATTATTAGCGATTTTCTGTCGCTTGCTCAGAATAGGTCGCTCACGATGGAGCCGTCGTCATTGCATGATATTATTAGTGAACTCATTCCGCTTCTAAATGCTGACGCGAATATGCGGGGACAAACGATTGAAGTGAGCCTTTGCAAAGATTTGCCGATGATTATGCTAAACGACAGAGAAATTAAGCAGCTGTTTCTCAACATTTCCCGCAACGGTATGGAAGCGATGGGCGATAAAGGCTCATTGCGCATAAGCACTTCCTATTGCGGCAGCAAAATCGAGCTGCGGATAGCCGATCAAGGCGTTGGCATGTCGCCCGACCAGATGAAGCGTTTATTCGAACCGTTTTTTTCAACAAAGACGCAGGGCACCGGTCTTGGGCTTCCGCTGTGCTTAAGTATCGCGGAGCGTCATAACGGACGGATCGACGTCGAATCAAAGGAGGGAGTAGGAACGGCTTTTATCGTAACTTTTTTCCTGCCGGAGGAGAAAGCAAGTTAAGATATACATAAAGCAGAGGACTGTAAATGAATGAAACGTTCATTTGCGGTTTTTTTTATAAGGGGATAAGGGGAGATAAATGTGGAAATACGTATGCTGTCAGCGGGAGAGCAGCCTCCGATGGAACTGCTGCTGCTCGCAGATCCTTCCGTCAAGCTGGTTGAGGAATACTTAAAGCGCGGAGAATGCTTTGTAGCAATCCTGGACAACGAAATCGTCGGTGAATATGTTCTTTTGCCGACTAGGCCGGAGACGGTTGAAATCGTTAATGTTGCAGTAGCTGAGTCCCATCAAGGCCGAGGAATCGGGAAGCGGCTGGTTAAGCATGCGATTCGGAATGCAGAGCTGCTAGGCTATAAAACGATTGAAATAGGAACCGGAAATTCAGGAGTAGGCCAACTCGCCCTTTATCAAAAATGCGGCTTTAGAATGACAGGTATCGATAAAGATTTTTTTGTCAGACATTATGAGGAAGCGATTTTTGAAAACGGGATACAGGTAGTCGACATGGTCCGTCTCTCCCAGGATTTATAACATAAAGCTTCTGGAGGAGACTTTTTTGCAAAGTATAGTTGTGAATTGATAAGGAAAGACCGAGTGGCGCATACTACCCTTGAAAGATAACCGGCTGCAAGCGGTTAGATCGTATTTGGGGAGGAGGCGTTAGCATTGGCACAGCATAATGAGGAAAAAGGCCGTTCGGCTGAACAAGCGCAGCAGGCTGCAAAAAACTCGGCAGGCAGCGGCAAGTCGCCGGAGTCCGCAGGTTTTGACAAAAAGCTGGATGGACCAAACCGTCCGTCTACTTAGTGCGGAGGTGATCACGTGTCTGACCATGACCATAAGCAAAAGGACAAACAGTATGTCGACGATCCGGCGCTCGATCCTTACGAAATCGAATTTTTGCCGCAGTTTCGCGAAGGGCGGGGAAGCCGCGCGCCGTTTGTGAATCAGTATGGGATCGTAATCGGCGATCATGAATATGAGTCTCCAGATTCACCGCTGTCACAGTGGAGTGAGGATACAGATCCTGCTGTTATGGCGGGTGATCAATGGGTGCATCCGTTTAAGGACGTAGGCTTTCAAACGGATGAGAACAGGGATATCTTTGAGAAGGGACTCCCGCCTCAGGGAGGAATATTTACACATCCTGACAAAAATGCCGCATATGGCCTAAATGAACCGGAAAAAATTCCAGATTGAGCTAAAAAAGATCAGCCGGAGTGTGCGCGCTCCGGTTGCTTTATTTTGACTACCGACGGTATAATAGTAGCTAAAATAAAGTAATAAAGGAGTGTGTTTCGATGTCGATGTCATTCGAAAGATACATGTTAGATATGGTGCAGCCAATGCGGGACGATCTTACCCGAATTGGTATTCAAGAGCTTCGCACGGCTGAAGAAGTAGAGCAAAAATTGCCAAACGCTAAAGGCACTGCACTCGTTGTTGTAAACTCGGTTTGCGGCTGTGCAGCAGGCCAATGCCGTCCAGGCGTGGCTGAGGCGCTTCAGCATGATGTTACTCCTGATCATTTGTTTACCGTATTTGCTGGACAGGATAAAGAAGCGACAGCGAAAGCACGTGAATATTTTGCTCCGTATCCTCCATCGTCCCCTTCCATCGCTTTGATGAAAGATGGCGAGCTAGTACACTTTATCGAGCGCCACCAGATCGAAAATCGTTCCGCAGCGGACATTGCAGCCGATCTGTCAGACGCATTCGATCGGTTCTGCCGCTAAGTGGGACGGTGACTATGAGCCTACAACAAGAAATTATTGAAAGACTTGGCGTAAAGCCAGAAATCGATCCGGAGGCCGAAATCCGCAAACGGGTCGATTTCTTGAAGCAGTACGTTAAGCAGTCGGGTACGACGGGACTGCTCATTGCCATTAGCGGCGGGATTGACAGCGCGGTAGCAACCGGACTTTGTAAGCGTGCAACGGATGAGCTCAGCTCGGAGACGGGCCAAGAGTATATGACGCTTGGCGTATTCCAGCCGTATGGCGATCAATCGGACATTGCCGATAGCTATGCCGTTGCGGAAGCGTTCCAGTTGAAGCACCGCGCTGAGACGAATATTGCGGAAGCGGTGGACGAGATTGCAATCGAAGTGGAGCACAGCTTCAAGTCGTTAGGCATTCCGCGCCATTTGAGCCGCGGCGGCAAAGGCAACGTGAAGGCAAGAACGCGGATGGTCGTGCAGTACGCTCTCGCATTCGATCTTAATTTACTGGTTGTCGGCACTGATCACGCTTCTGAGGCGATTACAGGCTTTTTCACGAAGTGGGGCGACGGCGCTGTGGACGTAACGCCGCTCAGCACGCTTAACAAACGTCAGGTCCGGCAGCTGGCCTCCCATATCGGCGTACCGCAAAGCGTATTGGACAAAGCGCCAAGCGCAGGCCTATGGGATGGACAAACCGACGAGGGAGAGCTGGGCATCACCTACGGTGACAATAGCGATTACCTTGAAGGCAAGGAAATTAACGCTGAGGCCCGCGAAAAGCTTGAAAAACAATATTTGAAAACCGAGCACAAACGCTCCCCGATTCCGGGTATTTAGGCTGCTGCTGAGGTTTATTTACAAAGCGAAGACCGTCCCTGGAACCGAGCAATCGGCACGCGGGGCGGTCTTTTTTTGTTAAAAGAAGTATTAGACTGATTAAGCTGACGGGTAGGATAGGGCAGGGTTTAAAGGTAGCACCATTCTAATCTGTGAGGTGTGGAGTTTGGTTAACTGCCCTAATTGCAATATTTCTAATGATTTCCGGGGTGTAAAAAAGGCCGCGGGGCGATCCCGCGGCCGGCCATAAAGTTTCCGTAAACATAGCAATATCTTCAGTGATTGTCATATCTGATATACACATATACGAAAACTTTCTTATCCGGACTATAATCATTGCCCGTATGTCCTTTAACCCTCCACTCCGCTCTGTAACCTTCGGGCACCTCGGCAGCACTGTACTCGGTACCACCTGTGAGTAACGTCGTATCTTCCGGCAATCGGTTGCCCTCGCCCACGGTCTCCAGACTAAGGTCATAATCTTCCCCTTCCGGGGAAGCCATGGAGACCTTAACGACTCCATGAAAACCTTCAGGGGGACTCCAAGATCCACTCAACCATTGTCCTGAGGATGAAATGTACCCGTAATATAACGAATACTCATAATTGTACCAGCCGTCTGAATAAGTTTTGGAATCGGAAAGCTGAAAAGAGCCGGGAGCCGTATATGCTGCAGTAGTGACCGTTACGTATCTATTCGAGCTCCGGTTGCCAGCGGCATCGATGGCGACCAGCGAATAGTTGTAGGTCGACTTCGGACTCAGTCCCTTCACTTCGTAGCTGTTCACGTCCCCGTTCAGGGTAGCTAGCAGTCTATCGCCTCGGTACAACCAGTATTTGTCTACGCCCGTATCATCTGTAGCCGGCTGCCAATTAAGCTTTGCGCTGTTATAGGTCACATCGGTAACCGTCAGCACGTCGCCCGCAGGCCACTCTGGCGCTTTGGTATCAAATGGTCCTTCTTTCACTGCAAAGATCGAGTCACCCAATATATACCGGAGCTGTCCATCAATCCATTTCACAACGCCCGCTTTACCGCCGATTAGTGACGGTTCGTCCATTCCTTGACGGTACTGGTACAACCTTTCCCACCCGAGAATCAAGGTGCCAGATCCATCCAAAGAATGAATCGGCGCAGTAAAGGAACCTGTACGCGTCACCGTACCTGTAGGGGATTGCAGGTAGAGTTCCCCTGTATTATTCGCGTTCCGCTGTTGGTAGGCTAACCAGCCATCATTTACTTCATAGTCGACATGCGGCACCAGACGTTGCGCACCCGTCGTTCCTTGAACCACTTCACTCACCTTTCCATCCAGGTACTTCATCAGCCTGCCGTCATTCAAGGTGAACAGAATCGCCTGCCCGTCGGTCACCGGACCGCGAGGTGCCCCAGCATATTCAAATACGGTTGCCGTGCTGCCTGTTACCGGATCATAGCGGAGAATGCGGTCGCTCTGCGCGTCATCTGGTTCCAGCAGCAGACCGCCGTTTGGTTCCAGTTCAAAATTGCGCTCCTGTGGTGCGTAAGGGATGCTGCGCGTTGCCCCGGTTACCGTATCAATCCATTGAAGATTCTCACCATTCGAAATTACGACATAGTTCCCCCGCACTTGCCAAGAAGCGAGCGCTACGTTCGGGATGGACCCGAAGTTCTCACCGTTCCAATAAAGAAGATTAGTCTTATAATAACTATAGCCTTCGACTTGCGTGTTGAGGAGGGATACGACCCCAGCTGGCGTAAGCTTATACTGATTAAAAAAGCGACCTGAGTAATCAATTGTTGCTAGCTCAGTCTCGGATCCGTCACTTCGATTCTTCAAGATCAAAGCATCCCCCCGTGTGAGCAGCAATCGAGACTCGTCCGCATCCACGATCTGCACGCCAGGTTCACGCTGTGTCTCCACCAGTGCAGGGCTGGACTCGACATGAACCGTACGGTATCTATACACCCGGTTTTCGGCGTCCGAGATGGTATAACGTATTACCCGTGTTTTACCGTTATACTGTGCGACGTCGTATATACGGTCGAACCGGCCTGCACCCTGGTCACTATCGAAGATATCCGGATATCGCATACTTATATCGTTGTCCATTTCTACTAAAAATTCCGGCTGCGCGAGATCATCTTCGGCCTCAGCGATGATGTGCAGGCTGTTATTACGGATCACGGAGTGATCCTCACCAGGTTCAATTCGCGTCACGACGGGAGGCATGTCAGCCTCCCCCGTACTATTGATGCCTTCCTGCGCATGTGCATAAGCAGGTAGAGCCAGTACCAATAATGAACTGAACAGCAGGCCCATCCACCATGATTTGCGTCTTTGCATTCCTCTCATCCACCCATCTTTGATTGATAATGCCGCCGACTCCTCTTTCCATGCTGTATATACCCGTCGCATTTCACCTATTATTTCGGTATTTCTTGTCAGATTTCCTTCTAATTACAAATAATTATCAAAAAAACCTCGATTACGTGACATTTTTTTGCAATTTAATTTATGCAATACCGTTCTCGGAGCTCCTTTTGTCCAATGAATGTTAAAATTTGTCTAACAAACGTTAAAATTAGTGGCATAACATACTTTGAATTGTAGAAGATTAAATAAACAAAAATAATGATTAAACTTATTCACTGAAACGGTGCCTCATTAAGCTAATTGGCTGTTTAACGCAACAGAGCTTCCCGATAATTCGTATCTATAGAGGAACCAAGATATTAGCTAACGGGGGCTATAGATGAAGAAACAATAAAGGGCAGGAAAGAGCAAAGATATTAGTAGTAAAATTGTTTTTTTTGAATCTTATGGAAATTAAGTTTGTCTAATATAGGGGGTAGAGTATGAAGAATTTTCTAATCTCAAGAAGTATTGTGGTTGTTGTATTATTATCTTTAATAGGGTGTCAGCAAAATACAATCCTAACAGAAAACCTTAATACAAATGCAGATTTGGAGGGTTTTGTAGAGCCAGAACCATCTGATTGGGTGAAATATGTAAAGCCTGCAAGAGAGTACATGTATTTTAGAACACAAGCAGTGGTTAACAAGGATATAAATATTTTGTGGGATAAGTACCCAGACCTAAAAGATAATGTTGACCGCAAACAAGGAGTCAATATTGAGAAAAATGAGGTAGATTCCTTAAATCAAAGTTTTGATTTGTTAGATGCCAATTACAACATTGAAAGTAATGAACGAATTAAAGTGAAAACAATAAATGATAATGAAGTGGTAGTTCTTGTTCATGGAAGTATTATTTATTTGAGAAATGATTTCGATGAGTCTGGAGGGGAATTATTAATAAAGGTCTTCTTAGAACATAAGGACAATAATTGGACGGTCGTAAAAACTGACGAATACACTTTACCAGAATACAAAGAATGGATGAAGGAAAAGGAATAGATATAATCCCTTGTTAAGCTAGCGGGAACTATAGCTACGGAGGTTACTTTAATATGCGGAAAAAATTAGTGTTATATATGTGTGTATTATTAATTTTAATAACAGGTTGTTTTAACCCCTATCCAACACAGGTTGAAGTGACATCATTTAATAAAGCAAAAGCGGTGGACATGGTTTTAAAGGATCATCCTGATTTCCCGAAACCGGGAAAAGTCAAAAAGATTAAAACACGAACCGGCGGTCCTTATCCGGGTACAATAGTGAATGGTGAACTTCGAACAATGGTTGAGCAATCATCGGAAAAAGATACGTATATTATCACACTAACAAAAGTATGGAAGGCTTTTGTTAATGACATCGAAGCGAAAAGTGTTTGGAAGTATAAAGTAACGTCGGATCGGGTAGAACTCATCTCAAGCGAAGAAAATGATGAATTAATCCATATGATCGGTTGAGCTAACGGGTACGATAGTTGAACGAACAAGGGGTGGTTTGCTGCGGCAGCTGCTCCCTTTCTTTGTTAAGCTCCCATGGTTATTTATTAATGGAGTTAGAGTCAGGAGAATTCATTCGAGCAGGCGTTGCTCTATAGAATAATATCAGTGTAACTACCCTGGTGAAATGGCATTCGTACACATAATAACAGCTATTCCGTGGAGTTTAAGATTCAGGACAGAAATTGCAGCGGTTGACCGTGCAAAATGGTTATGACTAGGCATGCGTACAGTCAAGTGGTTATTTACCTACGTAGTATAATATACACTTCATGTAAAATCATGAATATTTTCCGATAGGAGTGATGTTATGGCTCATATGCGAAATAAAGGACCCATGAGACAACCGCCGCAGTCTCCTCCTCCCGCATTCATCCCGCCGAAACCCGCTGTTTCTTATATCGTCGACTGCGTTTACCAGTACACCTATGTTTGGCTTAGATCTGGCGAGAACTTCTGGTTTTATCCGACATATGTCGATATGGACGGTGTAGCAGGGTATAGATGGAGCGGATCATACTGGTACTTCTATGGTATCGATCCGCGATTCATCGATGCCGTATCGTGTCCTCCGATTCCTACCCCTTTCTGAGCACTAAAAAACAGAGTGCCGGTGGTTCTGTTCACTCACCGCGCTCTGTTAGTGATACTTAGGACAACCTCGAATATAAAATATAATCCAGCTTCTTCGGCTCTCCCGATGCTTCTGCAAAACGCGATTGTGCGGGAGAGGGGAGAGGACAATCGGGAGGCACTAAATTTGCTGCGCCAGTTTCCAAGTGTTGAGCAACTGAATAACAAGGTGATGAAACCATCAGAAGAAGCCAGTATCATTTCTGGAA
>DATJKM010000183.1:0-19426 GCA_035491515.1 Candidatus Udaeobacter sp. | reverse complement strand
CGCGCGGATGGACATGCTGTATCCGTCCTCGCAGTCCGGATACATGAAAGGTCTCGTCCTCGGCATCCGCGAGGACCTCGACCCCGAGCAGTTTCAGCAATTTTCGCGGCTTGGCTTAACGCATATATTGGCTATTTCAGGCCTCCATGTCGCTGTATTTCTATACTCGCTTGGCGGACTGCTCCGGTTCGCCCGCATGAGCCGCGAAGGGATCCTGCTTATTCTGATGCTGTCCGTACCCTTTTATGTACTATTCTCCGGCGCTTCGCCTTCGGTTATCCGTGCCGGGCTTATGTCCATATTAGGGCTGCTTGCAGCGCGTATGGGAAAGCTGAAGGACGGCCTGCATCTAATGGCGGCAGCCGCGGTAATCATGCTTCTATTCGATCCCTTCTTTATCGAGAATGTAAGCTTTCAGCTTTCGTTTATTGTGACGCTTGGTTTAATTGTTGGCGTCCAGCCCGTGCGCAGCGCAATGCCGCAATGGCGCAGGGGCAAGCCGCTGCTTGATTTGGCAGCCGTTACGTTCGTGGCCCAGCTCGTTTCTTTTCCGGTAACGATCTATTATTTCAATCAATTTCATCTATTATCGATGCTGGCGAATTTTGTTCTCGTCCCGTTCATCAGCTTCGTCGTTATGCCGCTTGGCGCAGTCGCGCTCCTCGTCGCGATCCCTTGGGAGCCAGGCGGCAAGCTGCTCGCTTTTGCATCGCATTATGCGAACGATTGGACATTTGTGCTTGTTGATCGGCTTTCGCAGACGGACACGCTTAGAACGATTTGGGCGTCTCCGCCTATTTGGTGGGTGGCTGCATGGCTAATAATACTCGGCGCAATATTCCAAATCATCCGCGTATGGACAGGGCGGCTGGGAGCCGAGCGTGCCGAAGCTGCTGCCGCCTCGGAGGAAACCGTACCACTGGGCGCTGCTGCTTTATATATCAAGGTTAATGATCGGAACAGAATAGTAGAAAAAAGCTTTTATTTACTCCTGTTCCTTGCGCTTATTTTACTTTGTTATGCATATAAGCCGGATATTTTAAATACAAATGGCACGGTTAGCTTTATCGATGTCGGTCAAGGCGATGCCATCCATATCCGAACGCCAAGCGGCAAGCATATTCTAATCGATGGCGGGGGCACGCTGTCCTTTCGAAAGCCGGGCGAAGAATGGAAGGAGCGCAGCGACCCTTTTGAGATTGGCCGGAAGGTGCTCGTCCCTCTACTGCTCAAAAGAGGCGTGCGCGAAATCGATCTTCTCGTGATTTCACATTTGGACAGTGATCATATCCGCGGCCTAAAGGCGGTTTTGGAGACGATCCCGATTCGCAGCATTTGGTGGAACGGCACTGTTAAGGAATCGGAGGATGCGCAGCAGCTTCTGAGGCAAGCGCTTGCGCTCAAGATTCCGATGTACGGCGTGACAGCGGGCATGCAGCGCCGTCTCGATCAAGAAACCGAATTAAGTGTTTTATGGCCGGCGTCTAAAGCTTCAACAGAGGCGGTTATGCTGGAAGAGCAGAATGAGAGCAGTGTAGTGCTGGCTATGCGATTATATGAATCGACCTTTCTGTTTTCCGGCGATATTAATTCCGAAACGGAACGAGCGATTATTCGAAATGAGCAGCGGCACTCTACACAGGGTTCAGTGCCGGACACCTTATCGGTAATGAAAGTGGCGCATCATGGAAGCCGGTTTTCGACGGGCGAGGAATGGCTGGATTACTGGAGTCCGCTTGGCGCGGTGGCGTCAGTCGGCGCTTCGAACAGCTACGGGCATCCTCATCCGGACGTTTTGTCCAGGCTTGCCGAAGCGGGCGCGGCCGTCTGGCGGACCGACAGGGACGGCGAGGTCCGTTTTACCGTGACGGGCAGAGGTTTGTATGTTTACGATAAGCAATAATTCAGCAGGATGATGTCCAGATTGTTGCTGCACTTGCTGATATCATGTAAATTATTTCAACATTCATTCGAGTGATAACGGTGGTCAAACTCCTTCCGCCAGTTTCGGCCAATTTCTATATACGGGTTACTAGAAATTTGGTATCCTTTGATGTGGAGTTTATTTCGTTTCTCTTACCAATAAGAGAGTTTGCTTCATTTATTAATAAAACTTTTCTAGCAATACGAATTATATTAACCACTGGCAAATGTTACTAAAAAAAATAAAGTTATTTTTCTTATTAATCTGCAACTTTTACCGCAACCCGTTCGTCAGAATGGTTGCAAGAGAGGGGGATCCTTCGTGGTGGAGCCGGAGCTTATAAGAGCCGCTCAGTCGGGAGATCGCGACGCTTTAATTACTCTATTGCGAGAGATTGAAACACATGTTTATCGGACAGCCTACTATATATTAAATAACGAACAGGATGCCCTGGACGCAGCGCAGGAAGCGCTAATCCGCATCTACACGAAAATTGGCTCGTACGAAGAAAAAGCACAGTTTAAGACATGGATTCAGCGTATTGTAACAAACATTTGCATTGACAAGTTTCGGAGAAATAAACCGACCGTCTCGATAGATGAGCACGACATGGTATTCCATGAGAAACAAAACGTGGAGGACGAGGTAATGTCTGCTTATGCTGCTCATGACATTCGAGCCGCGATCGATAAGCTTCCTGAGCACCATCGCGCGGTTGTCGTACTTCGGTATTTACAGGATTTCTCTTACAATGAAATTGCAGATTCGCTTGATTTACCGCTCAACACGGTGAAATCATATTTATTCAGAGCTAGGCAGCAGCTGCAAACGTTACTCCATGATTATCAGAAAGGTGGTGTCCGGGGATGAATTGTCAAGAGGTGATGGAACTAATGCAAAGACAGCTAGACGACGATCTCGACGAAAGCGAGAAAGCGGTCTTGATGAATCATACTGGACAGTGTCCGGACTGTGCAGCTATGTTCGAGCGGTTACAGCTGTTGTCCGCTGAGCTTACCAGTTTGCCAAAAGTAATGCCGAGCTACAGTTTAGTGGACGCTATTATGCCGCAGCTGGAGCGGATTGAGCTGTTTGGTCAGCCTGAAACTGAAACGGAACCGTCTTCTGCCGTCAATACGGCAGAGCAGGTATCGCGCCGCGCGAAGCGTGAACGCCGCTGGCCGTCGGTACGGATCATGACCGGCGTTATCGCGGCGGGAATCGTAGCAGGATTGTTTCTAGTTACGTATAAGCCGGGTATGTCGCCGGACTTTAGCGGTGCAGCTCAATTTGCAGCTAATGAAGCTGCGAATAGCGAGGCAGCCGGTACGGCTGATGAAGCGCCGCAGGAATTATCGTTTACATTAAAAACGAAAGAAAATATCGATAGTATCGATACGCCAAAAGTTGGAACGGAAGCGGTTCCGAAGCAGGATAGCGCCGAAGAGCCTTCATCAATTATGAATAGAGCAGAATCAGACGAGAAAGCGATGCCAACTTCAGGAAATTCGGATGCAAGCACGGGCAATGATAAGCCTGCTGCCGAACAATCCGAGGCTGAAGCCAAAAGCTTGGCTGACGGCGGCGAATCGAATTCAACCGAGGGATCTATCGGTAAAGAAGATAAGAACGGATATGGCATTGCAGCTGATAACGCCGCCTTAATGGCCCCTAATGGCCAATATAGCGCTCAGGCAGAAGATTTTACGCTCAAAATATTCACTGTATCAGACCAATCACTTATATTTACATCTCCGCGCAAAAACGGTAAGCTGATGAATCTGAGCTGGTCAGAGGATAGTGCGCAGCTGACCTACGAGGTTCATGTGGAGCAGGGCGCAATCGAGAAATATGTCATTGATATGGCTTCCCTTACGGAGCAAAAGGCAGTGCATTAATAAGAGAGATACGCAAGCAAGCGTATTGCTCAATTGCTCGGTTCTTATTTCACTTCGAATAAGAGCTTTGCCGCCCGGACGGCGCCAGTCGTTTCTGCTTGGAGTTATTCGCACACTCTTATCCGCTTCTGCATATAGTGTAAGCAACGAGAGTGTCAGCGACGAAGCCTTAACGTCGTATGACCATCCGCGGGGCGGCACCATGGGCCTGCCTGCGAATGTTTATATAGATGTTCGGCAAAGGGATGAAGCCTATAAATGGCTCATCCCTTTGTTGCCGTGTATTTGTACAAATATAAGAATTTAGAAGTTTCACATTTATAAATAAGCTTATATTTCACCGCGAAACGAGCTGTTGCCGCCAAGGAAGGCGACAGCCGTTTACGCTTGTTACTCGTGATGGGGTGTAGGAATGGATGCCAAGGAAGCATTAAAGGAAATAAAGGGCGGCCGCTTTCGTCCAATCTATGTGCTGTACGGCAAGGACCGATACCGGCTGCAGCAATTTATTAACGCGTTGACAGAAGCATTGTTTACGGCAGAGGAACGAGAGCTCGGCATTGTAAAATTTGATACCGCGGAGACCTCGATCGACGAAGCCGTACTCGAAGCGGAGACATCGCCGTTCTTCGTTCAGCGCAAGCTTATCCTCATAAGGGACGCGACCGTCCTATGTGCCGGCGGCAAAGAAGGCGGAAAGATCGAGCACCGTCCCGAGAAGCTTATTCAGTATATGGAATATCCTTCAGAGTCGTCGATCATTGTCATTTCCGTAAATGCCGAGAAGCTGGACGAACGGCGAAAGCTCGTAAAGACGCTAAAAGACCGCAAGGCGCTGGTACCGTTTCCGGAACTGGATGCGGCTCAGCTTAAGCAGTGGATGATCAAGCGGGCATCGGAGCAAAACCGGACGTTGCTGTCAGATGCGGCAGAGCTGCTGCTCTCAATGGCGGGAGCGAGTATGCAGCAGCTGTCGCAAGAAGTGGACAAGCTCTGTCTGCATGCAGGTCCAGGCGGCACCATTGATCTGGAATCTGCCGCACTTCTTACCGCTTCAACCGTCGAGGAGGATGTGTTTGCGCTTGTGGATGCGATTGCCGAGCTTCGTATAGACAGAGCGGTTCGCTTGTATAGGGAGCTGCTTGTGCGCCGTGAGGAGCCGATCAAAATCGCGGCGCTTATTGCAAGGCAATTAAGGATCATGCTGCAAATCAAAGAGCTGGAGCAGCATCAATATTCACCGCAGCAAATGGCCGGCCAGCTTGGCTTGCATCCTTATGCCGTCAAGCTGGCTGCGGAGAAGAGCCGGAAGTTTCAAGTGGCGAGGCTTGGCAGGCTGCTCGCTTCCCTTGCTGATCTCGATTATCAAATGAAAACCGGAGCCATCGATAAAACGCTCGGTTTAGAGCTGTATTTGCTTTCACTCGGCATGGAGAAGGGCGCTTAACGCTGTCTCCAGCGCCGTTTTTTTTATCCAATCGTTCAATCTCTGTAAAGATGCAGACCAAATAATTTAGAACTAGTCGGAGTTAGCCGCTAGCTGAAAGGACTGATGATTTGATGACATTACCGATTTGTATACCTGACCTTTCATCAAGACCGTTTCATTTGAATGTGGAACGCTTGATGGTTGCACCGCCGGATATTCTTTTCAAAGCGTGGACACAACAGATCGACCGATGGTTTGCAGCACCTGGATCAGTCATCATGCAGGGTGAAGTGAACACGGTCTTTTACTTTGAGACTGTACACCAAGCAGAGACGCATAGTGAGGCGCAGCGTCATCCCCACTACGGACGATTTCTTAGGCTGGAGCAAGACCGGCTGATCGAAATGACATGGGTTACAGGGGAGGGAGGGACAAAAGGGGCGGAGACGGTTGTTACGGTCGAATTGGAGCCTCAAAGCGACGGCACTCTGCTGCGTCTTTCGCATAAAGGGTTTCCGGATGAGGAATCATGGAATAAACACGAATATGCATGGCCGTTCGTACTTGAGCAGCTGGATAAACAAATGACGGCAAGTATTTAATTAAAAAAAAAGCTTCACTGCCCGTAAAGAGCGGTGAAGCTTTTTTGTGCCAAACGGGCTTCAATCGCCCTAGGGACGACCTCATCCGTTTATGCTGGTATCTTGTTTAGGCTTGAGCCGAAATGGCATTAAGTCTTTTAGCAAGACGGGATTTTTTGCGGGAAGCCGCATTTTTATGAATCAGGCCTTTAGTTACTGCTTTGTCCAACTTTTTCGTTGCAGCGATAAGTGCTGCTTTAGCAGCATCTACATCAGTGCCAGCGATAGCTTGGTCAGCAGATTTAACGGCCGAACGAAGTGCGGATTTTTGGGATGCATTCAAAGCACGACGCTTTTCACTTGTTTTAACGCGTTTAATCGCGGATTTAATGTTTGGCATGGAATTCACCTCCTAAACTGTTTACAGCGGTTTATTTACATAATAAACCTAAACAACACAACTTAAAATATATTATCATGCACATGTCCAAAAAGCAATAGCAGAAGCACCATGTTGAAATAGTCTGCCCCTGCGGAAGCTTATTCGCGAGTATGAAAAAAAACCATCTGCAAACAATAACCTCAGAACTTGCGTTTGAAGGGAGAATGAGCAGTGGAGAAAGATCTCGATTTGCAAAAATACAATGTCAGAACAGATTTGGCGCTTGAAGCGAAAGAGATGGCCGAGGCTCCGCTTGGCGGACCTATACCAGGCATCCAATCGGAGACAACCGAAGATGACGGCATTACGATTACGCAGCTTCATGTTCAGGACGAGCAGGGCTCTCAGGCGATTGGAAAAATGCAGGGGCATTATGTGACAATCGAGGTGCCGGGACTAAGAAATGGCGATACGGGGCTGCAGGATCGCGTCGCGACGCAGTTTGCGAAGCATTTTGAAGCTTTTCTCGAAAGACTGTCCATCAACAAAACGGCGCGAGTGCTCATTGTCGGCTTGGGCAACTGGAATGTTACGCCTGACGCGCTCGGTCCAATCGTTGTAGAGAACGTGATGGTGACCCGTCATTATTTTGAGCTTATGCCTGACCAGGTGGCGCCGGGCTATCGGCCTGTAAGCGCGGTGGCGCCGGGGGTACTTGGCATAACGGGCATTGAGTCCAGTGAAATCGTGCACGGTATCGTCGACAAAACGAAGCCGGATCTGGTCATTGCGGTCGATGCGCTTGCTTCCAAGGCAGTTGAACGCGTCAACACGACGATTCAAATTGCTGATACAGGCATTCATCCGGGGTCGGGCATCGGCAATAAACGAAAAGGGCTGACGAAAGAGATTTTAGGCGTGCCCGTCATTGCGATTGGCGTGCCGACCGTCGTGTATGCTTCGACGATTGTGAATAACACGCTTGAAATGATGAGCAGCCACTTTAAGAAGCATAGTGCCAATTCGGATCAAATTTTGGGTC
The DNA here is from genome assembly GCA_035491515.1 of Candidatus Udaeobacter sp. Lineage (GTDB taxonomy): Bacteria > Bacillota > Bacilli > Paenibacillales > Paenibacillaceae > Pristimantibacillus. The sequence goes on along the minus strand of DATJKM010000183.1, from coordinate 12,170 downwards.
TGGTAAATCAGATGGAGGAAGCAGAGCGTCTTCAGCTGGTGAAGGAAGTGCTTAGCCCGCTCGGTCACGATCTGCTCGTAACGCCTAAGGAAATTGATGAATTTATTGAGGATATTGCGAATATTATTGCGAGCGGTCTTAACGCCGCGCTGCATGAGGCTGTCGATTCAAGCAATGTGGCCGCCTATACGCATTAACATACGGAAAAAGATTGTACAGGGCTGTCTTTCAGGTTTTTTAAACCTGTTGAGACAGCCTTTTTATTGTGTGTAAGCGGCTGTAAGCGTCTGATTCGATGATATGGCCGCTATCGGATAACTAACTTTAATTAGTTTCAGACGAATATTCCGTTCTGGCGCCGATCTTGCTCGATACGACTCTATTACGAGCGAATCTTTCACATGCATTAGGTTCTATGAACTCTATCACTCTCATAGTTTAGTAGTAACTCAGCCACTGGCACAAAGAAGCGGAGGTAATAAAGCCAATGAAACGAAGGATCATGCTGCTGGATATCGGAAGAGAAAGTAAACGAATGAGACAATTGCTAGTAACGGGACGTACGTTCGCGTTGCTCTCTTTTAGTTCTATGCTGTTTTTTGTCATGCTCGGTATTGCGGGTATCGCGCATCAGCAAACGACAAAATCGCCGGTCAATTCGATGAAAGGATTCGCTGCTGCTGTATCCAGCGGCTTTTTTGGGGATATGCTAGAAATGGAGATGCCTGCTTTTCATAGCAGCCTGGAAACGGAATCCTTTACGACAAAGCAAATAAGCGCATTTCTAATGCGGGCGCTAACGGATATCAATCCAAATGATCCGAAGAGCCTGCTTGCAGGCGAGCTGCCCGGCATGAGCGCAAATGACGCTATACTCATACGCAAAGGCTTGGGTACGGATACGGCTGTAGGGCCGGAGGACAATGCACCGATCACTTACGATCCGCTTGGCGGCATTCACGAGGAGACTGGAGTCGATGTAACGGATGATGTAACAGGGAATGAAACGGAACCGCAGCCTAGTCCATCGGACGAGCCTGCTGAAGGAGATAAGGACGAAGAAGGAAAGCCGACGACAGGCGGCTCTAAGGTGGTATTTATTTATCACTCTCATAATCGCGAATCATGGTATCCCGTGCTCACGGATAAATCGAATGACCCGAACTCCAGCACCAAGAATATATCGCTAGTGGGCAAGCGGCTTGCCCAAAAGCTTGAGGAAGAAGGCATCGGCACGCAGCATTCTAATACGGACTATCCGACCGTCATTAAAAATTACAGATGGGAATTATCTTATAAATATTCGATGAAAACGGTCAAGGAAGCTATCGCAAGCAGCAAGGATTTGAAGTTTTTCTTCGATCTTCACCGCGATTCCCAGAGACGGAAATATACGACAGTCGAAATTGACGGGAAGAGCTATGCGCAGGTTTATTTCATCATTGGCCATAAAAATCCGAATTGGGAAAAGAACGAGGCATTCGCGACCAAAATTCATGAGGAATTGGATAAAAAATATCCAGGCATCTCGCGCGGCATTTGGGGGAAAACCGCTGCATCCGGCAATGCGGAATACAATCAGTCGCTGGCGACAGATAGTGTTCTTATCGAAGTCGGCGGTGTTGATAATACGCTTGAGGAGTCCTACCGTACAGCGGATGCGCTTGCTGAAGTGATAGCCAGCATTTATTGGGCGGATGAGAAGGTAACGGCGAAGCAAGGGAAGGCGAGCTAGAAGAGAGCAATCATTTTTGAAAAAGAAAGGAACGATGAGTAAATGAAGCGGAATACGCTAAAATGGACGGTGCTCGGCGGAGCAATGGCGATTATTATCATGTACGGCATTGATATGTCTTCAGCGGGCATTGAGCGTATATACGGACCTGTGGAAGGAGCGGACGAGTATACCGAGGCCGCTTCGCCTGAGGAGACCGTAAATCCGCGAAATGAGCTCGCGGCTGCCCAGCAGAAAAAAATCGCCCAGCTTGAGAAGGAGCTTGAGGAGCTGAAGCGGCTTGCTTCGCTTGCTGAAGCTGCTGAAGCTGAACATTCGCCTGTGCCTGCGCCTGCCGAAAGCATAGCTGCCGAGAACGAGCGGCTGCCTGGCGTTCCGACCCCAAATGACCAGCCGGCCGTAAACCGGATAGCCGATTCAACCTCCGGCATGCTGCAAAATATGTCAAGTGAAGGCATCCGCATGGTCGTTTCCATATTCGATGGCTTAATCAAATGATAATGAACATTGCTGGTATTCCCTTGAACTGATATAATAGGAGGAATGATTAGCATTATTGGAAATTGTGGGGGTTAGGCATGACTGACGTACGTGACCGACAAAAGAGAATTAGGAATTTTTCCATTATCGCACATATAGACCACGGAAAGTCCACGCTTGCTGACCGGATTTTGGAGTTTACCGGCGCCTTGTCATCCCGCGAGATGCAGGAGCAGGTGCTCGACCAAATGGATTTGGAGCGGGAACGCGGAATTACCATTAAGCTGCAGGCGGTTCGCTTAGCGTATAAGGCAGATGATGGCGTGGAGTATATTCTGAACCTGATCGATACACCAGGACACGTCGATTTTACTTACGAGGTTTCACGAAGCCTGGCGGCTTGTGAAGGCGCTTTGCTCGTAGTCGATGCTGCTCAAGGTATTGAAGCGCAGACCCTTGCCAACGTATATTTGGCGCTGGATAACAATCTGGAGATCGTGCCCGTCATTAACAAAATCGATTTGCCTAGCGCGGAGCCTGAACGGGTGAAGCAGGAAATCGAAGATGTAATCGGACTTGATGCGAGCGATGCGGTGCTTGCTTCCGCGAAAGCCGGTATCGGCATCAAAGAAATATTAGAGCAGCTTGTCGTGAAGATGCCTTCACCGACCGGCGATCCGGATGCTCCGCTTAAAGCGCTTATTTTCGATTCCCACTACGATCCCTACAAAGGCGTAATCGTCTATGTTCGGGTTATGGACGGAAGCATCTCAGCGGGCAAAAAAATTCGCTTTATGGCGACGGGCGCAGAATTCGAAGTCATCGAGGTAGGAGCCTTCATGCCGCGTATGTCGATCGTGAAGGAGCTTGCTGTCGGAGATGTCGGCTTTGTCGTAGCGGGTATTAAGAACGTAAAGGATACGCGCGTCGGCGATACGATTACTGATGCGAAGAGACCTGCGCCGGAGAGGCTGCCCGGATACCGTCAGATCAACCCGATGGTATTCTGCGGTCTGTATCCAATCGAAACGCAGGATTATAACGATCTGCGCGAAGCGCTCGAGAAGCTGGAGCTTAACGATGCATCGCTCAGGTATGAGCCGGAATCGTCAACTGCGCTGGGCTTTGGCTTCCGCTGCGGCTTCCTCGGCTTGCTGCACATGGAAATTATTCAAGAGCGGATTGAACGGGAGTTCAACATCCCGCTAATTACGACCGCGCCAAGCGTAATTTACAAAGTAACGTTAACGAACGGCGATACGCTGGATATCGATAATCCGTCGAACTATCCGGAAGCCGGGAAGCTTGACTTTGTCGAGGAGCCGTTTGTTAAAGCGGCGATTATCGTACCGAACGATTACGTCGGAGCGATTATGGAGCTTTGCCAGAACAAACGCGGCGAATTCGTTAATATGGAATATTTGGATACCAACCGCGTTACGATTACGTATCAAATTCCGCTGTCGGAAATCGTTTATGATTTCTTCGATCAGCTGAAATCGAGCACGAAGGGCTATGCGTCTTTCGACTATGAATTAAGCGGGTACCGCAGATCTAACCTGGTCAAAATGGACATTATGCTCAATAATGAGCAGGTCGATGCTTTGTCCGTTATCGTTCACCGCGATCGCGCATACCAACGCGGCAAGGTCATTTGCGAGAAGCTGAAAGAGCTTATTCCGCGCCAAATGTTCGAGGTGCCGATACAGGCATCCATCGGCAACAAGGTTATTGCCCGTGAGACGGTCAAAGCCATGCGTAAAAACGTTCTTGCCAAATGCTACGGCGGTGACATTAGCCGGAAGCGGAAGCTGCTCGAGAAGCAGAAGGAAGGCAAGAAGCGGATGAAGCAAGTAGGTAGCGTAGAGGTGCCGCAGGAAGCGTTCATGGCGGTACTCAAAATCGGCGAGGATTAAGACGTACGAGGATGAGGGAGGGCGCAGCTCTCCCTCTTTTCTATTGAAAGCAACATTTCAAAACAAAATTGAGCCGCGGCGCTAGTATACGGCGTTAGCCGTTTGCGCTTGAAGGAGAATGTTAATGATGACCATAACGCAATCACCGCGCGCTTTATATATACACATCCCGTTTTGTACGAATAAATGCCACTATTGCGATTTTACCTCCTATGTATTGAAAGGACAGCCGGTCGATGAGTATCTGGACGCGCTTGAAATGGAAATGCGGCGAACGGTTGCGCAGTGGCCGCCCGCGGAAATCGATACTGTATTTGTCGGAGGCGGCACGCCAACCGTACTGACTCCGCCGCAAATGGAAAGATTTCTGAAGGCTGTCTGCACTTATTTTCCGCTTGCTCCGAATGCGGAGTTTACGATGGAAGCGAATCCGGGTACGACGGATAGCGATAAGCTGGCCGCAATGAAGGCCGGAGGCGTAAATCGGATCAGCTTCGGCGTACAGTCTTTTGATAACGGATTGCTGGAGCGCATCGGACGTATTCATAGTGTGGACGATGTCTACCGCAGCATTGAAAATGCGCGTGCAGCAGGTTTTACCAATTTATCAATCGATTTAATGTTCGGCTTGCCGGGACAGACGGTCGAGCTGCTGAGAGACAGTGTTAACCGCGCGATGGAGCTGGGGCTGCCCCACTATTCTATTTACAGCCTAAAGGTAGAAGAAAATACGCTGTTCCATAAGTTGTATGAGCGCAACGAGCTGCCACTGCCTCCGGAAGAAGAGGAATTTAATATGTTCATCCTGCTGATGGATATGCTGAAGGAAAACGGCTATGAGCATTATGAAATAAGCAATTTTGCTAAGCCCGGCTATGAAAGCCGCCATAATTCCACATACTGGCGCAACGAGCCTTACTACGGCTTGGGAGCGGGTGCGCATGGTTATGTGAACCGCATGCGTCACGTCAATTTGAAGGGCATTACGCCTTATATCGAGGCTGCAGCGCAGAAGCTCCCGCGCCTTGAGACGGCCTTGGTGCCCGAGGCGGAGGCGATGGAGGACTTGATGATGGTAGGTCTCAGACTGCTTGCGGGTGTGCCTGCGTCTCGTTTTTCTAATCAATTTGCAGGTCAAACGCTGGAAGAAAAGTTTGGCGGTGTCATTCATAAATTGATGAACGACGACCTGTTGGAAGTTGAGAAAACCGAGAATGATACGATTTATCGGCTGACGGATAAAGGCGTGCTGCTCGGGAACGAAGTGTTTGGATCTTTTATCGGATTTTCCGGCTAAAATTCTCTTGAGAATTAATTCGTTGTGTTGTATATTTATTCATATTGATTTTGATTGCACCGGGTGGAGGCGAAGGCAAAAATGCAGGCATTGCAGGTCGTATGCAGAAAAGCGACATCAGACGATATCGAGACATTATTTCATTTAATTAAAGGTTATGCCGAGAAAGGCATTATGCTGCCTCGCACTCGGGAAGCGCTCGAATATATGATAGATACATTCGTCGTCGCGGAAATAGGGGACGAGGTTGTCGGCTGCGGTTCCCTAACTAGATTGGGCAAGGAATTAGTAGAGATACGGTCGCTAGGCATGTCCGAGGGCTATAAGGGCGTCGGAATCGGAAGCAAGCTGGTCGACGCGTTGATCGAACAGGCGAGAGAACAGCAAATTCCAAAAATTATGGCATTAACGTATGCCGTATCCTTTTTCGAGAAAAATGGCTTCAAGGTCGTAGATAAAGAAATTTTTCCGGAAAAAGTATGGAAGGATTGCGTAAACTGTCCAAAGCAGCTCGCCTGCGATGAAATAGCCGTTCTGAAAATGCTGGACTAATAGCAATTATTTACGTTTTGCTTTATAGTTAGTGAAAGTGTTTATTGTAATAAAGAGGAGCAATATAGAGATGAGCCAAAGAAAAGACCAAATTGCTGCAGTAGAAGATAAACTTAAGCATGTAACGACGGTGCTGCTGAAAAAATGGGCAGGATTAAGCGGATTTTACGGTTTTAAGGCCATGGAGTACGATGAGGTATTCGCTTTGCTGAATACGAACGGCTGGAAAGTGGTTATCGATGACTCTGCTGCGCCGAATCGCATCGTAGAATTGTATCAAGGCGAGAAGCGGGTCAGAAGAGAGAAATATGCAGTCGATGAAGCGGGAAGAGTGCATAAAGTATAATAAGAATTTTAATTACATCGAAATTGGGCGCACGAAAAATGCCGAACTGACTTGACAATCGACAAGTTGGTTTGGTATTTTTGTAGTAATGATTAGCACTCGATTCGATTGAGTGCTAACGATGGTAAACCGCAATAACGGATTAATCATTTTTGTAGGGGGAATTCGAATGCTGACGGAACGACAACGGATGATTTTGCACGCGATTGTGGATGATTATATTCGCTCAGCTGAACCAGTCGGCTCACGCAGCATTTCGAAGCGCGGCGACGTTGGCTTCAGTCCGGCTACGATTCGCAATGAAATGGCGGATCTGGAGGAGCTTGGCTTTCTGGAGCAGCCGCATACGTCAGCAGGGCGTGTCCCATCGACTAAAGGATACCGTTATTATGTTGACCACTTAATAAAGCTTAGTGAAGTGGATGAAAACGACATTGGCATGGTTCGATCGTTCGTTACGGACAAAATGAACCAAATGGAGCAGGTCATTCAGCAAACCGCGATGATTCTATCCAATTTAACCAATTACACATCTATTTTGCTTGGACCGGAAATGTTCAGCACGTCACTTAAGCATTTTGGCCTTGTCCCGCTTGATCAAACATCGGCAGTCGCCATTATCGTGACGAACACCGGACATGTTGAAAATCGGACTATAACGATTCCAGCCGGCCTCAAAATGGAGGATATGGAAAAGGTCGTTAACATTTTAAACACGAGATTGGTTGGCGTTCCGCTAGTCCGTCTGCGGTCGAAGCTTTACACGGAAGTTGGTCAAGAGCTTGAAAGGCATGTTGATCATTATGAACAGCTGATGCAGGTGCTGGATCATGCGCTCCAAAATGGAGATGAGCATCGGATCTTCCTCGGCGGAACGACAAACATGCTGACGCAGCCTGAATTCAAGGATGTTGACAAAGTAAAAACGATTTTGGATCTGCTTGATGAGACACCAGCCATAATGAAAATGTTTTCCGGCCTTCCGTCAGGTATACAAGTACGTATCGGGACAGAAAATGACCATAAGGCAATTAGCGATTGCAGTCTTATAACAGCAACCTATGCCATTGATGGACAATCGCTGGGAACGATCGGTATTTTAGGACCAACACGAATGGAATACGGCAAAGTCATTAGTCTCTTGGATATGATATCCAAGGATATGGCGGTTCTGCTCAGCCGCTGGTATAAATAGTTTTATGCTGAAGCTTACGGTGTCAACTCTACTTCGTACATTTTTAAGGAGGTGATTGCATGAGTACAAAGGAGCAACAAAATGAAGCGGCCGAGGCTGCGGAAGAGGTAGTAACTGCTGAGCAATCGGAGCAAGCTTACGAGGAAACGGTAAGCGAGGTAGTGGAGGAAGATGCGCGTTATGCGGAACTTCTGAAGCTGGCTGACGAGAACCAGCAGCGTTTTTTGCGCGCCCAAGCGGATTTCGACAATTTCCGCCGCCGTACATTGAAGGAAAAAGAAGAGCTCGGACAGTATGCATCGATGAAGCTGATCGGTCAGCTGCTGCCGGTTGTAGATAATTTTGAACGTGCTGTTGCTGCTGCTTCGTCTAACGGCGATTTCGAATCGCTTGCAAAGGGCGTGGACATGATCTTCCGCCAACTGGAGCAAACGCTGGAGCAGGAAGGCCTGAAAGCTATGAACGTAGTAGGCGAGCCGTTTAACCCTGAATTCCACCAGGCTATTATGCAGGTCGAATCCGACGAGCATGAGGAAGGCATCGTTGTGGAGGAAGTGCAGAAGGGCTATATCCTGAAAGACAAGGTATTGCGTCCTGCAATGGTTAAAGTAAGCAGCTAGCCATAAATGACTATTTCTATAAATGAGACGCAGCAAACTGGTGTCGCATTAAAATACAATTCCATGTAGGAGGAACTTTAGCTATGAGTAAAGTAATCGGTATTGACCTTGGTACAACAAACTCTTGCGTAGCAGTAATGGAGGGCGGCGAAGCCGTCGTTATTCCTAACCCGGAAGGCAACCGTACAACCCCTTCGGTTGTAGGCTTTAAGAAGGACGGCGAGCGTGTTGTCGGTGAAACGGCAAAACGTCAAGCGATCACGAACCCTGATCGTACGATCAGCTCGATCAAACGCCATATCGGTACGAACCACAAAGAAAAAATCGACGATAAAGATTATACGCCGCAAGAAATTTCTGCAATCATTTTGCAAAAATTGAAAGCTGATGCGGAAGCATACTTAGGTCAAACTGTAACCCAAGCGGTTATTACGGTTCCTGCTTATTTCAATGACAGCCAGCGCCAAGCTACAAAGGATGCTGGTAAAATTGCCGGTCTGGAAGTACTTCGTATCGTCAATGAGCCGACAGCTGCCGCACTTGCATACGGCCTTGAGAAAACGGAAGACCAAACGATTCTCGTTTATGACCTTGGCGGCGGTACGTTCGACGTATCCATTCTTGAGCTTGGCGACGGCTTCTTCGAAGTTAAAGCGACAAGCGGCGATAACAAGCTGGGCGGCGACGACTTTGACCAAGTGATCATCGATTATCTTGTTGCTGAATTCAAGAAGGATCAAGGTATCGACCTTTCCAAAGATAAAGCGGCTGTTCAACGTTTGAAGGATGCGGCTGAGAAAGCGAAGAAGGAACTATCCGGCGTATTGACATCGGCTATTTCGCTTCCATTTATTACTATGGTTGACGGCGTTCCACAGCATTTGGAGATCAGCCTTACCCGCGCCAAATTTGAAGAGCTTGCTGCTGGACTCGTAGAGCGTACGCTTGGACCGACTCGCCAAGCGCTTAGCGATGCAGGCATGTCTTCTAACGATATCGATAAAGTTGTACTTGTAGGCGGATCGACTCGTATTCCTGCGGTACAAGAAGCCGTTAAAAAATTGATCGGCAAAGAACCGCATAAAGGCGTTAACCCGGATGAGGTAGTTGCTCTAGGCGCAGCCGTACAAGCGGGCGTATTGACTGGCGACGTGAAAGACGTAGTATTGCTGGACGTAACGCCATTGTCTCTTGGTATCGAGACTGCAGGCGGCGTGTTCACAAAAATGATCGACCGCAACACGACGATTCCTACGAGCAAGTCACAAGTGTACTCCACTTATGCCGACAATCAGCCGGGCGTTGAAATTCATGTCCTGCAAGGCGAGCGCTCGATGGCTGCAGGCAACAAAACGCTTGGCCGCTTCACATTGAACGATATTCCTCTTGCACCGCGCGGCGTACCGCAAATCGAAGTAACTTTCGATATCGATGCGAACGGTATCGTTAACGTATCCGCCTTGGACAAAGGCACAGGCAAAAGCCAAAAAATTACGATTACTTCTTCAAGCGGCCTAAGCGAAGATGAAATCAATCAAATGATGAAGGACGCTGAGCTGAACGCTGAAGAAGACCGCAAACGCCGCGATCTTGTTGAAGCCAAAAACAGCGCAGACCAATTGGTCTACTCCGTTGATAAAACGATCAAAGATCTTGGCGATAAAGTAGATGCTGCCGAAATCGAAAAAGCAAACGCAGCGAAAGAGAAAGTGACTGCAGCGCTTGCAACTGACGATCTTGAGCAAATTAATGCAGCAGCAGCTGAGCTGACAGAAATCGTTCAACAGCTTTCGGTTAAGCTGTATGAGCAAGCGGCGCAAGCAGCTGAAGGCGCAGCGCCGGAAGCAGGCGCGGCAAAAGGAAAAGACAACGTTGTAGATGCTGATTACGAAGTTGTTGACGATAATAAATAAAGTGTAGCGAGCAAGAGGTCAAAGACAGGCGCTACCTGGCTTTGACCTCCTTTCGTGCGCAATAGCACATGGAATCATATGATAGATAGCGGAGGTGAGAACAGGTGGCAAGCAAACGAGATTATTATGAGGTGCTTGGTGTTGGCAAGGATGCATCGGAAGATGAAATTAAAAAATCTTACCGTAAGCTAGCCCGTCAATATCATCCCGATGTGAACAAGGCTGCTGATGCGGAGTCGAAATTCAAGGAAGTAAAGGAAGCTTATGACGTACTGAGCGATGACAGCAAACGCTCGACGTATGACCGGTTCGGCCATGTTGATCCGAATCAGGGAATGGGCGGCGGCGGCGCAGATTTCGGCGGCGGCTTTGGCGATATTTTCGATATGTTTTTCGGTGGCGGCGGCGGTCGCCGCGATCCAAATGCACCGCAGCGCGGCAATGATCTGCAGTATACGATGACTGTCGAATTTAAGGAAGCGGTATTCGGCAAAGAAACCGAAATAACGATTCCGCGCACAGAGACATGCGATACCTGTCATGGTGACGGAGCAAAACCGGGTACGAAGCCGGAAGCTTGTTCGGTATGTAAGGGCAGCGGACAGCAAGAGGTTGTGCAAAATACGCCGTTCGGGCGCATGGTCAACCGTCGTGCTTGTACGAATTGCAGCGGCACAGGCCGCGTAATTAAACACAAATGTACAACTTGTCACGGCGCAGGCAAAGTGAAGCGTCAACGCAAAATCAATATCCGTATACCTGCAGGTGTTGATGACGGCGCGCAAATCAGAATGTCAGGCGAAGGCGAAGGCGGGCTTCGCGGCGGTCCTGCAGGCGATTTGTACATCGTCATTCGCGTGAAGGCGCATGAGTTTTTCGAACGCGAAGGCGACGATATTTATTGCGAGGTTCCGCTTACTTTTGTTCAGGCAGCGCTTGGGGATGAAATTGAGATTCCTACGCTAACCGAAAAGGTGAAACTGAAGGTGCCGTCAGGCACTCAAACCGGCACTTACTTTAGGCTTAAAGGCAAGGGCGTGCCTAAATTGCGCGGTTACGGTCAAGGCGATCAGCATGTGAAGGTTACCATCGTAACGCCAACAAGCTTGACCGATGATCAGAAGGAACTGCTGCGCCAGTTTGGCGGGCTGAGCAGCGATGCCGCAGCCAATGATCATGAGCACCATGAATCTATTTTTGACAAAATGAAAAAGGCGTTCCGCGGTGAATAACCCGGAACGTCTTTTTTCCTTTTCATAACTGTATAGATTTCGGCGGAAAATCATATTCTATTCGGGTAGGAAAACCATACATCTACAAACAACCGGAGGGAATTTAACAATGGAAGACAAAAACAGTTTGGAAAAACAAAACTTTGGTAACTTACCCATAGGAAAAAATGAGGATGTAGAATTTTCCGAAGAGCTTGCAGACGAAGCTGACCGCATAGCCGCACAGCGTGCAGCAGCAGCTGACCAGCGCAACGAGCAGGAATAATGAGTCAAATCGAAATTCAAGCAAAGTTCGAGGGCGAGGGCGCTGCCCAGGAGGCCTGGCATAAGCTCCAAGCGCTGCGCGCGGTTGAAGTGAACGGAATGTTCGATAGCGGATTGCTAACCGCTACCGTAGATGAATCCGTCGCTGAACGAGCGCTCCATCTGATCGAGCAAATAGGCGGAAATGTGAATACGACGGTTACTTAATAAGGAGAGTCTGCATGCTATTTGCTTGCAGACTCTCTTTTTGTAATGATAAATAGAAAATAAAGCTTTATCGGTTCATTTTTTTGTGCAAAGGCACTACTCTGGTGTACAATAGATGTTAGGTTTTTATAGCGAAACGTTTGTCTGGCCGTGTGGCCGACGATAGCCGTTTACGATTGGCATTGGAGGATAATACATATGAAATGGCAAGAACTCACGATCTCAACGACCGAAGAGGCGCAGGAGATGATATCTAATTTTTTGCATGAATGGGGAGCAGGAGGCGTATCCATTGAAGAATCGGGTACTCTTAACAAGCAGCGCGATACGTCGCTTGGACAATGGTATGAGCTTCCGCTTAACGATATTCCGGAAGGCCAAGCTATCATTAAGGGCTATTTTGGGGAAGACAC
>DATJKM010000182.1:0-18080 GCA_035491515.1 Candidatus Udaeobacter sp. | reverse complement strand
CTTGGCATAAGTTTTTATTACGCTACAGTCATTTGAATTTCTTCATACTTCTCGTCAAATGAGATCCGAAGCGTCTTATTGTCCAGATACCACAAATTATCTTCTTCTATATAAAAAGTAACGCCCTCCTCGTTCACGCTTAGGCCAATGCTCCTTGGCTCATCCTTAACGACGCCAAGCGAAAGACCCGGATGAACGCTGCCGCATCCGCCCAAACGGACATAAATGCGAATGAATTCTCCGTCGGAAAGACCCATTTCCGTCTTATACCAACGCGCTGCTGACTGCTCCACCACTAATTTCATCGCGGTCATCTCCTCCCACTGCATACTTAATTCCATCATTACGAATAAGCGTGAAGGTGTCAACCCTTCAATTATAAACTTACGTGAATAAGCTAGTCTCTATGAATGCCTTTTCCATCCGGAGTGTAAAAAAAGACCACTATACGGCAGCTATGCCGCATTGTGGTCTTCCCCTGTTTAAATCTGCTTATTTTCGGTCCGCTTCGCATAAAGATTGATATTTAACCGATAAGAGCTTCAGATACTTCTATCAGCATTCCCAGTGTTAATTACTATTTCCTCTAATACAGTTTGCTATCTCAAAGCTTGATTTCTTTCCGGCTGTTATGAAACTAAGAGAAGAGGACCGAATTCATGGAACGGTTTTCGTAGAGACGTTGAAGCATTATCTGTATTACACAGATTCCCCGAATGAGGCCGCGAAGGTCCTTAATATTCATAACTACTGAACATGCCCAGCATTCAAGAAACAGCAAAAAAAGCAAACCAGCCCGGACGGTTTGCTTCCATTCCTTAATTGTGTTTCCGTTTCAAGCCGCCGGCTTCCATCCCCAGCTTCACTTCCTCCGGAAGTTTTTTCGAGGCGCTCGGTACTTGTCTGGTTTTCTCATTAATGTCGTCGGAAGAGCAAATGACGATGCTCACCTGTCCGCCATGCGCATAGGCCCGAATTAGAATCGGCTGGTTGTATTTATTCTGGAATACGAAATCAGGGCCATACCAGCTTACGGTCGCATCGCGCCCGGGCGGCACATATTTGACATTCCGGCTATGGGAATAGCGCTCGATTATTTTCAGACCGGCACGGTCTACGGCATTGAAGAGCGTCGACGATATTTGGCATATGCCGCCGCCGACATCCTCCGACATCTCCCCTCTAACGATAACCGGAGCACGGAGATAACCCTTTTCCTTCGTACGCTTTCCGACAACCTGATTGAATGAAAACCGCTCGCCGGGAAACACGACGGTATTGTTGATCGCTTTTGCCGCTAATCCAACGTTATGAGAGCGGTTCTTGTTTCTCGAATTGTAATATGTAGCATATTGCCCGATCCTTTTAACCTTTATGGTTGAGAGCAGCTCGCTGTCCACTCTCGGATAAGTCGTCAGTAAAGGAACCTCAAGCCGGGAAATTCCCCCTTCAAAAATAAAGCTGTAAAATTGCTCCGTAAACGACCTTCGGTCAAACTCGCTTCCCGTATGCTCAGGCAAAACTCTTCCGGCTCCGTCAAGCGTTGCATTAACCGGCGGCTTCTGCACCCGTTTCTCTAGATCATCCATCGATTTATTAAGCTTATCCTGATCAATGAGCGGAATTCCAGACAAAGAATCGCTATACTTAGCCCTATTCATCTCTAAGAGTATATGGCCCTCATGCTCGATAACCAAAGGATCAGGATAATTCCCTTGCTGAAACAGAAGGTATATGGCTAAAATCCACTGCAGCCCCATTGTCGTTAATCTCCCCCATACTTTAGTATCCATGCTAGTATGAATCTTTTTGGACAGAACCATACATGATCTAATGGCTACATAATTAACGGCGGCTTTGCTGAAAATAGAAAAAAAAATGGAACGGAGGGCAGCAAATGAACCGAATATGGAAGCAAACAGCAGCTGTGATCACATTAGTTCTCATTGGGCTGCTGACCGTACAACCACATTCTGCTCTTGCTCAGGCGTTAATTCAGAAGCCAAAAATTTCGGGAGAGAAGAGTCAGCAAAACACGATTATAATGACCGTTCGTTCAGGACAGCATGCCGCATTCGTCAGCGATCTCCAAATCGAAAGCCGGGAAATCAATGCTGCTTTGCTTGAGGCTAAACAAACGCCTGCCGCTGAAGCCGTATATTTTCCCGATATCGATATAGCGCTGCTGCTGGCGGACGGAACGAAGCATTTTCGCTTGGAGCGATCAGGAAATCTTTGGAATGAAACGACGGCCACAACAACGATTTTGCCTAAAAAGATTTCCGGAAAGCTGGTCGGACTAGCGGAAGCGCTGCGGATGCAGCACTATGGCAAGCTGCTTTCCTGGCAGCAAGCGACGCAAATTGTGCCTAACAAAAGCATATTCTCGGTGACTGAGCTCGAAACGGGACTAAGTTTTCACGTACAGCGGCGGGCAGGAAGCGATCATGCCGACGTTCAGCCGTTAACGAAGGAAGATACGCGTATTATGAAGCAAATTTATAACGGCAAGTGGAGCTGGAGGAGGAAGGCCGTACTGATCCACTCGGGTGACGAATGGATTGCAGCGTCTATGAACGGGATGCCCCATGGCGGGGACGGCATTCCGGAGAATGGCTTCTCCGGTCATTTCTGCATTCACTTTCTGGGCAGCTCAACCCATAAATCCGATAGCCCGGATCCCGCACACCAGATGATGGTTCATAAGGCGGCCGGCCAAATCAAGCGATATTTTGACTCCGCCCCCCCGCTTGTAATGGCCAAAAGCTTCGTCGAAGCCTTATATCATAAGGATGAGGAATTGCTGCTTGAACTGACAAAAGAACTGCCAAAGGAAAAACTCGCTTCCTTCATGAAGCTCATGGAATCGCTAGTCTCGATACGGGAGCTGACTCCGCCAAAAGCAAAAGGGAAGGCCTTGTCCGATGACAGCAATCTGGGCGAAGCGCTAACGACTGAAATTAGGCTGCCGGTCTCGATTCATCAGCTTAACGAGCCCCGCTGGAACGGCAGCTACACCTTTCTTTTTAAACGTGAGTCCATAGGCTCGCCTTGGCGTATCCAAGATATTTTAGCGAATTGACGATTAGTGAAACAAAAAATCCCCATAGCTGCAAGATATCCGAACGAACCGGAGTATCCTTAGCTATGGGGTTATTTATTTAAAATTGATTTGTGTGGAATATTGCCATGCCTGTTTTCGCGTCATACTTCACATTACGAACGACTTCAAGTTGACGATCATCCGAAATGTAATACAATTCAATGCTGCTAGGCTTCTCGCCTGGCTTGAGCGAATACGGAACGGCAATCTCGACCGTATGCTCGCCGCCTGCGAATTTACTGATTTTCTTCTCTCCTGCATATAGATTGAAATCATATACGCTAGCATTCCCTACCCGTTTGCGTACATCCTCAGAAAGCTCGGATGCGTTAACCGTTGCTACGGTAAGTCTCATATCAGTGCCCGACCCAACCGCGTCTTTCAGTGCCTTATCAGATAACGTTACCTTAGCCACACCCGTATCAATCGTTAAACTCATTTTCTTTGCCGCATTTAAGCTTACTAACGCTTTTCCGGGAATACTCACTTCTATCTCATGGACTGAGGCATCCGCATTTACCTTGATAATGACCAGATGATTGCTTGATGCTTCAACTGCATCTTGGAGCTTCGCGTCGTCTACAACGGCTGAAGCTTTACCGTCCACAATCACGGCATCAACCGTTACTTGATTGCTCGCAGGCGTAGGCGGCGGTATGACCGGATTAGCGATAAGGATGATCAGCTTCTCCCCTTTGACGCCAGAACCATCCGCTGCTGTCGCAACGACCTTAACCGTGCCTTCCTCTGCCGCATGCAGTACGCCGTCCGGCCCGATCGTTGCCAGATTCGTAGGGCTGCCGTCGACATTCGTAACCGACCATGCAACTGACTTATTCGCAGCGGTATCCATAAGAACCTCCGCGTTCATTTGAAGCGTACTGCCTACTTTTACTGATTCCGCTTCACCTGCCGCTGTTACGGTAATGGCGGTAACGAGAGCATTGATATAATGGATGCTCGGCGCTGGCGGCTGCGCCATTCCATCTCCCAAGTAGAAGCTTGGGTGCGGCGGCTGATTGTAGCCGACGTTTTGCCAAGCTACTCCTAGACGGTAATTCGGATCATGCATCAGCGTGCGTATGCGATAGTCCGTCTCATCTGCAGTAGAATAAATTCTAAATTCGCTGCTGTCCACGGAACGCCACATGATTTCCTCCCGCCAATCACCGAATAAGTCGGCCTGCAGGCTAGGGTTTGCTTTCGTCGAGTTGTTCGAAGCCGCGCCGGCGGCTGTCAGTACATTAACGGTTGTCGTATGTTCATAATCCCACTTGTCAATGCGGTTGTTATCCTGCAGCTCGCGCAGCAGATCGCCGTCCCACCAAACGCCAAAGTTAGTCGAGGTAGGAATGACGGTCGTAATTTGCTCGCCCTTCGCGCTGTATAATCCCGAAATCGGGATATGCTGCGCGTTAACGATCGTGGCGCTCCACATCTCTTCCCCCGCATATCTTGGATCAAGGTCTGCGGACATCCCGCGCCCGGTATCGAGCCCCGTATAAATGCCCCAAATGACTTCGCCGGTACGGGCATCCTTCAGATCCATGCCGTATGGGGCGTCGGTATGCTCCTGTACATTGAACACTTCCAGTCCCGGACGCTCCGGATCCAAATCGCCGAAATGCATCGCGTCGCCATGACCGAGTCCGGTATAATAGAGCAGTTCACCGTCATCGTCAATCCCCAAAGATCCGAAAAGAATTTCATCCTTGCCGTCGCCGTCCGTATCCCCTACCGATAAATTGTGATTCCCTTGCCCCGTATAGGCGCCATAGCCCTCATTGTTCGTATCGAATACCCAGCGCTTCGTCAATTGTCCATCGCGGTAATCATAAGCCGCAAGCACAGTACGCGTGTAATAGCCCCGGCTGAAAATCAGGCTCGGATGCTCGCCGTCCAAATACGCGACAGCGGCAAGAAAACGGTCAACACGATTGCCGTAAGCGTCCCCCCATGCCGCGACGTCGCCGCGAGGCGGATCATAATCGACCGTGGTCAGCGCTTTGCCTGTCGCGCCTTCGAATACCGTTAAATATTCGTTGCCCAGCAAAACATAACCCGTGCTATTGCGGTAATCCTTGCTCGGATCGCCAATCGCTTTGCCCGTTCCGTCAATCGTGCCGTCAGCCGTCTTGAACGTAACCTCTGCGCAGCCGTCGCCGTCCAGATCATAAACCATGAACTGCGTGTAATGCGCCCCGGCACGAATATTCGGTCCGAGATTAATGCGCCATATACGGGTGCCGTCCAGCTTATAAGCATCCATATACACAATGCCGGTATAACCGGATTGTGAATTATCCTTGCTGTTCGATGGCGACCACAGCATCACGATTTCGTATTTTCCGTCGCCGTCCAGATCCCCTACGCTTGCATCGCCAGCCGAATACGAGTATGGCTGTCCGTCCTTCGTATAATCGTCGGCAGGCTTCTGCAGCGGTACCGATTTATACTGCTGCTGCCAGACGCCGAAATTGCTCGTCGCCACCTGCTCGACACCGTTCAGAACCGAAGTGATATGGTACACGGAAGCATCCGTTCCAGCTGCATCTGTATAGTTGGTGCTCGCTCTGATCAAGGTATCGTTCAGCTTCACGCCGTCACGATACACATTGAAGCCGATTTCGTCCGGATCCAGGCCCAGCATGCGCCAGCCGATATAGTTGCCGGTCTCCATCTTAATGGCGACAGGCGCCCGGTCCAAATATTCCATATCCCGAACCAAGGTCGTAACCGCCTCCGTCTCGAGTGCGTTCGACAGCCCGGAAATTCCGCCCTCGTTCACCGAAGCGACTTTATAGTAATAAGGAATGGTCGTCAAAACCGTGTTATCGGTATAAGACGCAGCTGCCGACTTGCCGATCAACGTGTACGTGCCGTCTGCTTTCTTAGCACGGTAAACATTGTACATTCTTGCATGCGTCACCGCATCCCAAGTAAAGCTAATATCGTTCTTGTGAATCGCCGCCAGCGCCAGTCCTGCCGGAATCGCGGCTTTCTCCACATTCGGATCAATCATGGATACGTTAAGCGCATTAGAGGCTACCGACTCAAAGCCGGTATTGTCTATTGCGGTTACGGTGTATACATATTCAAGGCCAACGTCGGCGCTATCATCCGTGAACGTTGTTAATGCCGTCTCGCCAAGGAGCTCTGTGCTGCTCGCTACCGTCGCCTTGCGATAAACGTTGTATTTGACCGCATCCGCTGCTCCCGCCCATGAAAACTCGGCTTTGACCGGATCTCCGCTCAAATCCAGTCCGGTAAGCTGCAGCTGAGCAGGCGCGAGCAGCAATGGCGTAATTTCTACGCCGTTCAAGTGGGCAGTCGTTCCGCTGAAGATCATGTTCATCTGTCCGTCCTTGACGGCAATCATATTGAACACGCGCTCAGCAATATTTGCCTTGCCTGATGATACCGTTCCGAAATCCTTGCCTTCGATGTTAATATTCGTTTTGATTGACCCTATCCAGTCCCCGGTGTAGGTTTTAACCGAATAATAGCCGTTTGGCAAATCCACTTTAAACTCGTAGCTGTTGCCGAAGAAAGCAACGAAGTCGCGTCTAAGCGCGTCCGTACCCGTACCGCGGTCGCGGTCAATCATGCCCGTGCTGTCCGTAATACCATATCCGAGCTCGGGGCTGTATATCGTATTGCGGGTTACTTCGGTATAGCCTTCTGCTACAGCACCGCCAATTGGACCGAAATCATACTTGTACTCAGCAGCCTTCGTATTGATGAAAACGGCGTCGGAAGGTGCTGATTCCCCTTTGCCGTTCACTGCCGTTACGTACACGTTATAGCTATTCCCCTCTACCAAACCGCCCATATTGAGCGTTGGGATAGTAGAAGTGCCAATCATCGCATACGCACTATCCGGCTCAGAAGAAAGCTTACGGTAGATTTTGTAAATGTCCGCCGTAGCGGTTTTATCCCATTTGAGCAATGCTCCTGAATTACTGATGCTGCCTGCGGCGAGGCCTATCGGCTTAATCGGGACATCAGCCGGCAATTCGATCTCCTTAACCGACTGCGCCAGCGGCAGATCCAGCTGCTTGATTGCCCCGGATAACAGACGTGCAAGCTGGATTGCCCCGTATTCTTGGAAATGCGTATCATCCGCTGAGCCGTTCGGGAACGCACCGTATACGCCGGCAGGGGTATGCAGGAACACGGATAACGTTGCTGCAGGTCCGATCGAATCATAATATGAAATGCTCAGTGTGCTCAAATCTACCAAATCAACGTCAAACTCCTGCGCGACTTCCTTCATCGCTTGCACATACTCGGGGAAGCTTACGTTAAATTTCCCAGTATCTGCATTGAAGCTGCGTCTGCCCATCGGGGTAACAAGAATCGGCGTAGCTCCGCGCTGCCTTGCGCCGTTAATGTAGGTTTTTAAATAATTTTTGTAATCGGCCGGAGCCGCATAACGGTCAGGGACGCTAATAGTTGCGTCATTATGGCCAAACTGTACGAGGAAGTAATCTCCCGGCTTAATAGCCCGGAGCACCTCGTCCAAGCGCCCCTCGGATATAAAGTTTTTGGTGCTTCGGCCGCCGATGGCATGGTTTTTAAAAATAACGTTATCAGAGAAAAAGTTTGGAATCATCTGGCCCCAGCCCGCTTGTGGAAGCCAGTAGGGATCATAGGTTTGTACAGTAGAATCGCCTGCGATATAGACCGTGGGCAGCTCGCCTGCCGTACGCTCCGCTTTCTTCGTAATGACGAGCGCGTTAATTTTTGGAGCGGTGCCCGTGAACTCAAGGTTCAGCTGTCCGTCCACTAATGCGATATCGAAGCTCATTTCAAGAAACTGGCCTGCAGGTCTAACCGCATTCGCGTCCAGCCGCTTTACCTTCTCGATGCTCTCAGCTTTTATCGAAATATCGGTCACGTCATTCATGTCGCCTGCAATGAGGGAAACGGTGTAATCCGCGTTTGGAAGATCAACAATAAAGGCTGTATCCTGTATAATGCTAAAGTCCGAGCGCAGTGCATCCGCCGTGTCCCGGTCAACGAAGCTGACCTTTGCCGGATCGGCAAAGCCGTATTTCCGCTCTGCCGAATAAGCGATGGCCGAAGCGACCTGCACATAACCGTCAGCTGCTTCCCCTTTGCCGAAATCAAATCGTTTGATGTCGCCCTCCGGCAAAGAAACCGGCGGTACGTAAATGGAGCTAACCGAGTAAGCCGAGAAATCGGACGAACCTTGCCCGTTCAACGCTTTTATTTTGTAGTATTGCGGAATAGCGGTGTTCGCGGTTTGGTCGGCAAAAGTCAATGTTGCCGCTTGGCCAACTTTAACAAAAGCTCCCTCCTCTGCATCCGAACGGTACACCTCATATTCAGAAGCACCGGCGGCTGCCTCCCAAGCAAGCTCAATATTAGCGGCCTGCACTCCGGTTACCGTAAGACCGGTTGGTACGGCAGGCTGCTGCTGAGCCGGAATGGAAGCTGCTTCACTAGCCGCGCTTAATGCAGATTGCTGGCCAAACGCATTGACTGCGGCAACGTAATACGTGTAGCTGTTAAAGGCACTCACGCCAGTATCCGTGTAGCTCGTGCCGGTAACTTGCTCGGCAATCGGATTGCCTGGTTCACTGCTGCCAGCCGCACGGTAAACCTGGTAGTAAACCGCATCCGCAACCGTCGTCCACTGCAAGGAAACACCGCTTACACTTACACCGGTCAACATAAGGCCCTCCGGCGCCGAGGGGAATACCTGCTCGATGATGACTCCATTCAAAATACTGAACGTTGCATCGCCCGTCAGCTGGATATTCATTTGCCCATCGGTAACCGTCGTATCATAAACCTTGCTCTCGACAGCTCTTCGCGAGTTTATTTGCTCCTTGACGACATTCTCAATCGTTACCTTTGTTTTGTAGGTTGAGGTCGTTTGAAGCAGATCGCCCGAATAAAGCGTTACCTTGTAATTGCCATTTGGCACATCAGCCATAAACATGAATGGCGTTCCATTTCCGCCCAAAACAAAATCGTTAAGCAAATGATCCGTTGATTCGGCCGCGCGATAGCGTGAGGCTAGATTCGTATCCAAACCATAGCCTTGCTCAGCCGTATAAAGCGTCGTGCCGGTAATTCCGGTAAAGCCTTCCGCTACGGGACCTCCCGAGCTTCCGGCAGGAGCCGGCGCCGAGCCAAAATCAAACTTCCACACCTGCGGCTCCGATGCAGGCGAGGCCTTCGCTTGCTGGATCGGCAATCCTGCCAAAACCGTGTAGACAATCATTAATACTGCCAGTGCTAAAGACATGCTCCGTTTCATTCGGTTACTCATGCAGCGTAGTTCCCCTCTCATAAATGGGTTAAAATAAGCGGCAAACATTTCCGAGGAAAGTGAGTATGGTGCTAAGATCAGTTATAAGAAATATTTACCTCCTAATAGTAGCCCCAAAAGAAGGCGCTTTCATTATAAAAAACCATAGTCTTTGTTCAATTTTCAGTGAAAATCGCAAAAACTATACGTTTGATTGCTTACCTATGGATTTGATCCAGGTGACCACCGTCAGTAGCAGCAAAGGAAACACAAACGCTATACTCACATAAAGCGGATGTATCGACGATACCGTTTCTTCCCACCTGGTCATACCTTCAGAAAGCAAAAGTGCGAGCAGCTCACAGACCAAAGCAAGCGGAAATATGAGAATCCGTTTATCTTCTATACGAAGCAGCTGGGACACGGCTAACGCCAGCGCATATAAGGTTATGGTAACTTTCATGTACGATCCTGCGATTAACGCCATCGCGATGACGGATTCGATTCTTTCGATGATATCGGCAACCTGGATAATGCGCGCAAACTGATACATGGAGTATTTTCTTTCACCTGCCATAGGGCCGAACATCATAATCGTGCATACGACTGATATGATTAAAACGACACCGTTCATGACGAGCGCCTTATACATGGACTTGTTCAGCTCTTTGCTGTCTGTCTTGCGGACAAACGGCAGCAGCATGGCAAACACGACCACCTCTGCATAAGGGAACCCGTAAGAAAAGTACACGCCATGCAGCACGGGTTTGAATCCTTGAGGCATAATAGGCAGCAGTTGTTCCGGACGATAGTCAAGAAGTGCTAGTGATAAAATGACCGCAACGAAACAAAGCATGATCGTAATGATGATGATGAACATTCTGGCCATTGCTTCGATACCGGCCTGCGCGGTAATTGCGGCGGCTAACAATACAATAAAGGAAAAGACGTACATAGGCGTTTCATCCATTAAAGAGCTGGTCATAAACAAGTCGACGTCGATCACGATACCGGCACATATATGGAACAGAAAGGCCACGAAAGGAATCAATAGGAGAACAGTGATCCATGTCCCGACTGCTTTGCGGCTGTATTCGACAATGGTTAATCCGGGGTATTGCTTATTCAGATAAAGCATACAGCTCAGCAGCAGTCCCCCTATCGTGCATGAAAAAATCAGTGACAGCCACGCATCGTTTTTGGCGAAAGCAATGAGCGGCGACGGAATATTAATAATGGATGATCCTGTCATGAACGTAAAAAACAGGAGGGACATTTGTCCCGCAGTAATGGGTTCGCGATTTTTCAAGATGTTCCCGCCTTTAAATAGCTGGAGATCTTCTCCGCCGTATCAGATAACAAATAAACGCCAACCATATGCAGCCTCGGCAGATCAAGGTTGGATACATAGTCCACACTGAAATAGAGAGCGATAAGCATCAGAGCCCCGTATGCCAGCTTTTCGCGCGCTTGCTTCTGCTTGAGCCTCGGGCCGTCGTAAACGATAATGAGCGCAAACATGACAAACAGAACAAAAATTTTCTCCAGCACGGATTTCCCTCCTATTTTTGTTTAGCTAAAACCGATTTGCCGACGGTTGTCCCGGTATTAATAATTTTCACATCGGTATGGATCTCTAATTGACTCTTCGCAAAAATTTCGGGCCAGTCTTCCTTCATGCTTTTCCATAACGCCGGGTGTCTGCGATATATCAGATTGCCGAGGTTAATGACATCGATTTTTTTCCGCTTCAGCTCATCATACGATTTCAGCATTTCTTGCTCTACGATTTCCTTGACCCGATTGAGGAATTCCGATTCTTCTTCAGCCGTCGTTATTTTGGAACACTTGAGCTCAGTTATGGTGCCTTCCACAGTTACGGACGCTTTCACTTTGACAGACCTTTGCTTGATCTCAGGAGAAAGCTGGGTGCTCGTAGAAATGACTTGAACCGTTTCTTTCATTTTCGGTTTGCCTTTCGGTTGATTTAAGCAGGGGACTTCGAGTACCCCCCGTTCATACTCATCACGCAGCATCAAGACGCTTTCCATATCATGAGAAGACAGCTTCCCTACCATTTTACCTTCTTTGAAAAGGGCAGCCCCCGCTACCGGGGTAGTGTATGATATTTTCTTGCTTCGGTAGAGGTAAGGAATCATCGCATCATTGACCTCCCCCCTCAGCTGAAACCCCAGATCAAGCAAGGTCACGTTCGCCGTTTTACCGGAATATTTGTAAGCTACTTCTTGAATGGACAGCAGCTGCTGGCCGAGCGTATTCTCGATCAGCGGCTTTGTAATCATGTATTGGCTAGCCTTTCCATTGGCAATATGGACATAAGTAGTCAGGCGGAGCTCTTGATTGCGAAAAAAGAAATCGAGAATTTCTTCCAATCCTCTCTTCTTCGCGAACTCTTCCCCAATGACAATGATGCGCATATGGCTCCAATGGACTTTGCGCCCCATATGGAGAGTCAGATCGCGCACGGTCTCGAACATCGAATCGTCTTCGGATTGAATGTTGATGAACGCTTTTTCCTGTCCCTTTCCTCTTAGTCCGGTGGCCGGTTTATATAACTGCGCCGTCAGTTGAATAGTGCCATTCTTGCCTTCGTCAATTCCCAAAGACATAATGAAGCTTCTTTCGGGAAGCTCCAACTTGTTCCAACAGCCCGTTGAAGAAAGAAGAACAAGAGCTACAAAAAGCAGCTTCAGATACAGCTTTCCCATCGTCTCCGTCATCCTTTTCTTCGCTTGATGGGCATATGCATATGCCGGTTGCGCGGCGAGCGCATAATGTTCTTAATAGGAGCGCGAATCAGCACATCCAGCAGCTGCCGCGGCCTGAGCGGAGCGATTGGAGCCAAATAAGGCTGGCCGAGCGCGCGCAAAGTAACCAGGTGCAGCAGGATGAAGATCAAGCCGAACAGGAGTCCGAACCCTCCCAGAAGAGCGGCTATGGCCATTAACGGAAATCGCAAGAGACGAAGTGCAATAGCCGTGTTATACTGCGGAATGGCAAAGGATGCAATTCCCGTCAAGGCTACTAGAACGACCATGATCGGAGAGGCAATTCCGGCAGAGATTGCCGCATCTCCGATGACCAGTGCACCGACGATGCTTACCGCGGATCCGACCGGCCGGGGAAGCCTTACCCCTGCTTCCCGCAGCAGCTCGAAGAAGAACTCCATGATCAGCGCTTCAAAAAAAGCTGGAAACGGAATTCCTTCCCGTGCATCGACAATTGCCAGGAGAAGAACCGACGGAATCAATTCGGGATGATACGTCGTTAAGGCGATGTAGATGCTGGGCAGCGTAAGCGCAATGATACACGCGATTAACCGCAAGCACCTGGTTACCGATGCAATGATGGTCCGCTGATAATAGTCTTCACTTGACTGCAGCAGCTCGGCAAACAAGCCGGGACAAAGCATCATCATGCCGGAGCCTTGACAGAGTACGACGATCTTTCCGTCGATTAATGCCGATGCTACTACATCCGGCCGCTCGGTATATCGGATTTGAGGGAAAGGAGAATAGGTAGAATCCTCAATAAGTTCTTCAACATAAGCGGCTTCCAGTATTTCCTTATCCTTTATGGTTTCGATTCGCCTTTTGAATTCTTCCAATGTTTCCGGATTTACGCAGCCGTCAATGTAACCGTAAACGACCTCTGTTCGACTCTCCCCGCCTCCCGACAAGGTTATCAATTTAAATCGGTGAGATTTAATGCGTAACCGGATGAGACCTAGATTTTTTTTCAGATTTTCTACCGAGCTTTCCCGGGGGCCGTAAACAACCCCTTCATTGACGGGTTCGGTGATTTGTCTGGTTTGGACGCCAATGGCCTTAAAGCTCAGCGCTTTATCCCAACCGTCGATGAAAATAACAAGATTGCCGTTCAGAATATTTAAGACGGCTGTATTAAAATCATCAACAAGCATCGCGGTTTGACCAGAGACCCCATGTTCTTCAAAAAAGTGCATGAACATCTCAGGTGTAACCTCGGTTCCCGGTCCGATCTCATGGTTCACCAGGTCCTGCAGCGAGGCTTTCATATAATTAACCTTTTTATCTTCAACTAATGAATCAAAATAGGCGGAAAAAGCCTCATTCCCGAGTTCAGGGCCATACCTCCACGGCAGGAATACAAAGTCGAAACACTCATTGAAGTTTTCCATTATTTGCTGCCGGTTGACCTCAAGATTTTTCGAAATCGGTTTTTTTTCGACATCGTTGTTTCCGTTCCCCTGATTACGTAAAGTCGTACTCATCGTAGAGGTATTACCGATTGTTCCGCCGAGGGATCCGCCCTGCTCCATGTGCACGCCTCACTTTATCGTTTTTCCAGTGTTGTAGATCACCAACAAAATCCATTCCTGATACAACTATTATTATGTACATGGAGGAGACAGGATAAACAAGGAAAAGGGATACGTTTAATAAACGTATCCCTTCATCAATAAAACGAATCAAGATATTACACTTGTTATTGAGTTTAACCTGGATGACGATCTGCCCGCCGTTGGCATCGCTTCGATTTGCATAGAATCCTTAATTTTCTTCCAGTAGTGGGTTGGAATTTTTATGCGTGCGCTATGCTATATTGTATATCTGCAATACCTTTTCGCTTTTACGCCTCAGATTACGAGCTATAATGTACTGTAGCAGAATAAATGCTTGATTGGGTAACCACACAGTTATTTTCAACCTGCTACGCTGCAATTGTACAGGATAGACCGCTGCAAGGCAGAGAAACATCGTTCTATCCTTCAGCTATACAATATAAGCCGAATAAGCCGATGGAATCACTCCACTATTTCGTTCTCTCGAGTGCCGCTAATCCAAGCGCAAGCGCGCCGCATAAACCGGCATTATCACCTAAGCCTGGAGAAACGATGTAGTTATCCATATCCGCAAGTAGCGTTTCTGAAGAAACATAGCCGTTAAGACTCTGCTGCACCTTGGCTCGAATGAGCGGGAACAGCTGCTTCTGATGCATAACCCCTCCGCCTAAAATAATCTTTTTCGGAGAAAGCATCAGTATGGCCGTCGTCAACGCTTCAGCGATATAGTAGGCTTCGAGCTCCCATGCCTTATGATCTGAGTGAAGCTCGCTGGCCTTTACTCCAAAGCGCCGTTCAATAGCAGGACCTGCTGCCATTCCTTCCAGGCAATCGCCATGATACGGACAGATACCGGCAAAGGAGTCATCCGCATGGCGTCTCGTTCTGATATGCCCGCCTTCCGGATGCACCAAGCCATGGACCAGCTTCGATTCGGCATATATGCCTACCCCGATTCCTGTTCCAATCGTATAGTAAACGCAGCTATCCAAGCCTTTCGCGGCTCCCCATTTAGCTTCGCCGTAGGCGGCTGCGTTAACGTCGGTGTCCCATCCGAATGGAATATCGAAGGCCGCTTTCAGTGTGCCGAGGAAAGGAAAGCCTGACCAGCCGGGCTTTGGCGTCGTCGTGACGCAGCCATAGCTTTCGCTGGCAGGATCGAGATTAATGGGACCAAAGGTGCCAATGCCAATCGCTTCCACGCCTTTACCTTCAAAATAAGAGATGATCTTCGCAAGCGACAATTCCGGCTGCTCTGTCGGAAAGCTAATCCGCTCCTCAATCCCGCCGTGTTCATTCCCGATTCCGCAGACGATTTTGGTTCCGCCCGCTTCAATTGCTCCAATACGCATGTCTGGCTGCTCCTTTATTTATAAATAGACGACATTTCCCAAATGTTCAATGATTTGATCTTGAGACCTTCATCGCCCAATAGCTGTAAGCCTAGGGAGTCGGGGCGGCTCGGGTATACTCTTGTCGTCAAGCTTTTCAATCCGCTCGCATACGCCTCCACCATGGAACGATCCAGGTATACGTGCAAATATAAATTTTCGCCATTAAGCTCCAGCTTGCCGCTCTGCACGCCAACCGAGCGTTCATCCTGAGATAATGTCGTCTTCGAGCGGTCCACGCCAAATTCGGAGAGCGTCCAGTCATAATACAGGAGCGACTCTTCTTCCCCTTCAGGAGACTGTCTTACTTTCAGACCAGCCCGTCCGGCGCTGCCTGCTGCAAACTCGATCCGGATTTCAAGCATATCTCCCTGCACCTTTTTGAGAAGCTGATTGGCTTCAATTAGCGAGCAATCCGCAAGGGAGAGAAGATGAGTACCGCGCAGCGTTTGAAGCTCCTCTATCGGTTCAATGCCAAGAAGGCCATCTTCACGCAAGGTTAAGCTGACAGGCAGGCCCGCATTATGAGCCCAGCCGGAGTCGTAATCGAGCTGGGGCGTTCTCTCCCCCTGCGCTATCGTAAATATGATGCTGCGTCCGGTCTTAGGATCGACCATACCGCTTGGTCCCGTGAAATGAAAATCGCCCACGTCGATAAGCTGCGGCTCCTCCTGATCCGGGATGAAGCGGACTGCTTCGCCATCGAATGTCCCGATCCAATAAAACACCTCCACATCTGCACCGGGTCCGAGCGGGCTAATCAGAAACACATGCTTCTCCTTGCCGAGCGGGAGCAGCACCGGCAGCTCCCACATATTGCCAAGATACGGATATCGAGCGGCATCGGCCGTATAGAAAGGCCCCTTATACTCCCAGTTCAGCATATCGTGCGACGTATAGGCCAGTACCGATCCGCCCTGTCCATCCGTGCCGGAGCCGATCAGCAAATACCATAAATCGCCCTGCTTCCAAACGAACGGATCGCGGAAGTCGCCGAACATTCCTTGCCCTCTCTCTTGAACGATCAGCGGCTCCGGATGCTTCACCCATTGTATAAGATCAGATTCGCCGTCCTGCACAAAAGTACTTCTGGCTAAACCGACACTTTGGTTCGGCGACTTGCTGTCATCCCCTGCCGTGAAGAAAAGAGCGGGAACGCCGTTCTCGTCATACGCTGCGCTTCCCGACCAAACCCCGTCCGGATCGACGGCATCTCTCTCCGGCGAGAGCGCGATCGGAAGGTCGCGCCAGTGCACCATATCCTCGCTTACCCAGTGTCCCCAATGAATTTGCGCCCAGTAGGGCCCCTGCGGATTGTGCTGGTAGAACAAATGATACTTCCCGTTAAAATAAATCGGAGCATGAGGCTCGTTCATCCAATGAACGGGAGGGCTGGCATGATACTGCGGACGATGCCGGTCCTTCAGGAGTGGAGTCCGGTCCAGCCGGATATCCGCTTCATCGATAGCCGGAATCTTGCCTTCATGCGAAGCAAGGTCAGCCTCGAACGAAGCGATTAGCTCAGACGCCGATAATGCGCGGTCATAGATTTTCACCTCGTCGATCAAGCCGTCGAACATATTGTGCCGGAATGCTTCGGCCAGCACGGTTGCCTGATTGTTTTTTCCGATCAACAGGTCGGAGCGGCAGGGGGTGATCGCAGCCCGCTCGGCGGTGCGGAGCTCCGCAGCCTGCTCCCCGTTCAAATACAGCCTCATAACGGCTTCTTCCTTATCGAACGTAGCTGCAATATGGGACCACTCATGCTTCGGAAGCGGCCGGTCATGGCACCAAAGCTCTACCCACGTCCCGGCTAAGCCAAGCTGCAGCGACCATGAGCCGTGCCTGTACATGCCAAGAACGAACCCTTCCTTCGCTTCTCTGTCATGCTGGTTCACGATCGCCGAGAGCCTCTGCTCCGCCCCCCATTCATAGGAACGCGGCGCAACCCAGGCCGAGAGCGTAATCGCATCACCCGGAACTTCTATATCATCAGCCTGTCTAGTAATCCACGTCGAATATCCGTCGAACAGCATCGCGTTTCCACGAATGCCCGTACGCCACTGCGGGTCGCACGCTTCCGTAAACGGAGCCTGCAGAAGAGCGTAGGAAATCGTGTCGGATTTCCAACTAATGACATCCGCGACCAAGCTCCCTTTCCCTTCATCAAGCGGCCAATAGGCGATTAAACCTGAACGCTCCGGAAACAACCGAATACCTTCCTTCATAGTTTCCTCCATAGTCACTTAAACTACCACCTCTCTAATCTCGCTATTGATTAACCGCTTCCGATACGCTCGCTGCATATACGGATTTCAAAGGAAACAGCTGCAAAGAACGCAGCCATACATCGCCGCCTTTCGCATAGAGCTCGATGCCGTCGCTTCCCGTTAACGGGAAAATGAGATCGCTTAACACGGTCTCGCCGTCATTGGCAAACAGCTCGATAGATGAGCGGTCCACCCAAATTTGCAGCTTTACGCGCCCGTTTCCCGCATGCAGCGGTACGCTGTGCCTGCAGCCGAACTGCGGATGGAAGTCCTGCAACCCGGAACGCGTTCTATCGATAAACAACTGGCCGGCTTCCGTATCGTAGCCGACGATCGTTTCATTTTCATTGCCGATTCTAAGCTTGAAGCCAAACTCAACCGCGGAGTCCGTCTCGAACTCTGCTGCGATTTCAAACAGCTCGCCCTTATGGCCCTGAAGCAGATTGCTTCCCGGGCTAATTTGCTCGTCCTGCCATTCATAGCGGTCCGCCCGTATTTCTCTTAGCTGCTCGGGCACTTCCTGAATGAGGCGAACTTCTTCCTCCTGCTGCCGAAGCGACAGCCGTCGCGGAAGCGTCATTGCGCCGCGCCATTCGCCCGCAGGGATTATATTTGCATACTTCCAATTGTTCATCCAGCCGATAAGCAGCCGCTCTCCGCTATGCACATCCGACCAGGTTACGCCTGC
>DATJKM010000181.1:0-17699 GCA_035491515.1 Candidatus Udaeobacter sp. | reverse complement strand
TCATCCTTGCGGTCCGTCTTAATAACGACCGTCATATCGCCCTCTCTCACCTTCGCGACCTGCGTCGTCAACTGAAGCAAGGGACGCGTTAAATAGCTTGCCAGCACAAACACAAGCAGCATGCCGGCCGCAATGATGCCGAGAGTGACATATAATGTCGCCTTCCTGTTGTCGTCCATAAGCGCATATACATGCGTAGCGTCGAAATCCGCGCCAACTACGCCGAGCAGCTCCCCATCCTTGCTTTTGAGAGGAACGTACGCTGTTATCGTCGCACCGTATTCCGGATCATTCGTTAATTCGCCGATTTGTGCCTGGCCCTCAGCGAATGCCCGAACCATGCCCGGATATTCGTTCTCCTCAGGATCGCCTAGAGCGGAGAAGTCCTCGCTATCCACATCCTGCGGCGCACCGTCGACGACATAATAATAGACAGCTTTGCCGTCTTTCTCTGATTTCGCGAGCGTGTACAAATATTTCAGTCCGTTCATTTCCCGAAGAGCATTAAGCTGGCCGCGCAGCTTCGTGTAATATTCGGTCTCCCCTGCATCAATGCTGAGCTTAGCGTAAGCCTCTAAATCAACCAGCTTCGCCGCATTCTCCGCGACAAGCTGAGCTTGTGCTCCCAATGAGCTTTCAATTAATTTCGTCGACGACCGGTAAATCGTAAAGCCGAGCACTGCCCCCGCAAGCAAAATTAGACTAGAGAAAAATAATACCATCCGCGTTAGTAAGCGATTCAACCGAAATTCCCCTTCCCCGTGTGCGAAACTGACTTTGACACTATTTTGCAAGATGCGACTCTCAAGATAATGAATGAGAAGCATAAAGCTGCTCAAAGCATAAAAAAAGAGGCCCTCTAACCTTTATCGGCTCGAAAGTCCCCTGCATTTATAGCTCTATACTTCTATTGACCGGTTTAGGGGCTAACAGATGCGTTATTGCAGTTGGAAGGCTATCTAAGCGGCATTGGAACAATATTGCCTTTCCTTATCTAATAAAGCTGCTCCTGCCCCCATTCGCCTGCCAGCAAGCTGTCATCAGGCAAAGGTAAATTGAGCGACTTAATCGCTTGGTTCAAATATTCCGAACTGTATTTAATTTCTCCATTATTAACGAACAGCCCTCCCTCTACTCGGGCATTCTCCTGCTTCAGCACCTTAAGCGTGCCGATATCCTTCCTGTACAAGGCCGCATCCCACCTTATTTTCCCTAAGACGCGGGTTACTACTTCTCCTGGGATTCCTTTTATCCGCGCTATGATTTTGGCTGCTTTGGCTGGCTCCTTCCGCATAAGCTCATGCACTCTGATGTGCGCCTTTAGGTAAGCGACGATAATCGGGCGATTTTGGCCAGCCCAGCTCTCTTCAGCGACGATTCCGGTCAAATAATCCTCTCCAAGCCCCTCTTGAAAAAATACCTGTCCCGTACCGTGATACTGGACCAGGCTTAAGTATGGCTCCGTCATGACGCTGCCTTCGATTTGCCTTTGTGCGATACCCGACATGCTTGCATCCATTGCCTGGTGCATGATCTGGTTATGGCTGCCGCCAACTGCGTTCATCAGCTTCGATAACCGGTAACCCGAGCTTGACTGCGCAACCGTGCTCAGCTTCAAGCCTGAAATATCAGATGCGTCGCGAATTTGAATGCCCTTGCGCACGACTAGAGAAATGCCGTGTCCATGGGGCGATTTACCGTCAAACGCTAGCAGAACAGATTGAAACGCCGGCAGCAGCTGCGCAAGCGAGCTGCTTAGGGCAATGGGATAGTCGCCTAAGGAAGCGATTTGCACATGGCCGCCGATCATGCCTTTAACGAGCTCAGGACCATTCGCAGCGTCCACCCATTTTACTTGCCCTATTCGCTCTGACGAAATAACAGAGAGCTCCTCTTCGAACCAGCCAAGCTCCTTCATGATGAGCGCTGTCCATACATGCGCATAACCGCTCTGGTAACCAACTGTAATCGTCCGGGGCTCTTGAAGATTTACTGCCGGGTTCATCCCGGATACGAATGCAGGCTGAGCTATTCCCGAAGAGTGATGCTTAATCCATCGTTCCAGTTCCGCTTTATCTATCAAAATTTCTTTCCCTAATTTAGTGAAGGGAAGCTGTTTTTGCTTGCGCCATCTATCGAATGTAGAGCGGCTGACACCAAGCATATCAATCGCTTCATGTATAGAGAGTAGGTTTAATCGATGATGAGACATTAACATCCCGCCTTCTTTGACAAATTCAAAGCCCTCATTGTCATTCCTCGTCATTCATGGTCATTCGTCATCATTTCATTGACAATTCACGGGACTGATCATATAGTCAATTATAGAAATTAATTCATAGTAAGTCTATAGGATTTTCAGGTTTTCGAATAATAGGAGGGTTATCCAATGAAAACAACATCACAAAAAAAAATCAGCTCCGTCTTACTCCTGCTTTTAGCAGCGGCTATCCTGTTATCGGCTTGCGGTAACAAGGAGGCTGCAAAAGCGAGTGCGGGAAATGACGGATTGCCGGAAGTATCCGAGCTGCGTTATCAAGGCTGGACCGGCTCCGTCTCTTTTCCTGAATTAGCGGAGGACTTGGGGTATTTGGCACCGCTCAAGCTGAAATATATCGGCAATACGATCAGCGGTCCTCAGGATATCCAATCCGTCGTTACAGGAGATACCGACTTTGGCGGCGCCTTTAACGGGGCGATCGTCAAGCTGATTGCGGCTAAAGCGGAGATCACCTCCGTCCTCGCTTATTACGGCTCTGACGAGAATACCTGGACGGGTTATTATGCGCTGGACGGCAGCCCTATCAAATCCGCTAAGGATCTCATTGGCAAAAAGGTCGGCATGAATACGCTCGGCGGTCACCATGAAGCGGTTATTAAAGAATATTTGCGCAGAGCAGGATTATCCCTGGACGAAATTAAACAGGTAACGCTGGTCGTCGTACCGCCAGTCTCAACCGAGCAGGCACTGCGTGACAAGCAAATCGACATCGCCTCGTTGGGCGGGGTTTTAAGAGATAAAGCATTGGAGCGCGGCGGCATTCATCCTTTATTCAAAGATACAGATTTGTTCGGAATCTTTAGCGCAGGAAGCTATGTTCTCTCCAACAAATTCATTAAAGACAATCCGAATGCGACACGGTTATTCGTTGAAGCGACTGCCAAAGCCATCGAATGGGCTCGCGAAACGCCTAGAGAAGAGGTCATTGCCCGTTACGAAGCGATCATTAACAAACGCGGCAGAAAGGAAGATGCTTCATCTGTTAAGTATTGGCGGAGCACAGGCGTTGCAGGGAAAGGCGGTTTGATCTCCGATAAAGAATTTGATACGTGGATCAATTGGTTTGAGGCGGAAGGCACACTGAAGAAAGACCAAATCAAGGCGTCGGATTTGTATACGAACGAGTTCAGTCCTTATCTGAATGAAACCAAGTAATCCATCCATAGGGAGAGGTGCCGTATGACAGCGAAAATAAGCATTCAGCATGTTCAGAAATCATTTCGAATCCAAAGAAACTTAGGACATATAAAGGAAAACTCACAGCCCGTATCCGCGCTAAGAGATATTAATCTGGATGTAAAGCAAGGAGAATTCATGGTCATCGTCGGTCCCAGCGGCTGCGGCAAATCAACGCTGCTTGATTTGCTTGCCGGACTGACAAAGCCGAATAGCGGGCAAATATTACTCGACGGCAAAGCGATTACCGGACCTAATCTGGATCGTGGCATCGTCTTCCAGCAATATGCCTTGTTTCCATGGAAAACAACGCTCGCTAATGTCGAGTTCGGCTTGGAGGCGAAGGGCATCGGCCGCTATTGCTTTGGTCGGTCTTGCCGGATTCGAGAATCGTTATCCGCACGAGCTCTCCGGCGGGATGAAGCAGCGGGTAGCCATTGCTAGAAGCCTCGCTTATGATCCCGAGGTGCTGCTTATGGATGAACCGTTTGCCGCGCTTGACGCGCAAACGCGCGAAACGCTGCAAAGCGAGTTGCTCCGCATCTGGGAAGCGACCAAGAAAACGATTATTTTCATTACACATGGCATTGAAGAAGCCGTATACCTGGGGCAGCGCGTCGCTGTCATGACCTCTCGTCCCGGACGAATCAAGCAAGTTATCGATATCCCCTTCGAATCCCGCAGAAGCGAGGAGGATCTGAGGGCAAATCCTGATTTCGTCAAGCTGCGCCATGAAATATGGGATTTGCTTAAAGACGAGGTAAGCCGGGCTCAGGAGCAAGAAAAGACGAAAACATTAAGCAGCTTTCCAAGCGGTAATTCATCTTTGAAAGAGGTGGCTAACGATGGCTAACGGCAGCGCGGGTGAAACAGTTATCCTTCGTGACAACAAAGGCTTTTTAGCAGTGGAATGGTCTTTGACTAAGCTGCGCAAGGCGTTCAAAGTATCGGTCGTCATCGCCTCCCTGCTTATCTTCTGGGAGCTTGCACCGAGAATCGGACTAGTTAATATTACGTTTTTCCCTCCCTTAACCGAAGTGCTCAGCGCTTGGTGGCAATTGCTAATTTCCGGTGATTTGGCAGAGCATACGTCCGCCAGCTTATTACGTTCAGCCGGCGGATTTCTGCTCGCTATCGTCATCAGCATCCCGCTCGGGCTAGCTATCGGCTGGTGGAAGTCCGTGTCCGAGTATCTTAATCCTTTGCTGGAATTGATGAGGAATACGGCGGCTTTGGCCATCCTTCCGGTCTTCATCCTGCTGCTTGGCCTTGGCGAGACCTCGAAGATTGCCATTGTTCTCTATGCGTGCTTTTTCCCGCTCTTGCTTAATACCATCAGCGGCGTTCAAAACGTAGATCCGCTTTTGATTAAATCCGCCCGCTCCATGGGCCTGTCTTCCGTTCGATTGTTTTACAAGGTCATCATCCCCGCCGCGCTTCCAACGATGTTCGTTGGCATTCGGCAGGCTGGCGCCAGTTCGATACTCGTTCTCGTGGCCGCCGAGATGGTTGGCGCCCAATCCGGACTCGGTTACTTGATTCAATATGCGCAATTCAACTTCCAAATCCCGAACATGTATGCCGGCATTATTTCGATCTCGGTTATCGGCTTGATTATTAATTATTTATTGGTCGGATTAGAGAAACGTTTGACTAGATGGAAACAAACCCACAGCGAATAGAAAGGTGAGATGAGGATGAGCCAATTAACGAGGCAGCTGCATTTGAACTTATTTATTATGAACGCAGGACACCATGAGGCAGCCTGGAGACATTCAAGCACGGAGCCGCAAAATATTACCGATATTCGTTATTTCCAGCGGCTGGCGAAGACGGCTGAGGCTGCTAAATTCGATTCGCTATTTTTGGCAGACGGCTTAGCGATTAACAATAATATCAAGCATGGCGCTTTCGTCGGACTTGAACCGTTTACGCTGCTTTCCGCGCTCGCATCCGTAACCGATCATATCGGCCTAATCGGAACCGTCTCGACCACCTACAACGAGCCGTTTCATGTTGCGCGCAAGTTTGCCTCGCTCGATCATATCAGCAAAGGACGCGCGGGCTGGAATATCGTTACCTCCGGAAGCGCGGTGGAAGCAAATAATTTCAGCAAGGACACCCATTTGGAGCATAGCAAACGTTATGAACGGGCGAATGAGTTTCTGAAAGTGACGACGGGACTTTGGGACAGCTGGGAGGACGATGCTCTGATTATCGACCGCGATTCGGGCACCTTTGCCGATCATCAGAAGGTCCGGAGCATCAATCATGCCGGAGATGTCTTTAAAGTACGCGGTCCGCTCAACATTCCCCGCTCGCCGCAGGGCTATCCGGTGCTTGTTCAAGCCGGCTCCTCCGAGGACGGCAAGGAATTTGCCGCTCAGTACGCCGAGGCGATATTTACAGCTCAGCAAACCTTAACGGAAGCACAGCATTTTTATTCCGACGTAAAGTCCAGATTGGTCAAATACGGCCGCACTCCCGAGCAATTGCTGATCCTGCCCGGCATATGCCCGATCATCGGAAGCAGCGAATCGGAAGCAAAGGAAAAAGAACAGGAATTAAATGAGCTAACCATCATTGATTATGGCTTAAACCAGCTCTCGAATATGTTGAACGTCGATCTGTTCACCTATCCGCTCGACGGAAAGCTGCCTGAGCTTCCCCGTCTGGAGGAGATCAACGGCAATAAGAGCCGCTTCCAATTAGTCGTCGACTTAGCGGCGCGCGAGGACCTTACAATTCGTCAATTGCTTCACCGCCTGGCGGGAGGACGCGGACACCGCACCTTCGCAGG
Source organism: Candidatus Udaeobacter sp. (assembly GCA_035491515.1). GTDB lineage: Bacteria > Bacillota > Bacilli > Paenibacillales > Paenibacillaceae > Pristimantibacillus. Next base: position 11,442 of record DATJKM010000181.1, on the reverse strand, counting down.
CACTGCCGTCCAAATAGCCGACCAGCTTGAGGAATGGTTTGTGAAGGGCGGCAGCGATGGCTTTAATGTGATGCCTCCTTACCTGCCTGCTGGTCTTGAAGAGTTTGCGGAGCAGGTTATACCTGAGCTGCAACGCCGGGGACTATTCCGTACCAGCTATACCGGCAGCACGCTTCGCGAGCATTTTGGACTAGAAAGGCCTGTTAACCAATATTCATCACTAGCTGTTTCTAACTAGCGGAATCTGGCAAGTACAAATGGTTTAATTTTCAGTGGAATGCTGTAGCAGGCTGCTCAATGACCTTGCGTACAGATGCAGCGGCGGCAACCCGCCGCTGTATCCGGTCGACAGCCAAAGCCGGGTTTCATGATCCAGCATTATTGTTCTCCCATCCGCCCATGTCTCTCCAAAACTTTTTACACTACGATAACCTTCTGCCGCTTCGCTCGTTGCGGGCTCCGGCAGTATATATCCGTATTGATCGGATAAACGATGCGGCCTAACCCCGATTAGCGCCAATTACGATTGGGATTCCGATAACGCAGGCTCCAGCAGCTTAAGCATTTGCACGAAAGCATCCTCCACGTAAAGATCGGCAGGCAAGACGATAATCGCTTCCTCGGAGCCAAGCAGCTGCTTCGACCGCAAACAGGCAGCCGCATAGACGACTGCCGGATAAGTCCCTTTTCCATCGGGCTCAATCAAATAAGGAACGGAGGGGCCCAGTTGTTCAAGCAGCAGGGGCAGCCCGCTTGACTGGATTACGATGTAGGTAAACGAAGAAAGCCCGTTCTTCTCAAGCTGCTCCCATATACGCTGAATAGACGATCGTTTACCACCTGCCCCTTCGAACAACGGAATAAAGGGCTTCGTTCTTCCCGGGCGAGACAGCGGCCATAGCCGCCTGCCCTCTCCGCCGCAAAGCAAAATGATTCTCATGACGGCCCTCCAAGCTGAACCTTAATTAACTTGCAGCGCTCTTGACATCCCGGCAATCTGCGCGGCTAATTGTCTGATCCTCTCCAGCACGCCGCTGTCGGCAATTTCGTTGTTTTCATCAAAATGGTCCCGATGTGCATACACGTAATCCGGCGCCGTATATGCTCTAAAATAGCCCGCGATCGGCTTCAATTGATTTTCGATAACGAGGAAATGCTGATACGTACCCCCCGTACCGACAAAGCCGATTACTTTGTTGCGAAACGCATCGACGGGCAGCAGATCAAACAAGTTTTTTAAAGCGCCCGTCAGCGATGCCTGGAACACCGGCGTGCCGATAACGAAGCAGTCGGCAGCCAGGATCGCCTCTACCACTCGCCGGGTATCCTCGTTATATTGCAAGAAAGGACGGCCATCGCAAAATTCGATCGCATAGTTTTTCAGATCCAGCACCTCTGCTGATAGCTTAGGATCAAGCGCTGCGGCATGATCGACGACATTTTGCACGAGCGACAAGGTCTTTGTTCCAATGAGCGTGCCCGATATTCCCAATAGCTTCAATTTATAATCCTCCTTCTGCCGAAATGACCAACCGGTCATACATATGTGTTTTCAGACGTCTCATAAATGGACGCTTTCGAGCTTGCTCTGTCATAGCCGTGTCAAAGGTTTGGATGAGGGGACCCGCCAGCATATCCCCTTCGATATGCGTCTGGCGATGCAGAAACAGCAGACTCTCGCCGCTGCCGCCAGGTGCCGCTGCGGCCACGATCAAATCGTTCTCAAATGCCCAAATCCGCTTCATCCAAGCCGTATTCCGCTCTTTGGCGGAGGAGCTGATTGCAACGATATCCGCTCCCTGCTTAGCCAATACACGGTAAGATTCCGGATGGGAGCCGTCCGCATCCATTAGGATGCCGACTCTCGCAAACGGAAGCTCATAGGTTCGGTACGATTGACTGTCAGCCTTCCGCAGCCTGTCTTCATCCCCATGTATGGCGGATGAGATTCCCGCTATGCCTTCAGGACCGACGAGCACAGCTGTGCTTTTCGGATTTCCAGGCTCCCTCTCTGCAATCCCAATGGCGATATAGCTCCGATAATCGCTTGCCATCGCTTGCAGACGAGCTAAGACGCGCTCTCGCGAAATAAGCGCCGGGTCAATTTCCACCTCAGGCAGTACGAATAGCCGCGGCAGCGACTGATCGGTCAATGGCTCCGCAGTCAGGAAAGCCTGGGTTAGACGCTCCAGCAAGAAATGCCCTTCCTCTTCCGGAACCGGAACGGTAATCAGCTGAAAAGGCTTTTGCATGGAATGGCTTCTCGTTTCGCCTTCTTGCCAAAGATAAGGATGCAGCAATAGCTCGCCGTAAGCGCCGGGACGTCTGGCGGCCGTCATTTGCTCCCGTTTATCCGAATTCCGCTTGACTGCTCCATAAACTATACCTTGACCCGACAGCAGCATCGATTGAATATCGCCAGCCTGGTCGATGACGGCGCTGCCGCCCGTAAATTGCGCTCCCCTTTCGTGATCCGAACGGTTCGCCGCTACCCAGTACAGGCCATTTTCCTTGGCCCGCAGGCACCATGTCCTGCTGGGGGGATTGTTGCCGCCGCCAACCCAGTTGGTCGGGAAGGCGATGATATCCGCCCGCTTCAGCGCAGCGATTCGCGCAGGCTCAAAGTACATAGCATCCATGCAAATCAGCATCGCGATTCGTCCGATTGACGTTTCAAACACCGGAATTTCTTCCGTCCCCTCGCGCGCCCATCTTGGATCGGCGGCAAACAAATGTGTTTTGCGGTACGTGCCGACAACGCCCTCCGGTCCGATTAATACGGCGCTATTATAATAGGCACCCGTTTTGGCATCCCGCTCGGGCAGCCCGACTACTGCGTAGCAGCCATACCGCTTTGCTGCAGCATGGAAGACATCCGTAGTCGGACCGGGAACCGGTTCCGCAAACGGCGCAATTTCTTCTCTGCTGTCCCATACATAGCCGCTGGAGGCCATTTCAGGAAAAACGATCAGCCTGGCGCCTTGCTCTGCCGCTTCGGCAAGCAGCTCCAGCATGCGGGCGCGATTGCCTTCAATGTTTCCATGCCCGGCATTAAATTGAACGGCCGCCACCTTTATTTCACTATCAAGCATATCCCCACTCTTATTCATCTCGAACCATCACCAACGCTTCCTCGTGCCAATCGATAAGCACGGCTTTGTCTTCATCCTTCTGAATGAGAATACGCGAATCGTCGTTTAGCTGGCCGACGACAGATGCCGTAATTCCCTCAGAGGCAAACAGCGCGATTACACGATCGCAGCATTCGGAGCTTGTTGCAACAATGAAGCCGTATCCGGGAAACACGCGCAGCCACTCTTCCCAGTCCATTGCTTCAGGCTTCGGAATACGCTCCAGCTCCACTACTGCTCCGCAGCCGGCATTTTCCGCAAGCATCGCGATCGTGCCTAGAATGCCTGCATTGCTAATATCTCTAGCCGATGCCGCAAGCCCTTCTTCCGCGAGCTTAGGCAGTAGCTCGAACTTGGCCATCAGCGTCTCCGGACTGTGAAAGCTGGTGCTATCCCACTGGGGGTAGTCCTTGAATAGCTTTCCAGCCAGATCTACCGCTACGATGAGCGACTGACCTGGAGCCGCTTGCGAGGCGCGGAGCAGCTTGCTTGCTTTTCCAAGAATGGAGGTTCCCACCCCTTCCGCCTCCCCAGGCAGATAATGGCCTCCAACCATCGGGATTTGAAACTTCCGGCAGCCCTCAGCCATTCCTTCGGCAATCAAAGAAGCCGTCCGCTCATCAGGCGCGCTTAGCAAATTGGTGATTGCTGTTGGCCTGCCGCCCATTGCATAAATATCGCTGGTGCTGACCAGCACCGCGCAATAGCCCGCCCAATAAGGCTCCTTCTTGACAAGCTCAGGCAAAATGCCGTCGCAGGACATTAATAAATAGCCGTCAGAAGACGGGAGCACGGCTGCGTCGTCTCCGATCGGGTCCAGCATTTTCTCAGGGTCCCAAGAAAATGCCCGCAGCGGCGCCTGAATATCCTTCTTCCGCAGGAAGCCGGATGATTTCGCTAATCCTTCAATTAATGCTGCCAGTTCGAACATCAAGCGCCAACCTCCTATAAAGAGCCGCATGCTTCTCCGCCGCCAACTCCCAGCGAAAGATATACGCCGTTTTCTTGCCTTCATCTATTAAGCGGTCCCGAAGCTGCGCATCCGACGCTACCTGAATCATACACTCGGCGATCTCATACTCATCCTCCGGATTCGGAAGCAAAGCGTTATGCTCATGGATTAAAAATTCGCGAAATACTTCGATATTAGACGCGATAACAGGTGCGTCTCCCGCCATCGCCTCCATAACGGCAAGTCCCCAGCCTTCTTTCACGGAAGGCTGCACGTAGCAATCTGCCAGCTGGTAATAATCTTGTATCGCTTCATCGCCCGGCGAGCCTACGATACGAACATCTTGACGGACCTCATTGTCCATCGCATCCAATTCCTTATTAAAATCATGCAAATAATAGCGATAGTCGAACAGCGTCGCTCCGCCGGCTATGACGAGAACGGCATCCGGAATGGAACGCTTCACGATCTGGAAGGCGCGCAGCGTGCGGATCGTATTTTTACGCGGCTCAATGCCTCCCAAGCTGAAGAAGACGGTGCGGTTCGCGAAGCCATACGCCTCCTTCAGCTGCTGCTGGCTGCTCCTTCGCTCGAAGAACCGGTTCTCCACCCCATTGTGGATAACGGTCGATTCTCTGTTGTAAGACAAGCTGAGCCGGCTGCGCCAATAATCGCTAACCGTGATGAGCTCTGCCGGCCTTACAACCGACTTATGCTGACAGCTAACGAGAGTCTGCGTCGTAAAATCATCCAAGTGATGCACCGTCCGAATGAAAAAGGGGACGCGCCCCTTTTCCATCTGACGGCTGAGACAATTGGCGCTGATGCAATCCTGCGCGTGATGAATGTCATACTGCTCCAGCTGCTCGCCAGCCAGCCCTTCCGTATAGGCATCAATATAGCTGGCAATACGGGCATCAAAGGTTTCTATCCCGCCAGAATGGTATGGAATAACCCGGACATCCGCCTGCACATGACGATAAAATTTCTCCTTGCCGCCGAGTCCAAGCGCAAATACCGTAACGGAGCAGCCGCTTCTCACCAGTGCTTCCGCCAAGGCAAGCGTATGAACGACGCCGCCCCGCGGCTTCGTATTGTACGTATAAAGAGCAACTTTCATGAACAGGCTCCTTCCTCCATGGCGCAGTGGTGTAATGGCGTAACTCTAAATGCCGACTTCTACTGGATTCGCCGGCTGCAAACCCGCCAGCTTAACCACCTTGACCACGCTGTCCTCTGCCCCGCCGATCGGACGGATATGAATGCCCTTTATACCCGAAATTTCCTTCAGCTTGCCGATTAGCTCTGCTGCAATCGTCAAGCCTTCCTCCTTCGATTCCGCTGCGGTAAGGCGGGCTTTGAAGCTGTCGGGAATGACGATGCCAGGAATCTTCAGCGCCGTATCGACATGCTCGGCGTTGCGGAGCGGCAATATGCTGGCCATAATCGTAATGCGCTCATGCAGGCCGCGGCTTCTTACTTCCTCCATCCATTCCCCGATCAAATCCATATCGAACACGAGCTGCGTGCGGACAAAGTTCGTTCCACCCTCCACCTTCGCCTCCAAACGGTCGATCAGCTCCTTAATAGGCTTGCCCGCAATATTCTCGACCGTTCCGATCGTGAACGTCGGCTTCTCTTCGAGCAGCGTTCCGTCAAACAGCTTGCCTTCATCCACGAACTTGCGCACGTAGCTTACGAGCTCCATCGTCTGCAGATCATAGACTTCCTTCGCATTCGGCTCCGTGCCGACCCTCGCCGGGTATCCGCCCAGAATCGCAATATTTTTTACGCCGAGCGCCGCAAGTCCGAGCAAATCGCTCTGAATCGCCATTCGATTGCGGTCCCGCAAATTGATTTGAACGATCGGTTCAACGCCGACCTGCTTGACAAAGTGAGCACCGACCACAGGCGACAACCTGGCGATAGCAAGCAGATTATCGCTCAAATCCACCGCGTCCACATAACCCCGGTACCTTTCCGCCTGCTCAATCAGCGACTGCGGATTCCAGCTGCGGGGCGGAATTAATTCCGCCGTGACAATAAAATGATCCTCCGCAAGCTTTCCATTTTCCAATATTAGCGTCATACGATCACCTTCTCTTTCATGAATGCTGTATCTAAAGCGTTAGATTTGGAATGTGCTCAAAATGAACGCGCCGGCGCGGGAATATTCGATCAGGCAATCCTGAAGATCCAGCGGATGGCACGGAATGGAGCCTTCGATCAGATCCTCTTCCCGGTGTCCGTGCAGACCCAGACCGAAACGGCATACGTATACTTTCCCGCCTTCCTTGATAAATGTCGCCAGCCCTTCGTTATGATTCATTTGACCTCCGAAAGCGGCGTTGCCGACCGACGGGAAGCCGCGTGTCGCAATCGCGTTCATCGCCCCCGTGCCGTAAAAGTAAATCGCAGTTTCAAAGCCCTTCCGCTGCGCGCGGATCGCTTGGAGAATCGCAACGTAGGAGAGGGAGGATTCATGCGCGATGCCGTGGATAAGCGACAAAAATTTATCGCCTTTATTCGCTTGGTAATCAGGAAAAACCTTCGTCGAGCCATAAAGCTTTGTACCTACAGGTACAGTCGGATGCGAAATCTCATTCATCGATTTCAATTCGTTTTCAGTAAAGTTTGCCATTTGTTCATCAGCCTCCGTAAATTTGGTTTTTTATTAAGCTTGTATGGTAAAGAGCAAATTGCTCGAATCCCTATTTTTTGAAATACACTTCTTCGGCATTGCCCCAGAAGATGCGTTCCTTGATTTCATCCGAAACGCCTTTTACGCCTTGTACCTTCCAAAACTCGCTTTCAAAATCGCTCCAAGGCTCGTCGCAGCCAAACATCACCCGGTCGACGCCAATTCCTGTACGATCCAGCTCCTGCAGCAGCTTGCGGACCGCGAAGCCTATCGCCCAGCTCGTATCGAGATAAACGCGATAGCCTCCTTCCACCATATCCTTCCACTGTGAGAGCAGACGGATATGCCCGCTGGTGCCGCCTCCCATATGGACCAGGTGAACCTTCAACTCTTTGCCAAAACGCTTGATCATTTCGAAGAAGCCCGTAATATCCGATCCGCCGCCGGGACTAGTGTGGAATTGAATGGGAATATCGTACGCAACCGCCGCCCGGAAAATCATTTCATGCTGCCGCAGCGTTTGCTCGTCCCATTTGTTCGGATCAGCCGTTCCGCCGAGGATATAGCTCATTTTGAGCGCTCTAATATTCGGCTTACCGAGCAGCTGCAGGGCGGATTCCGTCAGTTCGCGATTTTGCGGCAGCCCCGATACCCACAATGCACCCGCTACCTTGTCCCCGCCCTCCCCGCAAAGCTTGACGACCAGCTCATTATGCGAAAAGGGCTGCGCCTGCACCGGAATGCCGTAATTGGGGATGATCAGCGTCTTCTCAATGCCGCGGACCTGCATGGACGAGCGAAGCTCCTCCGTCGTTGAAGGGCCCGGATCAGCAGGAGAAAACGCCTCTTCCGATTCGTAGTACGGCCACGGAGCCAAATCGCCGACATGGTTGTGAATGCTGAACACTCTTCTGCCAATGCCCATCGGAGACGGCTTTTGCATGTGGTAAACACGCGAATCGGGTAAAGCTGCTTCAAATTCTGACGGGGAGCCTGCGCTTTCGCGCTTGTTCATCGTTGACATGTAGATCAGCCTCCATAAGTTGATGCGGATGCTCCTCAATCAGGAATGCGTCTCCGCTCGCCTGCCAGCCCAGCTTCTCGAACAGCTTCACGTTCTGCTCCTGGACCTTGGCGAAAAATCGTTTCGCTCCGCGGCGCTTCATCTCCTCGACCGCAGCTTCGATCAAATACACGCCTACCCCTCTGAGCCGGTATTTCTCAGCAACCGCCAGTCTTCCGCCCCACCATATCCCCTGTTCATGAGGATCGGAGTAGCACCTGACGGTGCCCATTAGAATCGTTCCGCTCCGCCAGGCGTTCAGAAAAAGCGATGAAGAATCATGGTCGTCGGCATCGGATTGCTCGAACATTCCCTGCTCAGCAACGAATACTTCCCTTCTAAGCCGGAGTGCCATTTGAATCTCCCCGGCGGACAGCGCTAGTCTTATTTCGCAATTTCTCATCTTCATCGCTCCTTTCTAGACAATCGCTTTCTCAAAGGATGACAGCGCCGAGCAAGCCCCGCATTTGGCGCAGCCTGCCGCGCTGCCTGCCGCAGATAAGCCCGCTTCGGATAAAAAACCTGCCACTTTGCCATACATTTGCTCCATGTAGGCTGTGGATGGCGGCTGCGCATGCTCGAGCATCGTTCCCCGCAAAGGTCTGAGCGGAACGACGAACGGATAAACGCCCATGCCGGCAGCACGTCTGCATCCCTCGAGTGTAAGGTCCGGGTCCTCACCCATGCCGAGTATCACGTAGGTCGATACTTGGTTTCGGCCGAAGACGCTTACTGCCTTGCGGAAAGCGTCAAAATAAGTATCGAGAGGGACCGACGACTTGGACGGCATCATCTCGCGCCTGACGCGCTCGTCGAATGATTCCACATGAAGACCGATCGTGTTCGCTCCAGCGTCCTTCAGCAGTTGATAAAGCCTATCGTCGCTTGGCGGCTCGCACTGCACTTGAATCGGAAGCCGGCTCACCTTGCGAATGGCCTCGACACAAGCCGCCAGATGAAGCGCGCCCCGATCTGTTTCATTCGGCGTCCCTGTCGTCAGCGTGATTTGCTTGATGCCATCAAGCTCCTCGGCGGCCTGCACGACCTCGGCAAGCTGCTGCGGCGACTTTTTGGCGACAGTGCTTCCCGCATCGAGCGAGTGGCCGATTGCGCAAAACTTGCAGCGATCCTTCGGACTCCAGCGGATACAGCTTTGAATAACCGTGCTTGCCAATACATCCGAGCCGTGAAGCACTGCTATTTTTTGATAAGGAATACCCTCGCTCGTTGTACGGTCGTAAAATTTCGGGCGGGCGACAGGATCGATATACATCAGCGTTTTCCCTTCATATTGAAGAGAATAGCCTTCCTCCTGCTTCACGATCTCGTAAGGGGAATGCTCGGCCGGGTCATTGAAGGCCGGCAGCATAAAGGTGTCTTCCCCGAAGCGGAAAGCCGCATCATCCGAAGGTCCGGCTCCGCCTTTGCGCCCATTGTTCGCGAGTCCGGCTATGCGTACTCCTTTGTTTTGAAGATCGACCAGCCATCTTGCATCCTCCGGAAGCAGTCCAGCTTTGTATTCGTCTTCTCGATTGATGAATTCTTTCATGGTTGAACCACCTTCCCGTTCGTACTTGGCTAACAGTTCTTCGTGTTAACTTATATGACATATATTAAACGGACCAGCCTGTCTTGCGACCATCCAACTCGTTTCTTTTTTGACCATCCACTGGAATAGTTCACATCCAGACTATGTAATTGACTATTTCGTTTTTTCATGTAATGTTAGTTAACATAAATAAAAATAGCTTTCACCGTCCTTAGACGGCAAAAGCTATTTGCAAGGCTGGCAGCATTTGAATAGCGGAAGTATCTGCTGCTATTCGTTCTCTTGTCAGATAAAGCGAGAGTTGAATGGAACAATATTCCTTTACTGATCCGAATAGTCAGAAACTTCTTCATCGTTCACAAAAGCGGGGTGCAGATCATGGAGTGGAAGCCAACGAAAGCAGCCGGGATCGCGGTGTATAAGCAAATTGCCAACTATATAGAGGGCCGAATTATGAATGGGGAATTTCCGTCCGGCAGCTGGCTGCCTTCCGAACGGCTACTTGCCGAGGAGCTGAATGTGAATCGGAGCACGATTATTTCTGCTTACGACGAGCTTCATGCTGCGGGACTCGTCAAACGAGTGAAGGGCATCGGCACAATCGTCAATACCGACATTTGGGCAGATGTGGCAAAGCGGCTTCCCAATTGGGAGCAATATGTAAAAAGCGGATTTTTTCAGCTCAACAATCCGATTAACCGGCAAATTTACAGCGTAACACAATCCGAAACCGACATTATTAATCTGGCTGTAGGTGAGCTAAGCCGCGACTTGCTTCCGGTCCAGCTATTGCAGGACGTTCATCGTTCGATGGAAATCAGCAGCTATTTGGGCTACGAGCATATACAAGGCAATGTGAAGCTCCGCGAAACATTAGCCGCACACCTGCAATCCCATCGCAATATTGACTCTACAGCCTCCTCGATCCTCATCACTTCGGGGGCCCAGCAAGCGCTTCACCTTATTATTCAAAGCTTGCTGAGTCCGGGGGACGCCGTTGTCATCGAAGATCCGTCGTATGCCTATTCTTTGCCTATATTTCAGTCGGCAGGATTGCGGACGTTTCTGCTGCCAGTATCGGAGGATGGAATAGATCCCGAAGAGATCATTTCGCTTTACAAAAAGCACCGCATCAAAATGATTTTTCTCAATCCCAATTTTCAGAACCCGACCGGAACGTCCTTAAGTGAAGAAAAACGGTTGAAAATCATAGACATTTCTACGAAATACGGCATACCGATCGTGGAAGACGATCCCTATAGCTTAACGGACTTCAGTGACCGCAAAGTACAAACGTTGAAATCGATGGACCGGGACGGCACGGTGATCTATATCAGCTCTTTATCCAAAATCATCGCCTCCGGTCTGCGCATCGGCTGGATTCTTGCTCCTCAGTCGGTCATAAACCGTTTGGCGGACGCCAAGCAGCAAATTGATTTCGGCCATCCGAACTATCCGCAATGGATTGCGGAAAATTTACTTTCCTCTGCCGCGTTCGATAACCATATTCGCAAATTACGCAAGGGGCTGCGGGTAAAGCGCGATATGATGATTCAGGCGATTAAGCTGCATTTTGGAGAAACGATCGAGTACATCATTCCGGAAGGCGGCATACATCTATGGTGCAAACTGAAAGACCACTTTGATGAGCAGCAGTTGTTCAAAGAAGCTATACGGCAGGGAATGGTTTATGCGCCCGGCAGCACGTTAGGCTCTTCGGCTAACCGGATCAGGCTCACCTTCAGCCGTGCGGACGACGACCGCATTGCGTCCGGCATCGGCAGGCTGGCGGAGGCGGCTCAAAAATGTGCAAAATCCAAATAGGTCTACACTGTACTGATCATATAAGAACGAAATAAAGCTAAAAAACAGATCTATTTCATGCCTTTTTCATCTATTCGAGGAAATAGATCTAAAATTTAGATCTATTTCCTTGATTCTCTGCTGAAATACTCGCTAAAGTAGCTATATCCTGCATATAGATCTAAAAACTAGACCTAATTACCCCGAGAAAATTGAAAAGTAACCAAATAGATATAATAATTAGATTTAATCTCCCCTGTAACCGCAAGCTCGGATCTTTCACTTATAAACAAGATGCGCTGC
>DATJKM010000180.1:0-7347 GCA_035491515.1 Candidatus Udaeobacter sp. | reverse complement strand
ACCCTAAGCGATATTCCGCGGGACAGCACGATGAGCATGATGCCGATAATGACGCTGAGCTGATGGGAAAGCCTCATGATGGGGAGCGATAATAGTTCTTCCGCATAATGAAGCCGGTAGAGCATACCGGGCGTTGCAGCGGACAGCAGCAATATGACCCCGCTTGCGAATACAAGCTTGCCGAGCGACCAAGCGCCGATTTCGCCAATAAACCCGAACTGACCCGGCCAGCGCCAAACCGTCTGCCATATATTCAGAGCGCGTTCCATTATGCTTCCATCCGATTGGTCATTCCGTTTGCGATTAATGGGGAACTCGAACGCAGCCATCATGAGGCCGATTAGCCAAGGCACGATGTAATACAGCAGCCTGAATAATACAAGAACGACAGCGCATTTGTCTGGAGAGAAGCCTAACAGCTGCAGACCTAGAATGGCCGTTAGGTCAAAGCCGCCAATTCCCCCGGGTGCCATACTGATGATACCGGCTATTGCAGCGATCGTATAAATGCCGAGCGCATGCGTAAAGGTGAGATCTGGAAGCAACATCGCCCCGATAACCCAGAAGGTCATCCCTGCAAAAAACCATTCCAAAAAAGAAGCGCCGACTGAAGCGGTCATTGTTCGCCAGCCCAGCTGCCCTTGATTCCGGTTAAACCATTTCGAGAATAGCGACGTACGCTGCAGCAGCACGAATAGCGGTAAGTATAGTCCAATGGCCCACAGGGCATAGGCGAGCCATCGATGGGCTTCAATCATTGGTTTAATTGGGAAAATACCGATAATGCTGCACCATGCCAGCAGAGATAAGCCGGTAAACGTAATCGTAGAAAGAAAAGCAACCGACGCTGCAATGCTTCGGACCGGGATATCGCGATTGCGATAGAGGATGGTTCGCAGTCCAGCCCCTGTAAGACCCGCGAAGCCTATGAGATTGTTGGAGGTGTTCGCAATCCATCCATAACGGAATGTATCCCATAAGCCTATGGAAAATTGAAAATGTTTTCGGATCAAAAAATCATATGTACTCATTACAGATACTGCAAGCAGGGAAAAGATTAGCATAAGAAAGATCGTCTTGGGATGTACATGGTGAAGATGGTGCAGCGTTGTGCCCCAATCGATCGCTCGGAATTCTTTCTGCCCTTCCCAGTAAACAAGAGCGATAATAGCGAAGGGGATGAGAATCCGCAGCAGCCTAGCGCGGTATAGGATAGAAAGAAGCTTAATGAGTTGCAGCTTTTGCGCTATTTCACGAAACCAGTTCATTGAATATCCCCTTGAGTTTGATATGAGCAGTATTATTCATTATAGTATTGCCATAATGGACTAGTAAAGTATAGCCTCTTGCTAATCATTCCTGTTTAAGGCGTCTCATACGCGGCAAGTTCATATGAAGGCTACAATTGTTTAGATTGGGGCATATACGGAAATTAGCCCGGTTTGCTACGATAAATATGCAGCAAATCTATAATAGAGAGGGGAAAATGCAATGATGAAAAGTAAATGGATAGCGATCATGCTTATACTTGCTATCTTAACCATTGTTGGTTGTTCGAATGGGGGGAATAATGGTTCAAAAGCAGCTGACGAAGAAGCGCCGGCCCAAAATGCCGACGGGAAATTTGAACCTCCTGTTACAATAACGACGGCTCGCGTTGTAGGGACGGACTATACCTTTATAAACGGAGAGGATATCAATAATAATGTCCACAATAAATGGGCGAAAGACAAGCTTGGCATAGAGATTAAAGATCTGTGGGATACACCGGATAACGCAGCCTATCATACAAAAATTAGACTTTCGCTCACGACAAAAGATCAATTGCCCGATGTATTTATTGTCCAGGACACTAACTTGATTGCGGACTTGATTCAGTCCGGTCAAGTAAAGGATATTGGAGCGGATTTTGAAAAATACGCGTCAGACCGGATAAAAAAGGTTTATGCGGATAACAGCCAAGCGCTGAATCAAGTGAAAGATGGAGAGCAGTTGCTGGGTCTTCCGATTTTTTCAGGAGGAGACGGAACAAACCCTGTTTTATGGATTCGGCAGGATTGGCTAGACAAGCTGAAGTTGAAAGCGCCTACAACAATCGAAGAGTTTGAAGCGGTCATGGATGCGTTTAAGACTCAAGATCCGGACGGCAATAAAAAGAACGATACGTTTGGATTCAGTTTTTCAGCGAGAAATGGATTTTCTAATTGGATGTCGGATGTCAGCTTTGTATTCGGTGCTTTTACCGGCAAGTTTATTCCAGGGGCATGGCAGAAGGCGGAAGATGGCAGCTTGAAGTATGGATCGGTGCAGCCGGAAATCAAGCAAGGCCTTGGCAAACTAAACGAATGGTACAAAAAAGGATATTTAGATCCGGAGCTGGCTGCCGTTGATGAAGTAAAAGCGACAGAAAGCTTCATTCAAGGGAAGTCCGGCATGATTGCCGCTCCATTCTGGGCATATGGCTGGCCGCTTGGGGACATAAAAGGCGTTAATGCCGATGCGCAGCTTCGGGCCTATACGCTGCCTACAGGGGTTGACGGCAAATCCGCCCGCTACACCGGCTATGTGAATGAAGGCAAGGTAATGATGTTTAACAAAAACTTTAAGCATATGGATGCTTTCTTCCTCTATTTGGATAAAATATATGACAGTCCATTCGAGACTGGCGATTTCAAGAATGGTTTCTTTGAGGGCTATGATTATGCAATCGTAGATGGCGAGCCGGTTTATGATCCGAAAAAATTCCCTACTCCGATTGAGAAGGCTGCTTCATCGGGCAAATACAATTTGTTCTGGAACACGCCGGCCATTCCTTTCCAAGGCTCCGCAAACTATGATTATATTTTCAAAGGGAACACGCCTACGACAAATGCACATAAAGCAATATTGAGCCAGCCTGAGGAGCAGGTACGCGCCGGCGCGTTGAATTATGAAATGACAGGCATTAACGCGCCAACCGAATTTTTGGGAGCGCCTACGGAAACGATGAGAAGCAAGGGCGAAAATTTAAAGACGATGGAGCTTGAAACGTTTGCCAAGATTATTTATGGAAATGAGCCGCTGGATAAATTCGATACGTTCGTAGCGGATTGGAAGAATAAGGGCGGCGACCAAATCGAGCAAGAAGTGAACGCATGGTACAAGAGTGTTAATCCATAAGATATGAGAAAAGGCTGGCCTGAGTGACGTACAACTCAGGCGCAGCCTTTTTTTAAAAATATAAAAATTTATAAGCTTCACATTTATAAATAAGCTTATATTTCACCGCGAAACGATCATTTGCCGCCAAAGAACGGCTAAAGACGTTTACGCTTGCCGGTTTCGGTACACTTGCGGCGTAACGTCGTAATATTCCTTGAACAGCCTAATGAAATATTGCGTTTTCTGATAGCCGACCTCTAAGGAAATATCGGATACTTTCTTATTCGTTGTCGTTAGAAGCAGCGCGGCTTTCTCCAAGCGGACTCGGGAAATGTAGGAGGATAAGCTTTCACCCGTTTCCTTCTTGTACAGTCGCGATAGGTAAACAGGGTGAAGGTAAACATGCTCGCCAACGCGGGTAAGCGATACGTCTTCCTGCAAATGCTGTTCGATGAAGCTATGGATTTGCCGAATGATATGGTTTCTTCCAGACGACGGCTCTTGAAGCGACCGTTCGAATTGCTCAATGATTGGAAATGCCCATTCCTTGATCCTGTTTGTGGAGTGAAAATAAAACGGATCATGGAGAAAGGAGGGGCTGCCAATCAGCTCGCCGAACGAATCACCTTGCTTATGAGCAATATACGAGAAGCTGCTGAACAAGTAATATACAACCTCCATGAGATGCTGCTGCGTCTGGTAATCAGGCATATCAAGCTCCTCCAAAATGGAATGAAGCTTGCCTTGAACCTCTTCCCAGCGTCCGGCATCCATAAGCTGCAATAAAGAAGGCGATTGATGAAGTCGTGTCAACGGCTTTAACGCGATTTCGTCCACGCTGTCATCCAGCTCGATTAAACGATTATTTGACGTGCCAATGACTCTTCCGAAAACATTCAGAGCCTGCAAATATTGACGATGCAGCTCCAGCCTAAAGGAGGTGACGGGCGTTAACAAAACAGATACTGTCCGCTTCATATAGGTTTCTACCGCTTGCTTCAGGCTGCTAATCTGCTGCCTCAATACAGAATAAGGCTCGGATGGATGCAGGGGCAAGATCGCTAAAATGAATCGATGCGAATCCTTGCAAGTCCAGAGGGAGGGAATTTCATTAATTTGCCCAAAAAGTATTTCCTCTGCCATGTTCAGAACCGCATAGCTGAAGAGCTCGAAATCTTCGTGGCTAGCTGGCTCTTCTCCCGTTTCAATGCGAATCATAGCCAGGACGCAGCTCTGATCAGGCTCAAACGGAAGCTGCAAGGCATGAAGCTGCCGCTCAAGCTCTTCCTGTTCATATTTTTTGCCTAGCACCAGATCAAGCAGCAAATGCTCGCGGATGCGAATAAGTCCCAGCTTCAACACATCTTGGGCAGAAGAAAGATTTTTCCTATTCCGCTCCTCCGTTTCAAGGTTAGCTAAAGCCTTTCGAAGGCAGCTCGAAATTTCTTCCTCGGTTACAGGCTTTAATAAATAATCGACTGCCCCGAGCTGCAAGGCTTTCTTCGCATAATGAAATTCAGAATACCCCGACAATAAGATAACCTTTGTCTCGGGATAATGCTTCTGAAGCGTTTCAAGCAGCTCTAGTCCGCTCGTCTCAGGCATTCGGATGTCGGTTATGACAATGGATAGCGCTACTTGTCCGGCAATTTCGATTGCCTCCATGGCTGAGCTGGCTCGATAAACCGATAATATGCCGAACGTTCGCCATGGAATTTCTTCTTCTAAATAATCGAGTACATAATCCTCATCATCTACCAATAATACGTTCATTCTAATCTCCCTGCTCTCTGCGCGATAATTGAACAGTTACCCGAAAACCTCCCCACTCGTTTCTTGAGAAGCTGAGGCCGGATGCGGGCCCGTATCGATGGATAAGCCGATGATGCACATTGCGTAAGCCGCAGCCTATTTCCTCGGAGAGAGCGGCCGTATTAAACACGCGATCCTCCAGTGCCCGCAGCTCCTTGTCCGTTATGCCGGCACCGTCATCATCGACCACTATGATATATTGTTCCGCGGTCGCTAATCCTTTAATTTGTATAATTCCAGCGTCACGCTTCTGTTCCAAGCCATGCACGACCGCATTCTCGGCAAGAGGCTGCAGAAGCAGGATAGGCACGGAGAGGGCGTGCATGGAGGACGGAATGTCAATCGTATAAGCTAATCTTTTGTTGCGGAGCGACTGCACCTCCAAATAGCTCTCTATTAAACGAATTTCATCCTCAAGCGTCGTTTCCGTCCCGGCCTTTCGTGTAATGTAGCGGTAAAAATGCGACAGATTTTTGGCCATGGATATGACGGCCGAAGGAGATTTATTCGCCATGCTCATGATGTAAAACAAACAATTATACAGAAAATGAGGATTAATCTGCGATTGTAAATGCTTATATTCCGCTTCTTGCGTGCGCACCTTTTCTTCATACACGTTCTCGATTAAAGCTTGAATTCTTGAAGCCATATCGTTAAAACGTTCAAATAAATAGTCGAACTCGTTATTCGTTTTGACCGTAGCCCTACTAGAATAATTACCTTCTCCCAGGCTCTCGATCTTGCGAACCAAATAGTTGAACGGCGTGCGAAAATGACGGAAAAATAAATACGAAATAGCTATGCCTGCAATACAGAGAAACAACAGGCTGCCATTGACAAGCCATCTTGCTTGTTGAAGGGGACGCAGAAACTCGTCCAATCGAATATAGCTCACAATCATACCACCAAGCGACGGACTGCTTACCGATTGGACCAAATACTGCTCACCGTTCATCTTGAGTACGGTAAGGGTTGGATGGCTGGACGAAATATTTGCATCAAAGACCCCGTCTGCCCGAAGCTCGGGTATCAAAGTCATGTCCAATGGGCCATCAGCTATCAACTCGGCTCCCGGATAATAATAGAGAGATGTGCCGTTACCCGAAGCATCCAGCCCTCGCAGCACAGATTGCAAGTATTCGCCGGATAATGTCGTCTCCACAACAGAGACCGTATTACTCAGATTAGGTGCCGATATGGCGGGGTTAGTTAGAAGCAAATGAAAGGTGAGCTTCCCTTGCTCATTTCGGACAAACCATTCATTTTTTGGCAGCTTAATGAGCTCTTCTTGATTGAATTGTCGTCCTGAAGCGGTTGAAATAACCTCGTTAATCGAAGGCCAGTACACATTTAATTGATCAATGAGCGGTTCGGCCTGACTTTGAAGAACAAGCTTCTCTTCCACGGTCTTCCTCATCAGCAGATGATCAAGATATTCGGGAAATTCTGCAGAACTTCCATATGCCTTCATAGTCGAATCGTTCACAAGCAGCAGCATTTGCTTCTCGATCTGCCGCAGCGATTGCTCCATCTGCGCGGCAGTAAACTCCAGCTGCTTCGAGGCGGAGGTTTCCAGCGTCTGTCTAACCACGTGAACGCTCGTATGATTGGCATAAGCAAATAAAGCGGTTGCTGGTATCAACATAGCAGCAAGCATTATTAGAAGCCTACGAAATAACTTGTATTTAATCAAAATATTCACATCCTAAACCGGATAATAGAAAAACAAGTTATGAGAGTGGTTACAGATGTTAAGACCTTGTCATAGGTCGGGTTCTGTGGTGTTGGTATAATAATAGCAGAAGCCAAACAAAGTGCAATCATGGCAATTATCGTAATGACAGAGAGGGGATTTACTATGAAAAGCGGTCTCGCAGCGTCGATCGCACAGCATCCGGCAGATGAACCGGTTTCCAAATGGAAGAGAGGGCTAAGAAAGACATGGCCGCTTCATCTATTGATTTTGCCGGCAACAATAATAGCTATTGTATTCCATTACCTGCCGATTTTTGGCCTCGTTATGGCATTTCAGGATTATAAGCCTTGGCTTGGCTTTATTAAATCGGACTTCGTCGGTCTGAAGCATTTTCATGCGTTGTTCATGTTTGATGAATCGGTTCAGGTGATATGGAACACCTTGATTATTTCGGTATTGAAAATCGCATGCGGGCTGTTAGTTCCAATCGCTATTGCTTTATTGCTCAATGAAATTCGCAAGGACGGGATGAAGCGAAGCATCCAGACGCTCGTCTATCTTCCGCACTTTCTATCTTGGGTTATATTGGGCGGTATCTTAATCGATTTATTATCGGTTAAAGGCGGAATTGTGAATCGCATGCTCATTGACTGGTTCGGTCTGCAGCCTATTTTCTTTCTGGGAGAGGGAAACTGGTT
>DATJKM010000179.1:0-14110 GCA_035491515.1 Candidatus Udaeobacter sp. | reverse complement strand
ATAGGAAGGATACGTTCGTCAGCAAGCTTGATCACTTCCGCGCTCGGCTCGAAGCCGCCGGTAATAAGTACGCCGGCCCCCTCCTCCAGCGCACACCGGTGCGCGCCGATCCGGTTACCTACGATCAGTAGGCTGCCCTCGTCAATGTACCTGAGCATCGCATCAAGCTCCATGGCGCCAATGACGAACTTATGAAGCGTTTTATCAAGGCCGGCCGCGCCTCCGAATAGCCTCCCCTCGACGATCTCGGCAACCTCGCCGAAAGTAAGCTGGTCCAGCGCCTCCCTGCGTTTGCGGTCGATCCGTACCGTTCCGATACGCTCCTTCGTACTGACAAGCCCTGAGCTTTCCGCTTCCTTAAATGCTTTATAAGCTGTGCCTTCGCTTACGCCAAGCGCCTTGGCAATAGCGCGCACCGATATTTTCGTTCCAATCTTTAAGCTTTGTATATAATTCAATATCTGTTCATGCTTCGTGCTGGTTTCGTTACCCGGTCCGATTGGAGCCACTCTTGTATCCTCCGTCCAACTTGCAGTCTTTACTCCCTATTATAAGAGATTGCAAGCGGCAAGTCATGTTCGTGCCGATTCACGCGACCTTTAGAGCTGCCACTGCAGCAGTACCTGCTCAACCTTTAGCATACTGTCTATTAATTGCCCCTGCACACCCTTCAGCCTCCATTTCTTGAATAGCTGCTGAATCGTTTGCACGTTGATTGCATCCTCCGCACCGGACATAATAAAAGCCTGCCAATCGTATGAAATCGGAAGCGGATACCGCAGCGACTGAATGAGGAATTGCTTCATTTCAATCGATTGAGCCGGAACTTCTTCATAAACGCTGGAAAACAAAAATGAACTGTGCTCGCTGTGCGGCCTGGAAATAGTATCCGATTTTAGATCAAGCTCATATTCAACGATTTGGGTATGCGGATTAACGCGGCAGCTGAACGAACCTCGGGCCGTTACTGCTTTATCGACGCGATGAGATAAACGGTAAGTAAATTGAACAAGGAAAGGAACATTGTTATAATATGCGCGCACTTTTCTGAAAAACTCGAATTCGTCAACCACTTTGCTATTCTCCTCGCGTCCACGTTTTTCCATTTTATATCCTACCATTTTTTGTCGAATTGGTAAATTGATCCTTTACAGGTAATCTTAATATTAGAATGATACTTTTTTACACAATTATAGTAAAAAGACCACCCATTAGTCAATGACTATAATCACTATTTTAAATATGCTCTATAGAATGTTGTTGATAGACTAGTAAAGTCTTATCGTTAGGCTGAGGTGACAATATGAGCGAGATTGCAGGGCTTGTAGGAGAAAACATTCGTCTGCTGCGCAAAAAAAGAGGGCTAAGCCAAGAGCAGCTTGCTTTTCGTGCCGAAATAAATGCTTCCTATATGGGACAGGTTGAACGCGGAGAAAAAAATCCGACGATAGACGTGCTCAGCAAAATCGCGCTTGCGCTGCAAACGCCGCTCGAGAAGATTGTGAACGTCGTATCTAGTCCGGACTCTGCGGATGAGCCAATCGATGAGGGATATGCCACAAAAATTGTCCATCAATTGAACGGTTTAAGCTTAAAGGAGCAGGAAGCCGTTTATAAATTCGTCAAGCAGCTTGTTCATTTCAAGGAAATCCAATAAGCAGGACAAACCAGATTGGGTTGTAAATACAAAAAAGGGACAGTCTCTCAGGTCTTTAGACCTTCTGAGACTGTCCCTTTTCGATGCTGGTATTAAGCTCTTGCCTGCTATCCCCTGGCTCTTCTCGAAGCAGCCTTCTGAACCAGCTTCTGCTCCCACAGCAGCGCCTTCGTCCTCTTAATGCGGGCCAGCTCTTTTCGCTTCGCGTCATTCATGACGAGTGCATTGACATGAGCCGTAATGATGATTAACGCAAACAAAATCCAGACTAGTCCAAATACACTCATCAAGCTCCACGGCGGACTCAGCTCCAGACGCGGAAGCGCATATGCAAGCATCGCTAGCGCTATAAGCAAATACAAAATATGACGGCCTTTTCCGGAAAACATGCCATTCAGCTCCTTCACAGGGTCGTAAGCGGCTCACTGCCTTGTCCGCATTACCATTCTATGAAGGAGGGACATGGTATATGTCTTTAGTTAGTCAACGATGGACTTCAGCACATCGGACATAATGCGGTTGACGTCCTCGAACACGACCGCAAAACGGCGCTCCGCTTCGAGCAGCTTGCCGATCAACGGATTGAGCGTAATGACTTCATACAGCTTGTTCATTTTCTCCATGTCCTCCGCAGACGGCTCTTCGCCAGCCATCATTTTTTGCTGCAGAAAGTTTTGACGCTCGCGAAAATCATCCAGCATTCCCTTCGCTTCAGGATCTGCATCAGCAGCAAGCTTCGCAGCCTTCATCAGCTTCGCTTCCTCGCTCTCCTTGAGCGACTTCGCTAATTCATAAGCTTTGTCATAAACATTCATTCGTCTCTCTCCCATTCGTTTGAGCTGATTTGTTTTTCATATGTACAATCATACCCCTTAATTGAAACAAGAGCCAAGTACCTTGTGGAAAAGCTAATGAAAACTACACAAGTATCAAGTCTGATTCCGATTCACAAAGGGATAGATGTCCTCATATGATGAAGTAATTCGTGTAAAAAACCTAGTTGCTAACCTCTTATCGTCATCCTCCTGCTTGGAAGGAGATTTATGATGCTCAAATCGAAAGTAGCCTTACAGGTGATTAGCACCGGCATGATTCCGGAAGATACGCTCATGCTTGGCGAAACATATGTAAAGCAGTGGAAAATCCCTCAAGGCCAGCACATCCTCTTAAAATTCGGTTCCTTTCGGCAGCACGTAAAGGTTATTCCTGTCGCAAAGTACGATGGGATGAGGATGAGCCAAAGCTTAGCAAGACAGATGGGCTTAATTAGCGGATCGTCACTTCGCATACAATACAAAGCCGGCATTTCCACACTTGTTCTGGGACCGTTAATCGGAGTGCTGGTCAGCCGCGATTATCCGAATACACCGGATAAGCCCTTCGGACCCATTACCTTGTTTTGCAAGGAGCTCGTAGAAGCCAGTTCGGCGCAAGGCGTATACGTTTATTTCTTCACCCCTAACCAAATCGGCAGCCAGCTTGACACCACCATTGACGGCTGGGTCTTTTCAGACAAGTGGCAGCAGGTTAGAATGCCCATACCTGACGTCGTCAATAACCGTTTAACTTCAAGAAAATTGGAGAGCAGACCCAGCGTACAACATTTTATGAAAGATGTAAAACAGCAGCACAAGACGAACGTTTTCAACGAAAAGTTTCTCGATAAGGTCGAGGTTTTCGATGCGCTAAAAAAAGATGAATCGTTAGGGCGCTATTTGCCTGAATCGCATTTGCTGCTTAACTATAACACGCTGAAATCGATGTGCTCCCGTTATAGCAGCATTTTTCTAAAACCGGTTCGCGGCAGTTTAGGGAAAGGAATCATTCGCATTTCGCGTCTCGAAACGAACCAATACCAGGCGATGCACACCACCGCAGCAGGTGCCCGCAAACAGCAGCATACGAGCTTAGTCAAGCTATACTCGTCCATTTCCTCGAAGATGAAAACCGTTAGATACCAAATTCAACAGGGACTGCACCTAATCGAAATCCAGAAACGGCCGGTCGACTTTCGCGCGCTCGTCCAAAAAAACTTGACCGGTAAGTGGACCATTACGTCGATTGTCGCCCGAACAGCCAGTAACGATCATTTCGTATCCAATCTTGCACGCGGCGGCACGTTAAGCACGGCCTTGGAAGCCGTAACGAAATCAAATCTGCAGTCCGGAATAAGCAGAAATGAAGCCGTACACCGGCTGCAGCAGGCAGCACTCCATATCGCCCGCGGCGTCGACGCGCAAATTCCGGCTCACTTCGGTGAGCTAGGCATTGATTTGGCGCTCGATACGAACGGCCGAGTATGGCTTCTGGAAGTCAATTCAAAGCCATCCAAAAACGATAACACGCCATTGAACGATAACAAAATCCGTCCATCCGTCCGTATGATGATTCAATATTCCCGATTTTTATCGGGCTTTTAAAGGAGGCTCCCATGCAGGCTCGAATTGTCAATCTCGGTATCGTCGTCGCCTCGCTCAGCCGTCAAGCCTTGAATAGCGCAACCGAGCCAAGATTGCCGGAGCCCTCCTTCTACCGCGCGCTCACAATAGCCGGCAGGCCGCTTGGAATTGACGTCTATGTATTTGCGGCGGAAGGCCTTCAGCCGTCATCAGAACAGCTCTTCGGCTATCGCTATGAACAAAACCGGTGGGTAAGACAGGAAGTTCCGCTGCCTGATGTCATCTATGATCGCTGCTTTTTCACCAAAGCTGATCAGCGAATAAGCTGCCGCAGCATGCTGGAAGATTTGAATCACAAGAAGCCGTATTTGATGCTGAACGGAAATCTCCCGGCTAAGCAGGGCGTCTATGATGCGCTTAAGGATGACATCCTGCTGGCAAAGCATTTGCCCGTTACTTTGCCCTATCAATCCGCAAATCAGGTCATACTTCTGGCGGATCGGTATTTTGACGGTATCGTCCTTAAACCATCCGCAGGTATGCAAGGCAGAGGTATCGTGCACGTAAAACGCTGCCCGCTCGAGCAAACAACGAAGGTGAAGGGCAGGAGCCGTCAGAATCGTCCTTTTTCTATTACATTTACGGACAATCACGCGGCGGAGCAATGGATCAACCGCTTTATTCACCGCTCAACCTATTTAATCCAACCCTATCTGGAGCTTAGCGGCGAGGATGGCAAGCCATTTGATGTAAGAGCACTCATGCAGAAGGAGCATACAGGAAAGTGGTCGCTCACCGGAGTCGCGTCTCGTACGGGTCAAGCGGGCTCGCTTACGTCCAACCTGCACGGCGGCGGCGACGCCAGCCCGGCTGCTCAGCTGATTACTGCCAAATTTGGCGCACACAGAGCAGAACGTTTGCTAGAGCAGATCCATACAATAAGCAAGCAAACAGTTGAACGACTTGAATGCAAATTCGGCAGATTTGCCGAGCTTGGATTAGACTTCGGCATCGATTCGGATGGCAAACTATGGCTAATCGAAGCAAACTCGAAGCCAGGCCGTTCTTCCTTTCGTATCATAAGCGATCAGGAAGCCGAGCGGCTGTCAATCGAAAGACCGCTTTTATATGCACGCTTGTTGTCTAGACGCTTGTTCCCGTACTTTGTAGCCAATGAGTCCATTAACGGCCGTCACCGTTATTTAAGTTTCGACGACGAATTACGGCCTTTCAACGTTCAGGAGGTTCATCGATGAGTTTGACAACTTGTAACGTACATTTCTCACAGCAGTCTAATAAAGTCGTATATTTGTCCAGTCCTCTACTAAAGCAGCTGAAGCTTTCAGGCAAAAAGTCGGTTCACCTCAAGCTGGGTAACGAAGTGATTAATGCGGAAATCAAGCAGCTGAACCGGCCGGGCAATCACTTGTATTTGTCAGCAGGAATCCGTCAATCGATCAAAGTGCCGAAATCCGGGAACGTATATGTGCTCAACTCCGGCGATAACGAAGTTCAGCTTGGACCGCTTGTCGGTATATTAAGTGATAATGGCATTCGTTCAGAAAGCAATCCTTTTGGCGGCCGAACCAACTTCATTAAACAGATTATCCGTACCGGAGAGCATAAAGCTTACCTGTTCGGTTTCACTCCGAATGATATCAATTGGCAGCAGGAGACGATCAACGGCTATTTTCTTGATCAGCAAGGCGGCTGGTACCGCAAAATCGTACCCCTGCCGGACGTCGTTTACAACCGCCTTCCGAACCGCAAGACGGAAACATCCGCATCCATCAATGCGCTGCGCGAACGTTTCGTACGCCGCAAAATCCCTATTTTCAACTGGAGCTTCTTCAATAAGGCCGATGTCTACAAACTGCTGGACAATGATCCTGAAGCGCTGAATCATTTGCCCGAATCCGTCTCAGGACCATCCATGGAAAAAATAAAGGAGATGCTCGAAAAGCATCAGTTTCTTTACTTTAAACCAACTGCAGGCAGCCTTGGAATAGGGATATACAGATTAACCTATCATCCTAAGCGCGGTTATTTCGCACGATACCGCAAAGGCAGTCAAAATGTGCTGCTGCGATTCGGAAGCTTCAACGGCTTGATGCGAATGCTGCAAGCGAGACACGGCGTCAGCTTAAGTCAATATGTTGTCCAACAAGGTATTCGACTTGTAGAAATCGACAACTGTCCGCTCGATTTCCGTTTTCATATGCATAAGAACGGCAAAAACGAATGGGTCCCTGCCGGCATCGGCGCGAAGAAGGCTGGCCGCGGCAGCGTTACGACACATGTGAAAAGCGGCGGATCGCTTATGACGCCGGAGCAAGCACTTGTAAAAACGTTTGGCGATGAATCGGCCGCCGTTCTTGAGAAAGCGAAGCAAACCGCCATTAAGCTTTCTGAAGCCATTGAACGAAATTATCCGCACCGGCTCGGCGAGCTGGGACTTGATCTCGGCATCGACAAATATGGGGAAATTTGGATGTTTGAAGCAAACGCCAAGCCAGGCCGATCTATCTTCAAGCATCCGGCACTCCGCTCGGAGGGCCGGGCATCGGTGTCTTATATTTTTGAGCATTGTATGTACCTTAGCCGATTCCAAGGCCAGGGAGGTAATGGCTAATGAACACCATGCTTCCAGATGAATCGGACTTGAGAAAGATACGCTCTGGCAGGACGGTACTGGCTATTTTGACAATCGAGGATGATACTCATCTCTTCCGGGGCAATCGCAGCAACTTTGCCGATTTGATTCGAACCGGCCAATCCATGGGGTTTATCGTCTACGTCTTGACGGCCAAAAACCTGCTGTTAACGAGGAGCAGCTTAAAAGGGTTCATCTATGATTCGGATACCGACAGCTGGAATCAGCGGCTTATGCCGTTCCCCGACATCATCTATAACCGTATTCCCTTAAGGGAAGATGAAGAGCTGCCCTTCGTTAAGCAAAAGATCGAAGCATGCCATAATCATCCGCATGTTAAACTGTTTAATCCCTTCTTCTTCAACAAATGGGATCTCTTCGAATGGCTGCGCCTGTCCAAATCGACCAAACCGTACATTCCGACGACCCGCAGGCTAGTATCGGTAACAGGCCTCGGCCGAATGATGCGCAAGCATTCATACCTATATTTAAAGCCAGAGAGCGGGAAAGCGGGCAAAGGCATTATGACTATTAATGTTGATGCCGAGACGCCGCAGCCCTATCGGTTAAAAATACAAGAAAATAAAAAAAGCGCCACCTATCATTGTTCGTCCATCAATAAGCTGTGGAGCCGCATTCAAAAGCAAAGTGGAGGGGAGGCCTATATTGCCCAGCAGGGCATTAATCTGGCCTCCTTCAACGAACGAAGTTTCGACCTTCGCGCACTCGTCCAAAAAAACCAGCGCGGTCAATGGGACATTACCGGCATCGGCGCACGAATAGCCGGTGCTTCGAGTATTACAACCCATGTACCAAGAGGCGGAATGATCGAGGATCCGGAGAAGCTGCTCGTTAATTCATTCAATCAGGAGCAGGCGCGTAAACTGCTAATAAAAGCAAAAAACACGGCTGTGCTCATAGCCAAACAAATAGAACGCGCTTCTGGACAAATGCTTGGTGAAATGTCCATGGATCTGGGTATAGACAGTCTGGGAAATATGTGGTTTTTTGAGGCAAATTCAAAGCCTATGAAATTCGACGAGCCTCATATCCGCAAAAAATCTTTGGAACGCATTTTTCATTACGGTGCTTATTTAGCTAAAGTAAAAGCAGAAAAAGCGGGAGGCGCGTAACGTGGAGCTAGAGCTGCTTACACCAGAGGCATGGTTATCGGAACAAAAACGACTTATCGGCTTTGCCATCCGTTTCGGGGATAAGCGGCTTGCAGTCTCTACCATTCATGTGCTTCGCAAGCTGGATCCCTTTTTACTTAAAGAAGGCCATAACGCGCCAATCGGTGCAGTTGCTGTGATAGCTAAACATAGCAGCCGCATCGTCGGCTTTGGCTTTGCCCAAGATGGCGGCGAGGGAGCCTGTATGGTCGTCGTTCATCCTGAAGCAAGAAGCCTCGGCATCGGCAGCAAGATTTTGCAGGCGATGATCGAGCGCCTGGGCAAGCTTAGTTGTAATGTGGCCGCTGACAACACGGCCAGCATGGCGCTATGCTTCCGGCTTGGCATGACTGCCGTTTCCATGCATAGAGGTCCGACAGGCAAACCAACGCTCCGTTTTGAAAAGGACAACAAGCAAGGCAAAGCCCGGCCTAGTCATCCTGACTGTGTATCTCAATGAGGCCGGCTTACCGGAGGAGCGCTCTATCTTTGTAATTTTGATTAGAATCTGAAGTGAGAAAACGTGGATTAGAATACGCGGATGATTAAAATGTAATCAGCTGAGAAGCTTGCACCTGCCGGGAAGCAGCGCTGGCGCGCCGCCTAACCTTACAGGTGTTTTTTGTCTCGCTCTGCATTGCTGCTTTATTGCTCCAGCAGGCGGGTAAGCTCACGGAAATCGGTGATCAGCACATCTGCTCCGTCAAGCTCTGCGGCACGCCCGTATGTCGCATAAGCGCAGCCGATCGTTTGCAGACCGTTGCCCTTACCCGCTTCTACATCCGACGAACGGTCGCCTACCATCCAGGCAGACTGAATGCCGTGATCCTCGAGCAGTCGCGCTACTAAATCAACCTTGGTTGATGTCGCATATTCACCCGCGCTGTACAAACCGTCGAACAGCCCGTCAATCCCTCTGAAACGAGCAACGCCCTTCACGTAGTCCTCCAGCCCGTTGCTAGCTACGAACAGCTTGACTCCGCGCTCCTTCAACTCGCGCAGCGTTTGCTCAACATAAGGGTAAAGCTCCCCTTCTCCATTAGCTAATCCCTCCAGCTCGTATTGGAGCAGCAATTCATCGGCACGCTTCCGCGCAGCCTCCGTGCTGTCTGGCATAACATGGCGCCAGATGTCTTCCAGCACCATCCCTAAGCAGCTGAGCAATCGCTCCACTGGCGGCGTTTCATGCTCGTAAAGCCTCTCCTCCCGAAGCGTCTCGAATACGCGGTGATGAACCGGCACCAGCAGCGTATCCGTTTCAAACAGCGTTCCATCCATATCAAATATTACAGCCTCCGGCTTGCTGAGCTTACGCTCGCCCATGATTAAATCCCCCCTTAAAGTCTGTTCTTATCATACTGGAATACGGGAAAGCACCGCAAGCTGGAAGACAGGCTTTCTGCGGATAAACGAATCTCTCTGAGCATTCGCATATGGACGGTCAGCCCTCCGGCGATGGATACAACTTGGACTTACGGTACGGAGCAAATGCCGCAAGCAGACAAGCAGCGGCCTGCGTATGCTGATAGCAACGGAAAGGAGTTGATTCCAGTATGGGAAATGATCATTTAGTCATTACTCTGCTTGGCAGCGGCGGAGGGGTAGGCAAAGCCGTGCTCGCACTTCTTGAGCAGGTGCTGCAAGATGCTCAGGCTCCGCTTCACCAATCTCTAACGGACTGTACCATTCACTGCATTGACGCAAAACCGCTTCAGCAAGATACCTTCACACCGTATTGTCCGCAGCTGGCGAGTCATCTTGTGCTTCATCAATTCGATTTGCAGGATACGGCCAGATTCAAGCGCCATTTGGCAAATACGGCTACCGCTCTCGTCATCGATGCTTCCTGGGCGGATACGTTGGCCATGCTTGATTGCTGTAATGAGCTGGCTGTCGCTTACGTGAATACTGCACTGGAAAGCGAGGAGGTAGACCGGCTTAATGAGCTGGAGGGGTTCACGCTAATCGAACGATATTCGAGATTCATTGCAGGCAGAAACAGCTACACCAACCTGAAAGCCATCGTAGGGTCAGGCATGAACCCCGGGGTCGTACAGTGGTTTGCGCTCTCCCTTATGCAAGAGCAGCCGGATAAGCTCCCGCTCGCCTGCTACATTGTAGAAACGGATAGCAGCTTTTATGCCGACCGGACACTTTTACAGCCGAAAACAGTATACAGCACCTGGTCGCCCGAATGTTATTTGGATGAAGCGATTTTAAATTATCCGATGTACGTCAGTCACCATCAGGCTTTATTTCTGTATGAGGCCGTATATGCGCAGACATTTATTATCCGGCTAGGGGAACTCAGCTTTGAGGGCTGCCTTATGCCGCATGAGGAGGTGCTCTCCCTAGGCGAACGCTTTCCATTTGAGACCGGCTTCATTTATAAGGTCAATGAGGTGACGACTGCGATTTTGCAAAACCACCTGGATGATGCGGATGAGCTGTGGGATTGGAATCATAAGCTTCTTGATCCCCGCGACGCGGAGCTTGAAGGCTCCGACCTGGTTGGCGTTCTTCTTGTGTACGACGATCACGAGCGCTATTTATACAATGTGATGGATAATAAACAGATTTACGCGGCATATGGAACGAACGCTACTTATTTTCAAGTTGCGTGCGGCCTTTACGGCGGTATTTGCTCCTTGCTGCTGGGCGAGGTGCCAAACGGCGTTCATTGGGTAGACGAACTTTCGGATGCGGGGATTAAAGCATATGGGGATTATATAGCCTACTTTATGAAGCCCCTCGTCCGGGGCACGAATGCCGGTTCCGACGGCTTGCTGCTGCAGCGATTGCGTAAATAGAGAGGCCATGCATGGCTTGCCGGAGCAAGCCATTTCTCTCCGGCGGGGCTATCCGGCGGACCAAATGATCCGCCGGATAGCCTCTTATTTTCGACTAAACAAAGAAGCAGGCAGCATCGCTATTCGCCCGAGTGTATATGGCCCGAGATAGGCACCGCTTGCCAAAAAGAGCGGATTTTCAAATATGCGATGCACCTCTGTCATAAATACGGTGTTATTGGCAAGTGTTTCCACAACCGCATCTGCTGCTATTACAAAAAACAAAAAAGCTGCGGCGGCCGCGATACCGTCAAAAATACGGCTGGCCATACCGCTCATTCTGCTAATCAATCCGATTAGGGCTGCTCCGAATGCCAGCGCTGCGCCAATCATAATCATCATGCACCTTCACCTCTAGTGACAGGTTCGGTTATTTTTTACATGCTTAAACCTCTATCCATTATGGACGGACGATGTACATATTGAAAATTAGAAGCGGATATGTCACACTGTGTGTTGGGTATGAGGACTAATTGCCCCCTGCAGGAAAGGACGTGACGGTTCACGTATGACAAAATGGCTGCTTCGCTCCATGACAGAATTAAGCTCGCGCAAATGGATATCCAGCATAACCGGAAAATTCGCGCAATCGGCTGCCAGCCGCCCTTTTATTTCCCGTTTCGCTGCGGCATACAACATAAAAATTGCGGAGGCCGAGAAGCCTCTGACCGAATATAAAACGTTAAACGAATTTTTCACCCGGCGGTTAAAGCCCGGGCTTCGGGAAGTGCACGCAAGTGAAGACGCACTCGTCAGCCCCGTTGATGCCCTTATTACCGGCGCCGGACCGATAAGCAGCGGCACCATTGTAAATGTGAAGGGACAGGACTACACGATCGACGAACTCCTTAACCGTTCTCCGCGAACGGCTAATTATATGCACGGCTATTACATCGTCCTATATTTAAGTCCGACCGATTACCACCGCATCCACACGCCTGTCAGCGGGCGCATTGTGGAACGCGAACATGTTGCAGGCCGGGTTTATCCGGTAAACGACTTCGGCCTCCGCCATATGCGCAGAGTGCTCAGCCGCAACGAACGCCTCATTACCTATATGCAGCATCATGCAGGGGAAACGGCGGTCGTTAAGGTTGGCGCAATGAATGTGAGCAGCATTCAATACGTGCAGCCGCTTAAGGACGAAATGTCAAAAGGCGAGGAACTTGCCTATTTCGAGTTCGGCTCCACGGTTGTACTTCTGCTCGAGGATGGCAGCTTCACCCCCCGCGATAACGGCTTGCTTGGCATGAAGGTGCGAATGGGCGACTGTCTTGGATCGCTTAACAGCCGCTAAACCGGGCGGACACAAGCTCATCACAAAATAACCCGAAACCCCTCATTGCTGATGGATTCGGGTTATTTTGCGAGTACGCCTATCTAATCTCCGACGGACTGCGGCCCGTATATTGCTTAAATTGCCGGCTGAAGAAAAAAATATCGCGGTAGCCGAGCGCATCCGCTACCTCTGTTACGTTCATGCCCGCATGCATGAGCAAATGCTGCGCCCGCTCAATTCTCGTGCGAATCATGTAGGTTTGTACCGACATCCCGATCAGATCTTTAAATTTCATCGAAAAATAACGGGGCGACAGCTGCGCCCGCATCGCCAAATCCTCTACACGATGCGCGATGCTCGGGTTTTGCCGAACAAAGTTAGCCACCTCGTGAATGGCCTCCGTCAGCTGATTGCTGGCTTTCTTCTCGACCGGCAGCTGCTTGTCCTCCCTTAGTAAATGAATCATCAGCTGCTTAAGCACGAGCTGCGCTTCCTCCTCCGCCGCATAAGTCTGTACAAGAAACAGCCTTACGTAGCGCGAAAGCATATATTCGAAGTCGACGGTATCATTCAACTGCCTATACCGGTTCGGTACCGTATCCAATGCTTCGTTTACCGCAAAATGTATGTAGGATAATACGAGCGGCCGCTGCGGGTTATGAGTAGCGCTAGTGTAATCGCCTGGACGAAACAAAAAGCAGCTTCCCGGTCCGACCTCATAAGGAGTACCGTTAACTTCAACCTCCCCTTCGCCGCTCCATACGTAAAATAAATCAAAATTGGCCATCGGCTTCTCGCGTCTCGCCCATCTCCAGCCCGGCTCGCATACGATTTTGGCAAACGCGGGTAACAGGATGAACGAATCAGGCGAAATGTGCAGCATAGGGCAACCTCCTGTGTAAATCTATGCCGTCATCATACAACAGCGGTAAACTTTTGTGCAAGCCGCCCTAAAGTTACGAAAAAATTTGATTTGAGAATGGTTTGCAGCTTAAAAAAAATGTTATAATAGCACCCGACAAGCGTAAACGGCTAACGCCTGATAATACAAATTTCAAATGAATGATTTCGGAAGGATGGAATAAAGTCCATGAACCCACTTGCTCAGCAGTTAAACGAGACGTTGAAATCGGAGAGTCCGAACGTCTATGCGATGTTGTCAACCTTAGGCAAAGCGATTTATTTCCCGAAGGAGGGCATACTTAGTCAGTCCGCCGAAGCGAAAACAAAAGCAACTAAATTTAACGCAACTATCGGTATTGCAACAGAAGGCGGACAGCCGATGCATCTCAAGGTCATCCAAGAGACGCTCTCTGCTTACAATCCTAAAGATATATATGAATACGCGCCTCCTGCCGGTAAGCCGGAGCTTCGCGCAGCTTGGCGCACGAAGATGATCAAAGATAACCCTTCCCTTGAGTTAAAGAGCTTCGGCAATCCGGTCGTTACGAATGCATTGACGCACGGCCTTAGCATTGTAGCCGATTTGTTCGCGGATGCAGGCGATGCTGTTGTCATTCCAAATAAGAACTGGGAAAACTACGAGCTGACATTCGGTATCCGCCGCGGTGCCGAAATGGTAGAATACCCGCTCTATAATGATCAAACCCGCTTTAACAGCGCCGGTTTGCGCGAAGCTCTGCTTGCGCAGAAGGATAAAGGAAAAGCGATTGTCGTTCTTAACTTCCCGAACAATCCGACAGGCTATACGCCGGGACCGCAGGAGGGCGATGAAATTGTCGCTGCGATTCGCGATGCGGCGGAAGAAGGAATCAATGTTGTCGTTGTAACCGACGACGCTTATTTCGGTTTGTTCTTCGAAGATTCCATGCATGAATCCCTGTTCTCTAAGCTTGCCGACCTACACCCGCGCGTTCTTGCAATAAAGGTGGACGGCGCAACGAAGGAAGAATACGTATGGGGCTTCCGCGTAGGCTTCATCACTTATGCTTCAACCTCTTCGGCCGTTTTAAATGCGCTTGAGCAAAAAACGCTCGGTATTATTCGCGCTACCATTTCCAGCGGTCCGCATCCTTCGCAAACATTCGTATTGCGCGCTTTGACATCGCCTGAATTCGAAGGCCAAAAAGCGGAGAAATAC
>DATJKM010000178.1:0-10849 GCA_035491515.1 Candidatus Udaeobacter sp. | reverse complement strand
CATGCTGCTCCACTCCTTTCTTCAGCAACGGGAATCCAAGACGTTCTCTTTCCTCAAAATAAGTCGATGCGCAAGCGCGCGCCAAATTTCTTACTCTTGTAATATAGCCCGTTCTTTCAGTGACGCTGATAGCGCCGCGCGCGTCGAGCAGGTTAAACGTATGCGAGCATTTCAGCACGTAATCGTAAGCCGGAAACACGAGATGCTGCTCCATCGTTTTTTTGGCTTCTTCTTCGTACATGTTGAACAGGGAGAACAGCATTGCCGTATCCGATGTTTCGAACGTATATTTCGAATGCTCGTACTCTGGCTGCTTGAAGACGTCTCCGTACGTTACGCCCTCAACCCATTCCAGATCGAACACATTTTCTTTTTGCTGAATGTAAGAAGCAAGACGCTCCATGCCGTAAGTGATTTCGACTGCAACGGGGTTAGCATCAATGCCGCCAACCTGCTGGAAGTACGTAAATTGTGTAATTTCCATGCCGTCCAGCCATACTTCCCAGCCCAGACCCCAAGCGCCGAGCGTTGGCGATTCCCAGTTATCCTCAACAAAGCGGATATCATGCTCATTCGCATCAATGCCTAACTGCTTCAGGCTTTCTAAGTAAAGCTCTTGTATGTTATCTGGCGATGGCTTCAAAATAACCTGGAATTGATGATGCTGGTAAAGACGGTTCGGATTTTCACCGTAACGGCCGTCCGCCGGGCGACGGGAAGGTTCTACGTATGCGACATTCCAAGGTTCAGGACCGATCGAACGCAGGAATGTCATCGGGTTCATCGTACCCGCACCCTTTTCCACGTCGTAAGGCTGTACTAGAATACAATTTTGTTCAGCCCAGAATTGTTGCAGCGTCAAAATCATTTTTTGAAAATTCATTGCTGATCCTCTCCTTCTTCCTTTGTTTTTTGACCGTTTCCGGACATTTTTCTTATGATCGGCAAAGGCGATGACATGCAAAAAACTCCCGTCTCTACGCCTGCTGCCAGACGTAGGGACGAGAGTTGTTATCCCGCGGTTCCACCCTACTTGGTTAGCTCCTTACGAGCAAACCCTCTTTGTTCGATACGACTCCGGAGTGCCCTTTCATCGCATTGTCCGTCCGGGCTTTCACTTTTCCCGGCTCGCTAATACCGTCGACATTGTACGATTACTTTCTCCATCATTGTCCAATATTCATAATGAGTTATTCTATGCTTCTTTCTGACAATTGTCAAATATGAACTTCAAGAAGCTCGGCAGATGGCTTAATGACTACGCAGCTCCTCGGAAGGAATAGTTTTACCCGCCCTTTTTCCAATAAGATCCTTCATGCCCTCACTGCCCATCATGAGAACACAAATAAAGGCTAGACCTGCAGGAATTATAGACCAAAGGAAAGTTGCCGAGACCGATTCAGACAAGGCTGCGACGATTTTATCCATAATGGCCGGCGGAATTTCCGCCCGTTTCTCCGGAGAGAGGAGCTCGCGCGCATTATCAGTCATCGGACCCGCCCCACCACCGCCTGCAAAAGCTTCCGTCATTCCGTGCGTAAAGTAATTGCGCTGAAGGATGCCGAATACGGTAATCCCAACCGTCATCCCGAGCGAACGCACAAACGACATAGTTGAAGTGGCGCTCCCCCGTTGTCTCATATCAAAGCCATGTATGGATGACATGCCGAGCACGGAGAAGGAGAAGCCGATTCCGAAGCCCGTAACGAACATATAAACCGACAGCATAAACCGTGTGGTGTCCGGCGTGATCGTAGAGAGCATAATAATGCCCGCGATGAAAATGATTGCCGATAGCGTCATCACATTGCGATACGGCATTTTGTTAGCGAGCACGCCGCCAAGCTGCGCTGCGACAACAGAGCCGAGCGTCATAGGCAGCAGCGTTAAACCCGCGCTAACCGCTGTTCCGCCGAATACGCCCTGCACGAACATTGGAATGTACAAGGCTGCCGTAATGAACGCAGCACCATAAAATAATCCCGCTCCTGTGCTTGTCGCAAACAACCGTTGTTTAAACATATTGAACGATATGATCGGCTCTGCAGCCTTCTTCTCTACGAATAGGAAAACGCCGAGCAAAATGGCAAAGCCACCAAACAAACTGATAATTTGGACGGAATCCCATGCAAATTCCGTACCGCCTAGCTCTAAGGCGAACATCAGGCATACAATTGAACCGACGAGCGTCGCAGCGCCCCACCAATCGATTTTTTGCTTGGAATGCGCGTGCGATTCCTTGTAATAGATGACGATAAAAGCAAGTGCCACAAGACCAATCGGCACATTGATATAGAAAATCCAACGCCAATTGATATATTCCGTTAAGTATGCCCCTGCTAGAGGGCCGAACAAGCTGGATGTGCCGAATACGGCTCCGAACAAACCGCCCATCTTGCCGCGTTTCTCTGGGGGGAAAATATCGAAAACGATGGCAAAGGCAATTGGCATCATAGCGCCTCCGCCAATACCTTGAATAGCCCGGTAAATGGTCAGCTGCGCGATCGATTCAGCCGTGCCGCACAGCACCGAACCGATTAAAAACAAGGCTATGCCTAACACGAAAAACCGTTTTCGGCCATACATATCCGACAGCTTTCCGAAAATTGGCATACCCGCCATTTCCGTTACGAGATAGGCAGATGTCACCCATACGTATTTGTCTAAACCGCCCAGATCAGACACGATTGTGGCCATGGCGGTCGATACAATCGTATTGTCGATCGATGCGACAAGAATGCCAAGCAAGAGCCCGGCAACTACAAACCCCAGTCTATTTTGTCCTGCAGACATCCGGTAGATCCCTCCAATTAATTGCTAATCTCTAACAGCCTCATTCAGCATAAAACAATCGTTCCATTCAAGTAAACATGCAAAAGTATGAGGATGTTCTACGACTTCAGGAGGAGAAATACATGTTGATAAATGCATTCGTGATAACAAAAAAGTCCGTTTACATAAGCTTATCCAGCTGATCGAGGAAATTGCGTGACTTTAGCTGAAAGCCCAGATGAGTATCCATCAGCTTGCGCATGGAAAGCTTAAGCTCCTCCTTCGTCTCCGGCTTTACTTGAATCGAGCCCAGTCTTCTCATATCCATTCTGCGGAAAAGCCGGAGCAGCTTGTATGCCCCTTCTCCAAGTTGAACCGCTTGAGGGTCCTTGCTTATGCATCTCGTGCATAATATCCCTCCCGCATGGGGCGAGAGCTTGAATGGGCCTACTACGTTGCCGCAGCTCACGCATTCATCCAATTCCGGAGCATAGCCCGATAAGTCCAAAATGCGCATCTCGTATAGATGCGTTACAATTTGCGCGTCTTTTCCTTCCTGAAGCGCCGAAAGGCAGGCCTTCAACTGTTCAAAATGAAAGCCCGTTGCCTCATCATCCTGCAAGGAACGGTCGGTTAGTTCGGCCACATAGGAGCCATAAGCTGCCAAATCAAGCTTTTCACGCAAAACATGGTGAGATTCAATAATCTCACCATGATTCAACGTGCCGAGTCCGCTGGTACGGAAATAAACGAACTCTCCATATGTAAACGGCTGCGCGAGGGAAGAATGCTTGCTCTTTATCTTTTTCGCGCCGCGTATAAGCACTCCCGCTTTACCGTTTGTCTTCGTGAGCAATGTTACAATTTTGTTGCCTTCCCCGTAATCCATACTACGAATAACGATTCCTTCGACACGATACAGCATTTGCAAACTCTCCCCTGAATGCAGAAACGAACATCGCCGTCCCATGACGGCGAGCATTCGCTTAGCGGTTAAAGATAAACATAGCTTGTGTTGCCTTAACACAGCCAGCTTACCTTTTCAAACCATTTATACGTTATCAGCTTATTCAATAATTCCATTGATACGTTAGCCGGATGTGTCTTCAAGCTCCATCATGGCAAGCTCATCTTGATCCATAGCTGACGCATCAGAGCCGCTTTCCGCTCCATATTGATTTATTTCCTTGTAAAGCATGAACGATTCGACATCCCCGGTTAACGTAAAATACTTCCACGAAAAATTTCGCATACGTATTCATCCCTTTCCGTCCCCTGAAATGCTGCTCCAGACGGTAATAGGATGCGATAAACCGCTACTGTCTATCCTTAACAAATTACGTCAATTTCTATTTAATCATTCCGGTAGCCAAGATCCTTCAATACCCGCTCTTGATTGCGCCAGTCCTTCTTCACCTTTACCCAAAGCTCGAGATAAATGCGTGAGCCGAGGAGCGCTTCCATATCTTTGCGCGCCTGTTTCCCTACTTCCTTCAGCAGTTCTCCTTTTTTGCCGATGATGATCCCCTTCTGAGAATCACGCTCCACAAAAATAACCGCTCCGATATACACAACGCCGTTTTCCTTAACGCGCATGTCCTCGATCGTAACAGCGATTGAATGCGGGATTTCCTCGCGGGTCATATGCAAAATTTTCTCGCGAATGAGCTCCGAGCAGACGAATTGTTCAGGATGATCCGTAATTTGATCAGCCGGATAATATTGCGGCCCTTCCGGCAAATACCGGGAAAGCTGCGCCAGCAGCGTGTCCACATTATTTCCTTTGAGGGCGGAGATCGGAACAATTTCCGCAAACTCATGAAGCTCGTTATACTGCGTGATCATCGGCAGCAGCTGCTCAGGCAATACCTTATCGATCTTGTTCATAACGAGAAAAACCGGTGTTTTTACCTTTTTGAGCTGCTCGATAATGAACCGGTCACCGCCGCCGAGGCCTTCGGAAGCGTCGATCAAAAACAATGCCGCCTCCACCTCTCTTAATGCGCTCTCTGCCGTTTGCATCATGTAATTGCCGAGCTTGGATTGCGGCTTATGAATGCCTGGCGTATCAAGAAACACAATTTGTGTGTCGTTCGTCGTATAAACGCCGTGAATTTTGTTCCGCGTCGTTTGCGGCTTATCTGACATGATCGCGATTTTCTGACCGATCAGATGGTTCATCAATGTTGATTTTCCGACGTTAGGTCGTCCAATGATGGCGACGAAGCCGGAACGGAATTTTTTGTTGTCTCGTTCGTTTGAAGTTGTTCGATTCATAAATGTATTTAACGCTCCCTATTTTCTAGTGAAGCCGGCGTGAAAGCACCCGGCAGTATGCTTGATACGGTCGAAATCGACCATTGACCGTTTAAATTACCCATGATAACGGGCATGTCCGGCGAGCAAAGCTCAACCAAAACCTGTCGGCAAACGCCGCATGGCGCAATTGGCCCTTCGGTGCTGCCAATGACAGCAATAGCCTGAAATTGTCCCGGACGCTTGCCATCGGCAACGGCGCGGAATAGTGCCGTGCGCTCTGCGCAGTTGGTCGGTCCGTATGCAGCATTCTCCACGTTGCAGCCAAAATGGATATGTCCCTCGTCATCCAGCAGTGCGGCCCCGACTTGAAAATTCGAATAGGGCACATATGCGCGGGACATCGCTTCCTTAGCCGCATGCAGCAGTTCCGTGTAACTATCGGACAATCCTTCGTAAATCATCCTGAACGCCCCCCGTCTGAGTTTGCAGCCTACTCCATAAATAAATGCCACAAGGGCGGCCCAAGGATGAGCAGCCCTATTATAGCAGATATTGCTGCCGCAATGAGCACGGCTCCGGCAGCAACATCCTTCGCCACTTTTGCTACCGGATGAATGTCCGGACTGGCGAGGTTAACTGCTTGTTCAACTGCTGTATTGATCATTTCAGCGCTAATAACTACTGCGATCGCTAACAATATGATCGACCATTCCAGCGGCTTGATCGACGCGACTAAGCCTAAACAGCATGCGATCAAGCCGGCTATGGCATGAAACCTCATATGACTTTGCGTACGCAGTGCGAAGACGATTCCAGATATCGCAACTGCAATGCTGTGGATAAATTTACGCATTAACGTGAAAGTCCTGCTTGGTTTAATATCGCTTCCTGCTTGGCGGTCATTTCTGCTTCCGACCTCTCATCCTGATGGTCGTAGCCAATGAGATGCAGAAATCCATGTACGAACAAAAAACCGATTTCGCGTTCCAAAGAATGACCATATTCCTCGCTTTGCGCCTTTGCTGTATCGACACTAATGATGATGTCTCCGAGCATGCCGGAAATCGGATCGGTCTCATCCTCGCTCTCTACCTCAAAGATGATGCCAAGCTCGTCCTTGCCGTCTTCCTGCATAGCGAATGACAAAACGTCTGTCGGACGGTCAATACCCCGATATTCGAGGTTAAGCTGGTGAATCTCCTCGTCATTTGTAAATGTCAGCGATACTTCGCCATCGGCAATGCCTTCCGCTTCTCCCGCCAGCTGCAGCAGTTGCTCTAATTTTGCGATCCAATTCTCAGGTATTTCCAAACTTTGCTGCTCATTGCTCCAATCAAGTTGCAAGCTCATGCCAAACGCTCCTTTGTTTTCACATCATCCGGATATTCGATACGTGAATGGAAGATGCCAATTACGCTTTCTTTAAGCGATTGCGCAATTTTGTCAAGCTCCTTCAACGTCAAATCGCATTCATTGTACTGATTGTCATCCAGCCGGCTCTTAATGATTTTGTGAATCATCGCCTCTACTTGCTCCACAGTCGGATTACGCAAGCTGCGCACCGCCGCTTCTACACAGTCGGCTATTCCGACGACTGCAGCTTCCTTCGACTGCGCCTTCGGGCCTGGATAACGGAAATCATCCTCTGTGAAAGCAGGCTCAATACCCTGCTCCTCAGCCTGCTTAACCGCCTTGTAATAAAAGAACTTAAGCGAGGTTGTCCCATGATGCTGCTCGGCAATATCCCGAATCGGCTTCGGTATATTATGCCCCTTAAGCATGTCGACTCCATCCCTTGCATGCGCCACAATGATTGATTTACTAAGCTTCGGATCAATTGTGTCGTGTGGATTTTCGATATTCGTCTGATTTTCGATAAAGTAATTAGGCCGTTTTGTCTTACCGATATCGTGATAAAACGAACCCACGCGGCAAAGCAGGCCGTCGGCACCTATCGCTTCGGCTGCCGCCTCTGACAAATTGCCGACCATTACGCTGTGATGATAGGTTCCCGGCGTCTCCGTAAGCAGCTTTCGCAGCAGCGGATGGTTCGGGTTCGACAATTCTACTAGCTTGAGAGCCGACAAAATGCCAAATGTAATTTCAAAGAACGGCATCAAACCGATAACGAGCACTGCTGTTATTAATCCGCTGGCAAAGGCGAAGGCTACGGAATAAATAAACGGCACGCGTTCCATCTGCTCTGACAGCAGCAAGATCGTGATGACGGACAACGAGCCGAACAAGCTAACCATAATGCCGGCCTTCAATATCGTGGACCGTTGACTCGCTCTGTGAATCGAGAAAAGGGCGGCAAACGATACAACAATAATGACGAAGCCGTATTGGAAGTCAAAAATTTGATGCTGGCCTGTATTTAATATAATACTTCCCATAACCGCAAATAATATCGAACTGATCATAGCCAAATGCATATCTAGCAGCAAAGTAATCAGCATCGTACCGAGAGCGGCAGGAGCTAAATAGCCTGCATAGGGCGCGGTATCCGTCTGCGTCAACGAAATGATCTGGATCGTAACAATATTTATTAAGAAGATAAGCCAAAGCATCAGCAGCGATGCATTGTTATATTTGGGCTTAATCCCGTTGATGCTTCCCGACTGATGCAAGTATGCATAAAGAACGACGATGAACATGACGGACATGATCAGAAGCCCGAGCTGAGGCCAGTAATTTTTCTTTTCCTGCAGCAGCGACGAATCAACAAGCAGCTTGTACAAATCTGGAGTGATCGTCTGACCGCGCTTCACGATCAATTCTCCTTCTTTTATGACGACCGGAGGCGTGTTTTGCTTCGCCTGCACCTTCGCCTCATCCGTCGCCGCTTTATCCATGAACTTATTCGGCATAATCGCGAATCTGGCTAGCTCCTGTACAATTTCCCGGCTTGTCCGGCTTGAAAGCGAGCTTGCGTTTACAAGCTCGGCGACCTGCGTCCGTGCAGTTTCCGCCTCGCGGAGCTGCTCGCCGGTCAGCTTACGCACAATATCCCGAGCTACGTTGCGCATCTCGGTTAAGATTTCCGCTGATAAATTAGGCATTTTGTAAAAGGTCTCTTCCGGAATGGTGTATTGCTGCTCCTTGGCGACAAGCGCCATTTCCTCAAGCAGCGTATCATTGTAAGTTCCTTTGCCCTTGTTCAGCTTGACAAAGTTATCAATGTATTCCGAATAACGCCCGGGAATTTCGTTGCGGTAAATATCGATTTTATTTTGTACAGTCACTTGATCGTCCAAATTCAACTGCTCAATGCGGACAAAAATTTGTTCGACCAGCGACTCGTTGCGCAATGGCACGATTGAGAATATGACGTCGATCTTGTCAGCGGCATCCTCTTCCGCTTGCCTGGTCGCCTTCTCGTCTTTAATTTGGAAGGGCGCTTTAATGTCCTTCTCGCTTACGGCGCCCTCCTCAATATCGTATGTCTCGGGAACGAGATGCGGAGCTAAGCTGAAATAGAACAGCAGCACAAACATAAACAACAGCACCCAGCGAACGGCTGCACTCTGCTTCCAGCCCGCTGTTTTAGACGGCTGCAAGCTCCCCTGTTTTCCGGTCTGGTTTTGGTTCATGCAGCAGACATTCCTTTCTAGGCTTTGTTTTCAGCATCCCAGTTGTAGGCAACAATAATTTTTTGAACCAGAGAATGACGTACAACATCCTGCTCAGAGAAAAGGATAATACCGATTTCCTCTATATTTTTCAAAATACGCTGCGCCTCGATCAAACCTGAGTTTTTGCCCCGGGGCAAATCGATTTGCGTAATGTCGCCTGTAATGACCATTTTCGAGCCGAAGCCAAGTCTAGTCAAAAACATTTTCATTTGCTCCGGCGTCGTGTTTTGCGCTTCATCCAAAATAATGAATGCATCGTCCAGCGTACGGCCGCGCATGTATGCCAGAGGCGCAATCTCGATCATGCCGCGCTCAAGCGCTTTAACCGTTTGATCCGGTCCGAGCACTTCATGCAGCGCATCGTATAAGGGACGAAGGTAAGGATCTACCTTTTCCTGCAAATCGCCTGGCAAAAATCCGAGATTTTCTCCCGCTTCGACAGCAGGTCTCGTCAATATGATCCGTTTCACCGAGCCTTCCTTCAGCGCGGCTACGGCAAGCACGACTGCCAGGTAAGTTTTACCCGTTCCGGCAGGTCCGATCCCGAATACGATATCACGTTTGCGAATCGTCTTCACATAATGGCGCTGTCCGATCGTCTTTACCCGTATCGGTTTCCCGCGGTAGGTCGTCGTAATTTCTTTCTTAAACAAATCCAGCAGCTCTTCTGCCTGCATGGTTCTAGCAAGTTCAAGCGCATATGCCACATCTCTCTCGGATGGCTTGTAGCCGCCGCGCACGAGCTGCAGCAGCACATTGTAAAGCTGATCAAGAGAATCCACCTCTTCGGCAGGACCTGAAATTACAATTTCCGCTTCACGCGATGTAATCGATGATTCAACCTGTGCTTGAATAAGGCGTAAGTAATTATCCTGCGGTCCGAATACAGCCAATCCTTCCGCTGCGTTTCCGAGCGGTATTTTTACTACTTTCGTCTCAATTTGCAACAATCCTCATTCTCCCTGCATCTGAACTAGTGGCATTTCTTTAACGATAGATTGCTCGACCTCAAATAGAACTTTCATATAAACTTTACCATTGTCCGCCTTTTCATGCAAAACAATTTCGTCCCTGATCACCGCATCGCTGCCTGCTTTGATAAGCACCTCGGCTTTTGCCTGCAGAATGCCCGTGCTCTTTGCTTCCTCTTCCGTCAGCGTCCGGTCCTCCATGCGAGTCTCCATTACGGTCTCCTTCATCCTGCCGATAGGCAGCGACCAATTGCGCCACGATGCCTTCTCCTCGTGACGGATTGCTTCGGAGGAGCTGTATGGATTGTCCCCGTACCCGCTGACTTGAAGCGCTCTTGAGCCGATAACGGCGAACCACTTTGTCTTCTTCTCTCCGGTGTATACTTTAACATGCTGAACCAGCGGTGAAGATATTTCGAACTCATACCATACTAGACCTCGAACTTTCCCTTTGGCAACGACAGTACGCGAAAATTCCTCTCCGCCGATTGTACCCGAGATCAACGTCTGGCCTTTTTTTACCCTCGTATTTTTTCTGACAACGGGCCGCCCCGCCTCTGCAATAATTTCGGTAACGACAGCATCTGCCGAGGCGACCAGATGACGGGGCGTTTGTAAGGAGGCCTGCTCGGGAATGGTCGATTCAACCACTTGTATGATAACCTTCGTCCCCTTCTTCTCAACTCCGACCCAAGACGATCCCGGCAGCTTGCGCACGAGCTGCTTGGACAATATGTCGGCATCGGCGAGTCGAAATGACCATTGCATAGGATATAAGCCTTCCTGTTTAGCAGCCAAACGAATTTGATCCTCTGTCAGCTTCACATTGCCTTGTATCTCTATGCTCCACACCAGAGAAGAAAGCATAAAGATCAATGCGAAAAACAATACGATTCCTCCCGCAAATAGCTTCCTGCGCTCCGCTTTCACGAGCAGGAAAGGCAATCCCCAGCGCTTCGTGACATGAACCCGGCAGCCTGTCTCCTTTAAATACGGCCGAAGGCCAAAAAAATCGCTAACCGACAACTCGAACTCAAGCAAGCCACTACTTGTCCACTTAATGGAAGACAGCTGCAGACCGCCGGCAAGCGCCCGGTTGACAAGCTGCTCCGGTTGTCCTCCCCGTATGTGAACAGTAACCATACCCTTTAACCAATTTGCGCCTTGTCCGCTCAAACCGTTCCCCTCCATTACATTCAGCTTTTAGCAAAG
>DATJKM010000177.1:0-2105 GCA_035491515.1 Candidatus Udaeobacter sp. | reverse complement strand
GATATAAAGTCGTCAACTAGCTCATCTCCACTGCTCATTCTCGTATTGCTACTAATAAAAAACTAGCTTGTAGCCGGCATACCTCTGTATATGGTTTTAAACCACTCGCAGCCGTTGTGTCAAGCTTGTCACAGCAAAGGACCGTTCGGCTCCAGATGGGCAGCTCAGAACGGTCCTTTTTATTCAGGCTCGCTTATGAATTGGAATGACTATACTTGCTTCGCTTGCGCCTTGCCAGGTTGCTGCAAACGCAAAGGGCTTATGGTAACGGTCGAGGTTTTAAAGCCTGGCATTTTGCAATTGGGATCAAGCTCGGGACTAGTCGCCTTGTTCACGTTTTGTACCCCACCCCAATGCATCGGAACGAATAACGTATCTTCTCTAATTTTATCCGTGAAACGGCTTCTAACGCTGAAGCTGCCTCTGCGAGAGGTGACCTCCACCCATTCGCCATCCTCCACCCGATACTTCTTGGCTGTTTTCGGATGGATTTCGATATAATTGTCTACATTACGCGCCGCTAGAGACGGACTTCTGCGTGTTTGGACGCCTGTCAAATAATGAGACAGCAATCTTCCGTTAGTCATCGTGAGCGGAAACTCCTCGTTTGGCGTCTCCTGAGGCTGCTTGCTGGATACAGGCATAAAAATCGCTTTCCCATCCGAATGGGCAAAGCCATGCTCGAACATGATCCCCTGGTTACCGTTCTCCTCGATTGACGTACAAGGCCAATAGACACCGCCAGTCCGCCGCAATTTATCATA
Organism: Candidatus Udaeobacter sp.; assembly: GCA_035491515.1. Taxonomy (GTDB): domain Bacteria; phylum Bacillota; class Bacilli; order Paenibacillales; family Paenibacillaceae; genus Pristimantibacillus. Next base: position 1,341 of record DATJKM010000177.1, on the reverse strand, counting down.
GGTGATGCCGTAATAATCAGCAAGACCGCCGCGGCTTGCGATTCTGAGCTCATCGAATATTTGTTCAGCTGTGTGAAATGGAAAATATTTATGTTTTCCGAGCCCTTCGGCAATTTGGCATAAAATTTCCCAGTCATGCCTCGTCTCGCCAGGGGGAGCAATAGTAGATTCTCTCAAGAGTACACGGCCCTCAAGATTGGTTAAAGTTCCATCATTCTCAAGATATGCCGTGACGGGCAATACGACATCGGCCATCCGCGCTGTCTCGGACATGAACATATCCGCTACCACTAAGAACTCTAATCCGGACAGTCCTTCCTCGACCAAATCGGCATTCGGATTAGAGACGACGGGATTCGAGCCCATTACGAACAAAGACCGAATGACCCGCTGGTGAACAAGCTCCATCATTTCATATGCTGATACGCCCTTACGCGGGAGTTCTGCCGGATCAATCCCCCATACGCCAGCGACATAAGCGCGATCCTGCTCATCTTCAATGTTCCGGTAGCCGGGTAATTGATCACTTTTCTGTCCATGCTCTCTACCGCCCTGCCCATTGCCTTGACCGGTAACGGCGCCGTAGCCGCAGCCTGGCTTGCCGATTTTGCCTGTTGCGATGACCATGTTCAGGAAGTTCCGCACCGCCACATGACCGTCTGTCTGCTGCTCCACGCCTCTCGCCGTGAAAATAATGCCTGTTTCCGCTTGCCCGTAAGCAATCGCCGCCTTACGGATCGTTTCTTCGTTCAAGCCCGTTAACTCGGCCACTTCATTTAGTTGGATGGAAGACAGATGCTCTTTCAGCTCCGCAAATCCATTCGTTCTTTTGGCGATAAACGCTTCATCCATCAGCTTTTCTTCCAGCAGCACTTTAAGCATGCCGTTTGCAAGCGCGGCATCTGTACCGGTCTTGATCTGCAAATGTATGTCAGCTATTGCAGCGGTTGCTGTAGCCCTTGGATCAATGACGATGATGGTGGCTCCATTTTCTTTAGCTTTCGTGAAATAAGGCATTAACGTAGGCTGGCATTCCGCTATGTTCGTTCCTGCCAAAATGATGCAGCGTGCAAGCGGGATATCTGCTAACCGACAAGTTAGTCCACGATCGATGCCGAACGTTTTGTTGCCCGCAGAAGCGGCAGCCGACATGCAAAATCTGCCGTTATAGTCTATATATTTGGTTCCCAGCGCTACCCTTGCGAATTTACCGAGCAAATAGGCAGACTCGTTCGTCAGCGAACCCCCGCCATATACGCCTAGCGAATCGGGGCCGTGCTCCTTGCTGATAGCTTGGAATTTGTTATGAATCGTATTTAAGGCTTCCTCCCAAGAAGCCGG
>DATJKM010000176.1:0-15941 GCA_035491515.1 Candidatus Udaeobacter sp. | reverse complement strand
CGGCCTTGAGAGGTGTCCGTCCGACAAATCGGCCAATCAGAATAAATAACGGAGAGGTTTCGAGCTCGGCTAGATTGAGCATATCTGCCCAGTTGAAAATGACCAGAAACGGCAGTAATCCAATTGCAAGTATGCTGAATATAAACCCGATGGAAAGACTGCGTATTACTTTGCCTAGTGTCATGTTCTCATCCCCAATCCTGCGATTTTCCTGACCTTTACATTATATGCCCTACAGGCATCACCATTCAACCCATTAAGGAATCCTATACTGGGAGATGCATGGCAAGCGGCCGCCTGCCTACTTGTGTCCGCAAATCATACTGAAGTATCATTAATCGTTGTAGCGCAATTCGTGTATACGGGGCCGCATTGGGCAAACACGGGAAAGGAGCCGATTTTGAAGGCTAGAAGCTTATACGACAACTATGTCAAAAATAATCTTTTCATGAAAATGATTCTGTTGTTCGCGCTGATCACAACAGTGACGATCGTGACTTTTTCCTATTTCATGTTTAATGTCATGTCGGGATCGATTGTCCGCAACGAGCTGGAAAATCAGAAAAAAGCGATGGATAGCGTGAACAGCTATATGACCCGCAAATATGAATCGGTGCAATCGATCATGCTGGATGTGTATAGGAATGAATCGTTGTCGCTTCACCTCTCCTACTTTTTGCAGCATCCCTTCGAGGACTACATGAAATATCAGTTGGATCAATATGCCGATGAGGCGAATATAGACATGCCGAAGGGTCTGGACTATTTTGAGAATAAGCTTGAGAATGATGCGGATATCGAGAATCTGCTGCTGTACAGCTCGGAAAAGCAGTTTTTGTACGCTTACAAGCAGGGGCATGTGTCCCGGTTAATTTCGACCAATGCCTCGCGCTCTTATATACCGGATGCGATGGCGCTCGAGAACGCGATGGTGTCGGTGCCGAACGCCTGGGTACGCAATGCGATTGATCAGCGTGAGCCGAAGCTTTTCGCCATGCGCGTTCCTATAACGGACAAAAACACGTTAAAAAATATCGGGCAGCTGCTCGTTTATTTCAATTCGGAACGTATTAAGAAAGCTTTAGAGAGCTATGAGGATCAATTAAAGGGCTATATTCTCGTATTAGGGCCAACGGGAGAAGTGCTGTTCGACTCCTCCGGCCGCTATTACGGCGGCCGCTATCCTTATGCGGATAAAATCGATTCCCTGTACGACACGGCGATGCTTGAACAGGAGTCCTATGTGACGACGCTGACGCAAAATCAAGCCGGCTATCTGGTGGTGGGCGTTGCGCCGAAGTCGGAGGTCGCCGCGGCTTATCAAGGGCTGAAGCGTACCATCATATTGATTAGCGCGATTTGCATCGTTATGGTGCTGCTGGTGCCGGTTCTGGTTGTCATTAATTTTGCGAAACGAACGAACAAAATTATCCGGTTCATGCGAAAGGTGGAGAGCGGCGATTTATCCGCGCGCATCCAGGACGAGAAAGAGGACGAGCTCGGACAAATTTCGCGCAGTTTTAACGATATGCTGGACGAACTAACTAAGCACATTGACCGTGTGTATAAAGCCGAAATTAAGCAAAAGCATACGGAGCTTGCTGCCCTCCAGGCAAGAGTGAATCCCCATTTTCTGTACAATACGCTCGAAGTGATCCGAATGAGGGCCGTATCCCAAGGGGCGAAGGACGTAGGCGAAATGATTTACAGCTTGTCGGTGCTGTTCAAAAGCTTCGTGCAGCCTAAGGGTGAGAATACGCTCAAGGATGAGCTTGAAACGTCCCGTCTTTATCTGGAGCTGTTCCGCATTCGCTACAAGGACAAGCTGTCCTACGAAATTATATGCGAGGAGAGCTTGGCATCCAGAAAAATAATGCGAATGGCGCTGCAGCCGATTATTGAAAATTATGTTGTACATGGTCTTCAGCCGCGCAGGCCGGATAATCACATTAAAATAAGCGTCCGGCAGGCCGAGAGCAGAATTCGGATTCAGGTTGAGGATAACGGCATCGGAATAGAAGCTGACCGGCTGGAATTGATCCGCGAGTCGATGGATTCTCTGGAGGAAAGAGGCGATTCTTTTGGCCTGCGCAGCGTACACGAAAGATTGAAGCTGCTCTACGGAACGGATTACGGCGTTGAAATCAACAGCACGCCAGGCGTTGGAACGATTGTAACGATTGAGTTTCCCGAGCTGGAGGAGGCACAGCATGTATAGAGTATTTGTAGTAGATGACGAGCCGTTCATCATTGAGGGCTTGTACGATATTATCGATTGGGCGGCTTTCGGTCTTGAAATCGTAGGCTCGGCGGAAAACGGCCAGGATGCGCTTGAAGCGCTTAAGGAATCGTCTGCGGATATTTTGTTGACGGACATTTCGATGCCGGTCATGGACGGCCTAACATTAATCCGGGAAGCGCGGAAATTCCGGCCGGATTTGAAGGTTATCATTTTGAGCGGCTATAACGAATTTGATTATATTAAGTCCGGATTGAAGCTTGGCGTAGAAAATTATTTGCTTAAGCCGATTAATATCGACGAGCTGCAGGAGACGCTTGCGAATACGATCGACAAGCTGAATTTGACAAGACCGGACCGGTTATTTAGCGATTATGATATTCGAATTCTTAGGGATAATATATTGTATCGCTGGTTAACCGGACGCATTGCGCCGAATGAACTGCTCGAACGCACCGATATGCTGGAAATCCGGATCGATGCTCCTTATCTCGTTACCGCCGTGCTCCGGACGGAGAATCAATTCGAGCCGTCTTATGAAGCGGCGCAGCGGCTTGCCGTTCAAGATCCGTCGATGCTGCCGTTTGTAGACATTGACGGCGATCTCGTTATCGTATTTATGCTTGAGGATAAGGAAGCGGGCAAAGAGAAAGCGATGAGCGTGCTTGAAAATATGCAAAAAAGGCTCGCGCCAAGCCCCTTGCGTATTTCGCTCGGCAGTGTGGAAGCGGTGGGCGAGGGCGCGCCGCAGAGCTATGCCCATGCGAAGAAGGCGCAGGAGTATTTCTTGCTGTCTGACGAACCGGCTATACTCGATTACGATTCGCTTTCGGAGAAGAACCGCATAGGGAATATTGCGCCTCAGCCGCTTAATTGGTCGACCTTCTCGAAGCTGATTAAGGCGAAGGATCTGGAGCAGCTCCATGCGGCAATCGATGCTGAATTCGAGCATTATCAGACGCTTGAGGGAGTTACGCCGGCATACATTCAAAGCATGGCGATCGAGATGATGATCCGGTTCAAGATGGAGCTCAAAGAAATTAAGCAGGCGGATCAGCCGGAGCTGTACAAGGCGGGCTTCGTGCAGATTATGCAGGCCGAGACGATTGAAGGCCTCGTCGCGGTCGTCAAAGAAGCGGCTGCGCTTACTGTGGATTCGCTCATGCGTGATGTGAAGAGCCCGATTATTCAGCTTCTGCTGGGCTATGTGCATGAAAACTATGCGCAGGCGCTGTCGCTGAAATCACTCAGCCAGCAATACAATATCCATCCCGTCTATCTCGGTCAGCTGTTTCAGAAGGAAACGAATGAAACCTTCACCGAGTATATCAATAAATATCGGATCGGCAAGGCGAAGGAAATGCTGAAGGAAACCCAATTGAAAGTGCAGGAAATCGCCTTGCAGGTGGGCTACTGGGAGACCGGATATTTCTACAAGCAATTCAAGAAATATGTCGGCATATCACCAACCGACTATAAAGGACTGCTCTAATGCAAGATAGGGCAGTCTTTTTTTTCTTTAATTTGTACACCATACCTTTAGTTTGTTGTCTATTTGAAAATCGTTACATCCGTTATTTTTAAGTTAGCCCTTCAAACGCAGCGCGTATGAGGGCAGAGCAATAAAGTAAGCGTATGCTTATGCAATCGGATTGTGCTTCGCAACATGATACGGGGAGGATTTAAACAATGAGTAGAAAGAAAAGAAGCTTCACGGCGGCGCTATCGCTGCTGCTGGTCATGTCAATTGTGCTAAGCGCTTGCGGGGGCGGCAAAAAAGAAAGCACGGAAGGCACTCCCGAAAAACCGGTAGAGCTAATCTGGTATACGATCGGTACTCCGCAAAAAGATGTGGACAAGGTTATGGCGGAAGTGAGTAAATACACGGCTGAAAAAATTGGCGTCACCATCAAAATGAACATGATTGATTGGGGCGACTATTCCCAGAAGCTGCAGGTAATGACAGCCTCCGGTGAGCCGGTTGACATCATGTTTACGGCGTCATGGGCATTCGACTACGTTCAAAACGCCAGAAAGGGTGCATTCATGCAAATCGATGATCTGCTCAAGGAGCATGTTCAAGGCATTATCGATACGCTTGATCCGGCATTCCTTGAAGGCTCCAAGATCGATGGGCATAACTACGGCATCCCGGCTAACAAAGAGCTGCCTGCTCAAGAGGTATGGCGCTTCAACAAGCAGTATGCAGATAAATACAAGCTGGATATCTCGAAGGTGTATACGTTAGAAAGCTTGGAGCCGCTGCTGAAAACGATTAAAGAAAACGAGCCGGACGTCTATCCGTTCGCCGTTGATAAAAACCAAATGCCTTACGTGCCATACGACTATGTGATCGAGAAGCTGCCTATGGCCGTGCCGCTCGATACCAAAGACTTTAAGATCGTTAACGTGCTGGAAACGCCGGAAATGAAACAAATTTTGAAGACGATGCACAAATACTATCAAGCAGGCTATATCCCGACGGAAGCGGCTACGATGGATTCGATGACAGATGTTCAAACGACGGGCAAATGGTTCGCAGACCGTGCGACTTCGCAGCCATTCGCTGATAATCTATGGTCGGCAAGCTACGGCTACCCGGTCGTATCGACGCCTGCAAGCGATGCGCTTATTTACAACTGGTCTGTTATGGGCTCGATGCAAGCGATTTCGGCTAACTCGAAATATCCGGAGAAAGCAATGGAATTCCTTAACCTGTTGAATACAGATCCTGTGCTTCGCAACATGGTCGATTCGGGGATCGAAGGCGTCCACTACAAGAAAGCAAGCGACACTGTGATGGAAAACCTCGACGAATCGAAAAACTATGATATGCCAACCTTCTCGCTCGGCAATGTCATGCTTACGTATTTGAATACGACTGATCCTGCAAACAAGTGGGAGGAGTTCAAGAAGTTTAACGATGCGGGAACGCCGGCGCCGCTGCTTGGCTTCAACTTCGATACGTCGAAGGTAACGACAGAAATAGCGTCCGTGCAAAACGTGAAGGAAGAGTTCTGGGCAGCGCTAATGACAGGCACAGTTGATCCTGAAACTTACTTGGCCCGTGCGAATGAGAAGTTTAAGGCAGCCGGACTGGATAAAATTATGGCTGAAGCGCAGCGCCAGCTTGACGAATGGAGAGCCGCGAACAAGTAAGCAAGCGGGAAGGTATGAGACGGGTGCCCGGCATTCGATTCATACCTTCTCTCATTAATCTGACAGCAGAGAGGTGATCACGTGGGAGCCTTTGGGCGATTTTTCAAAGATATTAACAAAAATAAAGCGATGCTGGTGATGGTGCTGCCGGCAACACTCTGGTTTATTTTCTTCTCCTATTTGCCGATGGCCGGCATGGTTATCGCGTTTAAGGAATACCGCTACAGCCGGGATGGTTTTCTGGCCAGCATTCTCGAGAGCAAATGGGTCGGCCTGCAAAACTTTAAATTTCTGTTCAGTACGAACGACGCTTACATCATTACTAGAAATACGGTGCTCTACAACATCTTTTTTATCGTGCTTGGACTGGTTATTGCCGTTGCGATGGCCATTATGCTGGCTGAAATTACGAATAAGAAATTAGCCAAGATTTATCAGACGGGTATGTTCCTGCCTTATTTCCTGTCATGGGTTATCGTCGGCTATTTCGTATTCAGCTTCCTCAGCATGGACCGGGGCGTCGTGAACCAAATCGCCGGCTGGTTCGGCATCGATCCGGTGAACTGGTATTCGGACCCGACCTATTGGCCGGTCATTATCGTCGTCGTGTTTCTATGGAAATCGGTCGGCTATAACAGCGTAATCTACTTGGCAGCCATCATGGGCATCGATAAATCGCTTTACGAAGCGGCGATGATCGACGGCGCCAACAAATGGCAGCAAATCCGCAACATTACGATTCCGATGCTGACGCCGCTCATTACGATTTTGACGCTGCTTGCGATCGGTAAAATCTTTTACGCGGATTTCGGGCTGTTCTATCAGGTGCCCCGGGACTCCGGAACGCTCTACAACGTAACGAACGTTATCGATACCTATGTGTATCGCGGACTTAAATCGACGGGTGAGATCGGCATGAGTACGGCGGCGGGCTTGTATCAGTCGCTCATTGGCTTCGTGCTCGTTATTACATCGAACGGAATCGTTCGTAAATTCAACAAAGACAATGCTTTGTTCTAGGGATAGAGGCTATCTGGCCGAACAGGCAAGCATTGCGAAGGGAGGAAAACCGCTGTGTCCGCTCAAACGACGAAAGGCCGCGATTTTCATAGGCTTACGCCCGTTTGGAATATCGCTTTCCATTCCGTGGCCGGTATTTTTGCTTTAATATGCGTATTTCCTTTTTTGTTCGTCACCGTTATTTCGTTTACGGATGAGGCGACGCTGGCCCGGAACGGCTATCAGCTGTTTCCGGAAAAATGGAGTGTTGAAGCTTACAGCTATTTATTCAAAGCGGGGGATCAGCTTCTTCGCTCATATGGGGTAACGATTGCCGTTACCGTTATCGGAACGGTTATCGGTGTCGTGTTTACGGCGCTTTTCGCTTACGCTATCTCGCGTCACAGCTTTAAATATCGCAATTTTTTCGCTTTTTTCGCCTTTTTTACGATGCTGTTTAACGGCGGGCTCGTGCCGACTTATATTATTGTGACGCAGCTGCTCGGACTTAAAGATTCGATATGGGCGCTAATCCTGCCGCTTGCGGTCAACGCCTTTTACATTATGATACTGCGGACGTTTTTCTCGACGATGGTGCCGGATGCGATTATCGAATCGGGCAAAATCGACGGTGCGGGAGAGTTCGGCATCTTCTTTAAGCTGGTGCTGCCATTGTCGCTGCCGGGCCTCGCTACCATCGGTTTGTTCAGCACGCTTGGTTATTGGAATGATTGGTTTAACGCTTTGCTGTACATTAACACGCCGAATTTAGTGCCGCTGCAGTCGATGCTGATGCGGATTGAAAATAGTATGCAATTTATTATGCAAAATTCTCAGAACGCCTCGCTCAGCATGGGCGTGCTGCAGTCGATGCCGCAGGATACGTCGCGTATGGCGATGGTCGTGCTCGCTACCGGCCCGATCGTATTCGCTTATCCGTTCTTCCAAAGATATTTCATTCAAGGCTTGACGGTTGGCGCCGTTAAAGAATAACTACGAATCTGTTTTCCAAAAAGGAGTATACACCATGGAGCAATTTAGATTACCGAAAATTCCGATGCCGGAGCTAACGCTGCCGGAGGCGGTTCAAGCTGTGCTGAAAGAAGCGGAGCAGAAGCTGGCGCATCGCCCTAAGCTGCTGCAGTTGTTCAAAAACTGCTTTCCCAATACGCTTGAAACGACGACGAAGCTGATGGAAGACGGCACAACTTTCGTCATTACGGGCGATATTCCCGCAATGTGGCTGCGCGATTCCGTCGAGCAGGTCATTCACTACGTCCCGTTCGCGAAGCATGATAAGGACTTGCAGCGGATCATCGGCGGATTGATCAAACGGCATATTTCCTATATCCAAATCGATCCTTACGCGAATGCCTTTAACGAGACTGCGAATGATTGGCATTGGAATACGACGGATGAGACAGAAATGTCTCCGTGGGTATGGGAGCGCAAGTTCGAGCTGGATTCTATCTGCTTCTCGATGAGACTGGCCCACGCTTACTGGAAGGAAACGGAGCTGACGGATATTTTCGATTCCGGCTTCAAGTCGGCGATGCGCAGTATTGTAGACCTATGGAAGACGGAGCAGCGCCACTTTGAGCGTTCCCCGTACCGCTTTATCCGGGATAACGGCATTCCGACAGATTCGCTGCGCAATGACGGGCTCGGTATGCCTGTAAATTACACCGGCATGATTTGGTCGGGCTTCCGTTCGAGCGATGACGCTTGCGATTTCCATTACAATGTTCCTGCGAATATGTTCGCGGTAGTCGCGCTGCGTCAAATGAGGGAAATAGCGGAATGGGTATTCCGCGACATGGATTTCGTTAAGGAGCTGAAGAAGCTGGAGGATGACATTGATCACGGAATTCAGCTGTACGGAATTTATCAGCATCCGGAATTCGGTCCGATCTATGCTTACGAGACGGATGGCTTCGGCAATTACTGCCTCATGGATGATGCGGGCACGCCGGGGTTAATGTCGATCCCTTATCTCGGCTATACGGCATCCGACGATCCTATTTATGTGAATACGAGAAATTTCGCTCTTAGCAAGCACAACCCGTTCTATTACGAAGGAAAGGCAGCTAAAGGAATCGGCAGCCCGCATACGCCGCCTGGCTACATTTGGCATATGGCATTGTCGATGCAGGGGCTTACGGCAACAAGCGACGAGGAGAAGCTTGCTTTGATCGCGATGCTGGAAGCGACTGACGGGGATACGGGCTACATGCATGAAGGCTTCCATGCGGATGATCCGGCTGTATTTACGCGCAAATGGTTCGCCTGGTCGAACAGCTTATTCTCGCAGCTTGTCTACAAGGCGATGAAGGATGAACTTTTATGAGCATGAGCACTATTATTTTTTATGATCCGTCGTTTCCGCTGGATACGCGCCTAAGCGCTGATACGGAGGAGCGTCTTGTTCAAACAGGCCATGTCGTTCAGGCGAATGAACTGGCAAACGCGCTGCGCGCTGCGGAGGGCGGCTGCTTCGTGAATATGCATGCTCCTTTTTTTCCAAAGGACGCATGGGTTGAAATCTTAGCGTACTTGAAGCGCGGCGGGGGCTTGATCAGCATTGGCGGCGCGCCGTTTAAGCGCCCGGTTTCCAGAAGCGTTGCCGGAGCCTGGAAGGCGGAGCCGGAGCAAACGGCTTATCACCGCGAACTTCATATCCATGAAATCTTGTCTGTTGACGCAGCCAAGGTCAAGACGCTGTCTGCGCTCGCTGAGATTCCGCTGCTGCAAGGCAAGGAATCATTGTTCGAGGTGCACGGTACGTGGAATCTGGTGCCCCATGTAACCAAAAGCAGCGATTTGCCTCATCAGATGGGCTCGGCAGGCCCGATGGACGCACAATTGTATCCGCTGCTCACGGGAGTTTCCGCCGAGGGAAGAAACGTTGCCGCTCCAGTCGTGCTGTGGGAAAACACGAAAGGCAGCTTCGCGGGAGCGCGCTGGCTCTTCGTTAATCAGCCGTTAACGGATAGATTTTGGCAGGACGGCGGCGTTCAGGAGCTTCACCGCTGGGCGGAGTACTGCGCGGAAGGCGTAACGGAGCTTTGGCTTAAGCCGAACTACGCCTCCTATGAGCCGGGAGAGCGGGCGATGCTGACGCTGCAAGTGCAGCAGCTGAGCCGTTCCGCTGCCGCGAATACAGCTGCTGCAGTGAGCTGGAGCTTCTCCATCGCAGTGGAGCATGACAGCAAGCCGGAGCAGCGCTGGACAAGCAGCCTGCAGGAGGAAGCGTCCGGCAAGCAGCTCATTGTCCGCATACCGGTTCCGCTTACGCTTGCGAGCGGTTATTACAAGGTAGAATGCAGGGCTGAGTCATCTGCGGGAGAAGTGCGTATTCTGCGTCAAGGCTTCTGGGGCTTTGACCGCGAGCTGCTTGCGGAAGGCAGTCCGGTCACCTGTGAACGCGATTATTTCGTGAAGGACGGACGGCCGATGCCTGTCGTCGGCATGACATATATGACTTCGGATGTCGCGCGTAAATTTTTGTTTTTGCCCAATGCTTCGGTATGGGAGCGGGATATGGCCCAGATGCGCAAAGCGGGCATTAATTGGATCCGTACCGGCATATGGACAGCTTACCGCAACGTGATGCAGGTGGACGGACATGCTTCGGAGGAGGCGATGCGCTCAATCGACGCGTTTCTGCTGACAGCCAAGCGGCATGATCTGCAGGTGACGTTTACTTTCTTCTCGTTCACCCCGGAAACGTGGGAAGGACAGAATCCATACCTTGATCCCCGCAGCGTGGAGGCACAGAAGCGGTTCATTAGAGCGATCGTCTCGCGTCACAAGGACTCTAAGCATGTAGACTGGGATTTAATCAACGAGCCGTCGATGTTCGACCCGCCGCGCATTTTTTCCGATGGTCCAAGATCGCCGCGCGATCCCTTCGAGCAGGCCGCATATGCAGCTTGGCTGAAGGAGCGCCATGAATCGCCAGCGCGGCTGCAGGAGCTGTGGAATATGACCCCGGAGCAGCTGCCAAGCTTCGAATCGGCCGTGCCGCCGGAGCCGGAGGAAATCAACTTTGACGTCCAGGATATGCATCAGGGCAAGAAGGGGACGCGCTGGCTGGATTACGTGCTGTTCTCAATGGATATGCATAACCGCTGGGCACAGCAGCTGTACCAGACGATAAAAGAAGAGTGTCCTGATCATTTGGTTACGGTCGGGCAGGATGAAGCGCTTGGCGCGCAGAGACCTTCTCCGTTCTTCTATGGCGAGGCTGTCGATTATACGACCGTGCATTCGTGGTGGTTGAATGATCATCTGGTATGGGACAGCATTTTTGCCAAAACGGCGGATAAGCCTAATCTCGTGCAGGAAACCGGCATTATGTACGTGGAGACGCCGGAGGGCCGCGCGAAGCGTTCGGAAGCGGAGCTGCGGAATATCCTTGAGCGCAAGTACGCTTACGCCTTTGCGACAGGCGGAGCGGGTGCGGTTCAATGGATATGGAATACGAATTATTATATGGATAATGCAAATGAATCGCATATCGGCGCGCTTCGGGCGGACGGAACCGAGAAGCCGGAAGCAGATGTATCTTATGATTTCGGGCGTTTTATGGAAGAGATAAGAGATTTGTTCAGAGATCGGGAGCTTGAGGACACGGTTGTCGTTTTCCCCTACTCGAATGATTTCTCCAACCGCAAGCTGGCATTCGACGCGACAACCAAAGCAACGCGCGTGCTCGCTTACGAGCTGAACAAGCCGTTCCGCGGCGCTTCGGAATACCATCTGGACGAGCTGGAAGCGAATCCGGCAAAGTTGGTCATTGTGCCAAGCGCCCATAATATGGACGATGCTGCACTGGAGCAGCTGCTTGGCTTGGTCGAACGGACGGGTGCGACCCTCCTGCTGACGGGTCCGACAAGCCTGGATGCCTATTGGCGGCCAGTTCAGCGTCATACGGAGCTGCTCGGATCGAGAGAGCTTGCGAATGTGCGCCGTGAGGAGCAGCTTCGAATTGGGAATCGGGTGCTGCCAGTTTCTTATGGCAATCGCCGGATTGCAGAGGTATGGAAGGAAATTCGAATAGGGGATGCTGAGGCAAATGCCGATCAGTTATACGAGCTGCCGCTCGGCAAAGGGCGGATGATCTGGTGTCCGCTGCCGGTCGAGCTGAATGACCGCATCGAGCCCATCTCTGCTCTATATCAATATGCGCTGGCTTCCGCAGGCTGTACCGAGGAGCTGGTGTGGATAAAAGGCGGATGTTTGCCGGGCGTATACGGCCGGAAGCTGACATTCCAAGGCGGAGCGCTGTTTGCATTCGTGTCCGAGTGCAGTTTCGATGCCGATATTGAGGTGAAGGATTCCGTGAACGGTGCCGGCTACTCCTTCATGCTGGAAAAGGAACGTTCCGTGCTGTTTGCAGTGGACAACAACGGTCAGCTGCTGTCGGTATACCGGCCGGATCAGGTGAGTGTGACAGTAATGCCGGCAAGCAACAACTAACAAGAAGAGGGGTTTAGGCGATGACCTACCAACGAACAGCCCATATCATCTCGCATACCCATTGGGATCGCGAATGGTATTTGCCCTATGAGAAGCATCATGTGCTGCTTGTGAAATTGATGGATACGCTGCTTCATACGCTGGATACCGATCCGGACTTCAAGAGCTTTTATTTGGACGGACAAACGATCATATTGGAGGATTACCTGCAGGTTCGCCCGGAAAACAGGGAGCGCCTCGAACGCTATATTAAGGAAGGCCGCATACCGATCGGACCTTGGTATATTTTGCAGGATGCCTTTCTAACGAGCAGCGAGGCTAACCTTCGCAACTTGCAGATTGGCCATCAGGATGCGAGCCGCTTTGGAACGATTGCGAAGGTCGGTTATTTTCCGGATACGTTCGGCAACATCGGTCAAGCTCCGCAAATATTGCGGCAGGCCGGCATTGATAATGCGGTGTTCGGAAGAGGCGTGAAGCCGACCGGCTTCAATAACACGGTTGCGGATTCCGAGTATGAATCGTCCTTCTCCGAACTCATCTGGGAAGGGCCGGACGGCTCCCGCGTGCTGGGCGTATTATTCGCGAACTGGTACTGCAACGGCATGGAAGTGCCAACGGATGAAGCGGGCGCCAAAGCATACTGGGAACGCAAGCTTGCGGAGGCGGAGAAATATGCCGCAACCGGCCAATTGCTGTTTATGAACGGATGCGACCATCAGCCGATTCAGCAGGATTTATCCGCTGCGCTGGACACGGCAAGACGGCTCTTTCCCGATACGGAGTTTGTTCATTCCAATTTCGAAGATTATTTGGCGTCCGTGAACGGTTCGCTAACCCGCGAGCTGTCCGTGGTGAAGGGCGAGCTTCGCAGCCAACGGACGGACGGCTGGTCGACGCTCGTGAATACGGCGTCCGCACGCGTTTATTTGAAGCAAATGAATCAGCTTGGCCAAGCGATGCTGGAGAAGGTCGCTGAGCCGCTTGCTGCGCTTGCCTATTCGCTTGGACAAGCTTATCCGCATCATTTGTTTACGTATGCCTGGAAAACACTTATGCAAAACCATCCGCATGACAGCATTTGCGGCTGCAGCGTGGACGAGGTTCACCGCGAGATGGTTACCCGCTTTGATAAAAGCCGCCATGTTGCGGAAGCCATTATAGACGACAGCAAAAAAGCGATTGCCGATGCTGTAGACACCTCAGTATTTGAGCAATATGGCGAGGATGCGCTGCCATTCGTCGTGTTCAATACGACGGGCTGGAAGCGCAGCGGAGTAGTAGAGATCGAGCTCGACGTTGCACGCATCTATTACCGCGACGGCATGCCGCTGAACGAGATGAATCAAAAAATGTACGGCATCGAAATAACCGGAAGAACGCTCGTTGACCAAAGCGGCACCGCGATCGCTCATACGGCCGATGATTTGGGGCTGCAGTTCGGCTATGATTTGCCGGATGATAAGTTCCGCCAGCCTTATATGAGCCGCAGGGTGCGGTTAACGTTCGAGGCGGAGCAGGTTGCTGCGCTTGGCCTGGCGGCATATGCTTGGGTTCGGAATGCTATGCCTGAAGAGCAGCCGATTGTATCGCTGGTCCCGGAAAAACATACGCTCGAAAACGAGTGGCTGCGGATAAATATTGAGAGCGACGGATCGTTTAACCTGACCGATAAACGCAGCGGTCAAATCTACCGCGAGCTTGGCGTGTATGAGAACACAGGCGATATCGGCAACGAATATATGTACAAGCAGCCAAATGGCGAGCAAGCTCTCACGACGAAGGGGCAGCCGGCAAGCATTCGTCTGCTTGCGGACACGCCTTACCGCGCCGCATTCGAAATCGTGCACGAATGGGCTGTGCCCGCGTCGGCAGAAGACTATTTTGAAATCGAGAAGCGCGAGGCGGTTTATTTCCCTGACCGGAAATCGCAGCGTGCGGATCGTATGGTGCCGCTTACGATTCGAACCGAAATTGCGATCAGCCGCGAAGGACGCGGCGTGGAATGGAAATCTTCCTTCAACAATCAGGCGAAGGATCACCGGGTTCGCGTATTGTTCCCGACCGATCTTGCGGCAGCGGTTCATCATGCGGATTCGATCTTCGAGATTGCTAAGCGCGATAACGAGCCTGCCGCCGAGTGGGTTAATCCAAGCAATGCGCAGCATCAGCAGGCGTTCGTTGACGTGAGCGGCGGGCATGCAGGCATGACGGTTGCGAATTTGGGCTTGCACGAATACGAGGTATTGCGCGATGGACGAAATACGATTGCAATCACGCTGCTTCGTTCAGTTGCCGAGCTTGGCGACTGGGGCGTATTCCCGACGCCGGAGGCGCAGTGCCTGGGCGAGCAGAGCTTTAGCTTGACCGTTATTCCGCATAACGGAGACGGCGCTGCATCCGGCGCATATGCCGCGGCGTATCAGTTCCAAGTGCCGTGGACGGCAGCTCAGACGGGAGTTCATCAAGGCGAGCTGGCTCCTTCTTATAGTCTAATCGAATGGGAAGGCTCCGGCCTTGCTTTCTCCTCGCTCAAGGTTAACGAACAATCCGGCGATATCGTTCTGAGATGGTTTAATATGAATACGGTTGAGACGGAGCTGATGCTGTCAGCAGCAGCTGCTCCAACTCTGGCGGAAGCTTATAAAAGCGATGTGCTTGAGCGGCAAGGTGATGATCTTGCCGGCAATGGGCAACGATCTTATAAACTGCCTGTTGGGCCATGCGAGATTGTGACCCTTGGTTTTAAGCAATCCTAAATAGAAGCCCTCTGAAATGGCCAGCCATTGCAGAGGGCTTCTTGCTGTTTACTGCCGACTGATCTGCGTTTAACCCGGTTATCTCGCCACTCGTCAGATCAAATTGTGTGAATGCTGCTTGTGCCATGCTATAATAGGTATATTCGCGTAACTTAGATGGATAGAAACAGGGTCTCCTCGGAGGTGAGGGGGTCCTTTTTTATTGAGAATAGGGTTGCCATACATAGCGGGAGGGGAAAAAAGTGGCAAAAGGACCGAAGCGGCCAACCAGAGATGAATTTGAGCTGGAGGAGCTGGGCGAGCGATTGGTAGAGGCCAAGCAGGAAGGCACGGAGCTGCTGCTGACGATTTGGGCATCCGAGCAGGTGAGAGGCGTCATTACGGCGCTGGATTC
The DNA here is from genome assembly GCA_035491515.1 of Candidatus Udaeobacter sp. Lineage (GTDB taxonomy): Bacteria > Bacillota > Bacilli > Paenibacillales > Paenibacillaceae > Pristimantibacillus. The sequence continues at coordinate 910 of DATJKM010000176.1, read as the reverse complement.
AAGAACGAAGAAGGTTCATGTAGAGCATATGGGCGCCGTAACGAAAATTCCTTTCTTGGACATTATGAAGGTGGAAAGCCCGTATTAAAGAAAGAAGCTTGTTATGGAAGAAATACGATATTCCTTTGAAACAAACAGGCCTCCCTCGTTCAAGTGCTGAACGCTAGGGAGGCTTGTTAACATCTCTAAGCCCCTCTAGCCTCGTTTGAGCAATTCATAGGAGAGCCTTATAATGAAGGAAGGATAACGCTTGAAAAACCTGTAAATTCATCAAGGAGGCGGATCGATTAGATATGTACCCATCACAACAGCATTTGGAAAATTACGCAGCGCTCGCGGTTAACGTTGGCGTCAATGTGCAGCAAGGGCAAACGGTTGTCGTCATGGCGCCGATTACGGCTGCTCCTTTGGTACGTCTTATTGCATCAAAAGCTTATGAGGCCGGAGCGAAAAACGTGCATGTGGAATATAACGATGAGGAGCTATCGCTCATTAAGTATAAAAAAGCGCCTGAGGAGGCTTTCTCGGAATATCCGATGTGGCGGGCCAAAGCCTGGGAAGAATACGTGGAGCAAGGTGCTGCATTTATCCAGATATACTCTCCGAACCCCGATCTGCTTAACGGCGTAGATCCGGCCCGGGTAGCGACGGCATCTAAGACAGCTTCTGCTGCGCTTAGCGGCTACCGCGGTTCGCTGATGAATCACACCAATGCCTGGTCTCTTATTTCATATGCTACGCCGGAATGGGCAGCTAAAGTATTCCCGGATATTGCGCCGGAAGAAGCCGTTCAGAAGCTATGGGAGCGGATTATTGATGCAACCCGGATCGGCTTGGAAGATCCGATTCAGGCATGGAAGGAGCATAATGCGAAGCTGCTCCAAGTGGTTGAGCTGTTGAACCGCAAGCG
>DATJKM010000175.1:0-16668 GCA_035491515.1 Candidatus Udaeobacter sp. | reverse complement strand
GGCGGCCACCTGCTGGCTCCCGAAGGCATCGAGCGCGTCGGCGACGTATCCAACGTAGCCTTCTGCAATGGTGTGATCGCTCAAGATAACGGCGACGTATACATCTACTATGCATCCTCCGACACACGCTGCCACGTTGCCGCAACTACAGTCGATCAACTGCTCGACTATTGCATCAACACGCCGGAAGATCCGCTCCGCTCGCACGCTTGCGTGGAGCAGCGCATCGCTCTGATCGACCGCAATTTGCAGCTGCAGCCATAAAACCCGAGAGGGATTGTCTCAGAGGCCAAATGGCTGCTGCGGCACTTTTCACTACAAGGTCTAAGCATCATTCATTGGTACGCGGCGAGTTAATTCGATTTTTGGAACCTATTTGCAGAGCGTTATCCAAAAAAGGCGATTTAGTTTGATTATGCGTAATTAAACAGCGTATTTGGGAGAGCCGCTTCTAAAAATGACCGATTACATTTGCAAAATAGAACTAATCCGCAGAATTCGCACCCTGAGCGCGATTTAGTTTTGTGAAATCGAACTAATAAACGAAATATTGCTCGGTGGGCGCGGTAAAGCATTTGGTAGAACGGCTGCTATAGAAAGAAAGAAAGAAAGAAAGAAAGAAAGAAAGAAAGAAAGAAAGAAAGAAAGAAAGAAAGAAAGAAAGAAAGATAGATAGATAGAATAGAATTAAGTAATGGCGGTACAGGGCTAGTCTTCCTGTACCGCCATTTCTCTATTTTGCATCAACGAAGCCCTTTCAGCTTACCTCAATCCTCTCACCACTCCACGTTAACGGCTATTCCTTCCGGCACGCCCGGATAACGAATAAGCACCGTGCCTGACTCCGCATCATACCGGAAAGCTGCCACCTTCGCTCCGGCCGTGACGCTGCGCGGCTCAGCCGGTACGCGAAGCCGCGTACTGACGGTGATGTCCTTCGGACACTCCGACACGAAGGCGATTCCGCTCGCGGCCGCCTGCTCATCGCGGATCCGCGACGAGCTGACGAGGACGCCCGCAGGCTGCTTATCCGCGTCATTTAAATCATAAAGCAAGCTGTCCTCGCCCGGCTTCATTTCCACGTTGCGCCTCACCGGCAGATCGGCTTCGAACAAATCAACGAACAAGCCCGGAAGGATGACCGCATTCTCCGCATTCTCCGCCTTCCCCGCTTCCGTTTCATCCAGCACATGAGCGATGACATACGGTCCGCGTCTCATTTGCAGCGTGCCTCTCTCCATGTAATCATCCGTTTCTCCACGAAGCTCAAGCGACCGCCTAACGGCGTTCCTTACGAGCTCAGCCCCCGTGCCGGTACGGGACAGCGCTGTCGGATTTTCCTGAAAAAATAAAACAGCGCCGCTGCCTACCTCATACTCTCCCGCCTCCGGATTTCGATTCAAGCCAAGCGATTCGAATAAATGCTCGTCTGGACGTTTGTAGGTACGGATCCCGTTATCGCGGTTCCACCATTCCTGAACGTCATGGAACGGATCCGAGCCGTCTCCGACATAGATTAGAACACCGCCCTCCCTTACCCATTGTGAGATCGCCTGATGAATGCCCGGATGCTCCGGCTTCATAAATTCGTAGCTGAGCAGCAGCACCCGGTAGCCGTCCAAGTAGCCCGGAAAGGTCAGAATATTGTCGAGCTGCACCGGCCTGAGCGGAATGCCGGCCTTGACAAGCGGAAGCGCCAAGCCGTAAAAAGCGGACCAGTCAAGAAGCTCCTTCTGCTCAGAACTGAGCTCATCGGTGGTGGTGGTACCGTCATATTTGACAGCCTCGCCTTCCCTTGTACCGTCACGGATGACATCCCCCCTCTGGTACATAGCGGAGTTGGATAAGCAAAGGCCTACTCCTGCCGTATAATCGTTTCCTTCAGAAGCTTCCTCATGCTTATGCATATCGCGCAGCACATTCATGACGGTCAGCAGCACGGTAGCATAGACGCCGGGAATCGATTCTTTCCCTTTGCCATCCTCGGTCGGATAGGTGCCCTCGAATACGCGCCTCGGCCAAGGGCATACCTCATACTGCTTCACCTCAGGGTGCAGCAGGGAGGCGACAACAGTAGAACGGTAGTTTTTGCGGTAGTCGCTCCAGCTGTAGCCGGGGTTATCTTCAATAGGATCGTGAAGAAACCACATCTCGCGACCTGTGCCCCGCGTCAACTCCTGCATGATGCCGTATTCCAAATATGCTGTTTCGAAGGTCCGCTCCCGGCGCAGCCCCTTGTACACGTTAGGCGTTCGCGCCGTTCCCGTCCAGATTTGGGCGATGCAGCCATCGCAGCCGGGCATCGAGACGAGCAGCGCCTCGGGACTGATAATCCGCCACTGCGTGTAGTTGATCAAGCTATGGGTAGGGACATAGAAGCGTACGGTCCGGCCGTAGGTAACGAGCGAATACTCCTTCATCTGGCTGCAAAGACGGTCAAGCGCACGGTAATACATAGCCGCCTTCAGCTTGGAGGCCCGGTACTGGGCATCCGGCGAGGAGTGAGGAGGAATCCAATCCTCCCCGTAGTAGTTCAGCCACTCCCGCTTGAAAGCATCCGAATACCCGGAGGCCGCCCAAAATTCCGGCTCCTCCAAATGAATCGCTTCCACGCCGTAGTCAATCGCAAGTTTAATATGAGACGCCAAATATTCGGCGAACGCTATCGTCGGAACCATATAAGGAACATCCTTGCCATGAAGCAGATGCTTGCCGCTGCGGTCCATCTGAGCCTCGTCCCAGTGCTCCCGTCCGTCGAAGCGGCCGTACAAGTAGTCCTGATACTCGCCCCAGGATACGCCCGTCATCAGATGGATCGTATAGCCTGCCTTCTTCCAGCCCTCGATCCGCTGATGCAGATCTTTCGAAATGCCGTATACCATCACAAAATCGGTTCGCAAATCGTATTTCGGCCCGTAAGGCCTCGATTCCTGAAAGCCGGTCCACTCCGGCCGTCCTTGCGATTTTCTGCTCAAATCGCGAAGCCTCCTTTAATTCGGCATTTGAAGCGTAACAACTTCCTTGCCCTGCAAGTTTTCATTCACATATTTTATCGCGTCAGGATATCCCGTTTTGTTCAGCTGATTGCGAAGGTCATTAATGATTTTAAGCGCTGCTTCATCGGATTTAGCAAAAATCGCTTCCGTCCAGACATCGCCCATTTTGTCCATGGACGGCTTCAGCATTTCCCACTGCGGAGCCTTCATCATGACATCGCCCGGATTGTAGGCGGAAATAACGCTGATGCCGTTAGGACGAAGGATTTTGCGCGCATGATCCATAGCAGCCAGTCGGGCCTGATCCGCCCAAATATCTCCGCCGCCAACTGTGTTGATGCGGTCCTGGCCGGAGAGGTTCTCGAAGCCGACGCCGATCCCTTCATTTTTCTTCAGCTTACCCGTTATATCAGCCGTAAACTTGTCAAACCATTCCTTCTTCGCAACCGGTTTGCCGTTCTCCATATCCCAATGAACGCCCTGTACGCCGTAGCGGACGAGGAGGAAGCCTTCGTCGGAAGCAAGATAATCGAGCAAGCGAAGCGCTGCGTCTACATTTTTGGATTTTTTCGGAATAACGGTTACGTTATTGCCTTGGATGCCAAGATCGACAGGACGGTCCGCTTCGGCGCCGGCCCGCTCCAGCGGACCGACCGGCACATAATCAGTTCCTGGATGCGCTTTCACATAATCTTTAGAAGCATCGAGAATAGCCGGGTAGTGAGCGGAAAGCACCGCGATGCGGCCCTGCTTGATTTTCTCGTTTGCAATCGGATCAGTCTGGGTGAACGCTTCCGGATCCAGAAGCCCTTCAGCCAGCAGCTTGCGGTAATAGAGTGTAAAATCCTCGTAGCCTTTCGTGAAGAAGCTGTTCTCCAGCGTGCCGTCGCCTTTATCGATATAGCCGGAGCCGAAAAACATTGTAATTCCGTTACCGACGGCCCAGCCGTTATGGAAGCCGCCAAGCGGAATGACCGGCATGCCGTTTTCTTTAAGGTCTGCGTCTTTGATTTTTTTCAAGAAGCTGTATAGATCGTCCTTTGTGTGAACGGATTGCGGGTCGATGCCAACCTTCTCGGCGATATCCTTCCGGACATAGAAGCCGTAGAGCCAGTCATTCGCATCCTCAGGCGCGGCCGGATGGTTCTGATAAAGAATAAACTGTTTGCCGCCGTAAGCATCGAACGCTTTCTCGTAAAGCGCAGGCGGTACATTCTCCTTTGCAACTGCTTTGGCGAGATTCGGATACTTATCCAGCTTATCCGACAGATCGACCAGTTGATCCTCCTTAGCCGCTTTTATAATGCCGTCCAATTCCCCGCCCCATGCCGGACCTGTATAAATATCAGGCAAATCCTGCGTCGCGAAAATGGTGTTCACCTTCTCGGTCTCGCTGCCTTTTGTGTATTCCCATTCTACGGTAACCCCGGTTTTTTCTTTAATCACTTTTGCGACAGCCGTCATATCGACATCGGCGCCGGTCGAGCCGTTCCAGTTGTGAAGCACTTTGAGCGTCACTTCTTTTTGCGCTGTACCGCTGTTCGAGCTGCCCCCGTTGTCCGAAGGCGCATTGCCGGATCCGCCGTTGCTGTTATTGCTGCAGCCAAACAGCGTTACCGCCATTAGAACGATTGCGAGCCATAACGAAGTGCTTCTTACTCGTTTGTTCTTCATAAAAACCCTCCCGTGAACTTTTATAAAATATGATAAAGTCCAGATTGCGGACGATTATCCCTTGACCGAGCCGATCATGACGCCCTTAACGAAGTAACGCTGCAAAAACGGGTAGATGCACAAGATCGGGAACACCGTAATAACCAGCAGCGCCATTCGCAGCGATTCCGGCGTCGTTCCCGCCGCATTGACATTGACCGTCTGTCCGCCCTGCTGCGCCGCTCTTTGCATGGAGGAGGACAACGCCTCAGCTTCCGTCAGCATTTCCTGCAGCAGCGTCTGAACGGGAATGAGATCTTTATTGGACACGTAATAAGCGCCGGCGAACCAGTCGTTCCAATGGGAAACCCCAATGAACAGCGCGATTGTCGCAAGCACCGGACCCGATAGCGGTAAAATAATTTTCAGGAAAATTTGAAAGTCGCCGTATCCGTCTATGCGGGCCGATTCCTCCAGCTCCTCCGGAATGCCCTGCAGAAATGTACGGAGAATGACTATATGCATGAAGTTGAACAGCATCGGAATGACATACACCCAAAAGCTGTTGATAAGATGCAGCTTCTGCAGGGTGATGAAGTACGGAATGAAGCCCGCGCTGAAGATCGTCGGCAAAAAAATGTAGTAAGTAAAAAACGATCGCCCAGGCAGCGTTTTTTTGGAAAGGGCGTACGCCATCAGCGTACATAACACTACGTGAAGAAACGTGCCGATCACGGTGCGGAGCAGCGTAATTTTGTAGGCCTGCCAAATACGGGCGTTCTCGAAAACGTCAGCGTAATTGTCCAGCGTAAATTTGCGTGGGAAGAAATAAAGCGCGCCCATCATAGAGTCTTTTCCGTCGTTGAGCGAGTAGACGAGGATGTAAATAAACGGATAGATCATCGATAAGCCGAACAACGTCAAAAAGATATAATTTAAGCAGTTGAACACGGAAAATTGGCGCTTCGCCATCTCTAACCTCTCCTTAGAACAGGGATACGTCGCTTACTTTTCGGGCAATCCGGTTGACAGTTACAATGAGAATGAGCGCGATGACGCTTTGGAATAATCCGACTGCCGCCGCATAGCTTAATCGGCCCTCGCCGATGCCGGCGCCTATGACATGCACGTCGAGAACGCTGCCGATCGCCGCGGTAGCAGGTCCGTTCAGCAGCAGCAGCTGCTCGTAGCCTGCGCTCATCAGGCTGCCGGCTGAGAGAATAAACAAAATGACGGCGATATTGCGGATGCCGGGGAGCGTCACATGCCACATTTGGCGAAAGCGTCCTGCGCCGTCGATCTTGGCCGCTTCGTAAAGCTGTTGATCGATGCCCGCGATGGCAGCCATATAAATAATCGAGTTCCAGCCGATATTTTTCCAAATATCCGAGCCTACTATAATTTGATAGAACCACGTCGTATTGTTCAGAAATTGAATCGGCTCCATGCCGAAGGAACCGAGCAGATCATTGACCGGGCCTCCGTAAGGCGTCAGCAGCCGCTGCATCAGCGTAACAACGACGATCCAGGACACAAAGTAGGGCAAATACGAAAGCGTTTGCACGGTTTTCTTGAATTTAACGCTGCGAACCTCGTTGAGCAGAATGGCCAATATAATCGGCATCGTAAATCCGATAAGAAGCTTCATGAGACTGATAATAATCGTATTGCGGATAATTTCGAATGACTGATAGTAGGAGAAAAACTGCTGGAAATATTTCCACCCTGCCCAGGGGCTTCCAGAGAAGCCCCCAGTGAACATAAAATCGCGAAACGCAACTTGTACGCCAAAGAGCGGAACGTAGGAGAAAAGGAAAAACCAGATAATGCCGGGCAGCATGAACAAATAAAACAGCTTATGCCGCCATATTCGCTTCCATAGTAATGTTTCTGTCATAGACCCTGCCTCCTTGCCAAACGGATCGTTTTTATTTCGAACGGAGTGAAAGTCAGCCGGATGGCTCCGTTCTCTGCTTGAAGTCTATCGATTGGCGCTTCCATCAAATCAGCGAGCCACGCTTCCGATAGATTCAAGTCTGCAATCAGTTTCGTATTAAGATGGGTGCCGGCTGTCTCGTATAAACGGATGATCAGGTCATCGCTCTCCTCCGCCTGCTTCACCGCTTCCACCATCACGTTCGGATGATCCACGCTAATAAAGGATTTTGCCTCCGGCAGCGCAGGTGCTGTGCCGCCCCCGGTCGCGCGCACCGAACGCAATGGAACGTTCAGTTCGTAGCCGCGCTTATAAACCTCCGCTTGCACATGATCCCCTTGATGAGGGTACAACGAGTAGGTGAAGTGGTGCTCCGCCCGGTCCGCCTCGGGGTCCGGATAGGACGTGCTGCGCAACAGGTTCAAATCCAGCACGTTTTGCCAAGCCCGATGCCCGTATTTGCAATCATTAAGCAGCGCTACTCCGTAATCCGGCTCCGAAAGATCGATCCACTGATGCGCGCAAATTTCATCCTTCGCATAATCCCACAGCGTATTGCGGTGCGTAGGCCGCTTCACGTAGCCGAACTGGATTTCACAGCTTGCGCTGTCAGACCTGATATCGACCGGGAAGGACGTGCGCAGCATTTTGCCGGATTCCTGCCAATCGACGTTCGTCGTGAAATCGATGCGGCGGCTGCCATGCGTCAGTACGACCCTCTGGGTCAAGGTAGACTGGCCGAAACGATATACGAGCAGCAAGCCTGCTGTCGGCCCGTCATGAAACGCCGCCGACTCGACGGGCGAAAGAGGAACTCCTCCCGTTTGCCGGTAATCTTGTTTCATATCCCATGCATCGCCTTCGTCATGATACAAGCTCAGCTCATTGGCCTTCTGCCCGCGCGGAATGACTTCCCTACCTTGCTTCTTGTCTCTAATGGATACGATGGTAAAGTCCTCCGCGAACGTAACCGCAAGCAGGTCGTTTTCCAGTATGCGGTCGATGGCCGACGCTCTCATCTCGGAAAAGACAGCATGGGCTCCGAATGTGTACGGCGTTTCAACAGTCTCCGCTTCAGCGGCTGCCGTCTCTGCCTTCGTCTTTGTAAGCTCATCCGCATTCACCAAGGCGTATCCCATCGCAGGGACCCGAACGCGCATCCAGCAGCCGTCCTTCTGAACCCATTCCTCCCGCTCCCATGACAAGGAGTTAAACCAGACATCGGAGTCCTTGCCAGCCGGAAGAGCTTCCGCTACAGCTCCGTATGCCTCCGCGATCATTTGCTCGACACGGCCGAGCAGCGACTCGTACCGCTCCAGCGACTCGTCGTACACGCGCTTGATCGATGATCCCGGCAAAATATCATGAAACTGATAGAGCAGCACTTCCTTCCATATGCGCTCCAGCTCCCCGGAAGGATAAAGGTTGTCCTTCGTCAGTCCGGCCAATACAGCCGCATATTCGAGCTCGCGCAGCGATTTCTCCAGCTTCCGGTTATAGCGCTTGTTTCGGGCTTGGCTCGTAAGCGTTCCTTGATGCCGCTCCAAATAGAGTTCTCCCGACCAGATTTGGTAGCGCTCCGACCCTTCAGCCAGCCTCTCGAAAAATCGTGAGGAAGGCTCTTGGATGACCGGGCTGAGACCCTGCAAATTTTTCTCACGCAGCAGCCGCTCGAGGTGCTCCTCGCCCGGACCGCCTCCGCCGTCGCCGATCCCAAACAGCATAAGACAGTTTTCCGACACATTTTTATCCAAATATTCGTTCTCCGCCTTCACGATCGAACGGGGAGCCGCCGGACTGTTATAGGTATCCTCAGGCGGCATATGGGTTAACACGCGCGAGCCGTCGATCCCTTCCCAGTGGAAGGTGTGGTGGGGATGGCGGTTGTAAACACTCCACGACAGCTTCTGCGTCATCATGTAATCAACGCCCGATTTCCTCAAAATCTGAGGCAAGCTCGCTGTATATCCGAATACATCCGGCATCCAAAGCGACTTCATCTCCTGACCGAATTCCGCTTGAAAATACCGTTTCCCGTACAGGATTTGGCGGATCAGCGATTCCCCGCCCGGCACGTTCGTATCCGATTCGACCCACATCGCGCCTTGCAGCTCCCAGCGTCCCTCCTGTACGCGCTCCTTGATGCGCGCATAGAGCTTCGGATAATGCGTCTTCATCCAATCATAAACCTGCGGCTGGCTTGCTCCGAAAATATAATCGGGGTAACGCTCCATCATCTGCAATACGGTGGAAAATGTGCGAGCCCCTTTTCGGATCGTTTCCCGGATCGGCCACAGCCAAGCGAGGTCCAGATGCGCATGACCGACGGCGCTGATCGTAAGCGAAGGATCCCCGCCGCGCTTCGCCAGCTGCTGCCGCAGCATTCGCGTTGCTTCAGCGACTCGTTTCCCGTCAAACGAAATCAGCACATTCGATGCATCGTACAAGGACTGAAAAATGCGTTCCCTGCGCGCCGACCCTTCCGGCAAACGGTCCGCCGTCTCCAGCAGCACCTCCGCGTCATAATACAGCTGACGGACGTCCTCGCGGCAGACTGCGATCCGAGCCTCCTTCAACGTGCCACTCCGGAAGTGTCCAAACAGGTCATTGCAGCCTGCATCCCCCCACAGATCGATGGTTTCGTCCCCGGACGAGCTTTCGCTGATGTGAACGACACGCTTGCCGGGAAGGCCTAAGGAATATTCGAACTCAGAATTGATATTCGTAAGTCCTTGTGCGGGGCTCCCCTCTTCATCAACGAGACAAAGCTCTCCGTTCACGTCGATTAGGAGCACGATCTTTGAACCCTTCGCCTCCTCCGTTACCTTCCCGCCAAAATGAAACCAGGCGCAATCCCACAGGTTCCCCCAGCGGTCTCCCGGAGCAAGGGCGATTCTTTCACCTGACTCCCTTTCCTCGTAAGGAACGGGCTCCCGCGTTACCCAAGCCGTTACATTCAGCTCCGCGAGCGGCTTATATATTTGTCCCTTCAATCGTTCCAGCAGCGATTTCAATTGCTCTGTTCTCACCTTTTCATAAGGCATTTGCAGGTCTCCTTTTTCATCCGGTTATATGCTGCATACTCAATTTCTTTTTTGCATGCCTACCGCCTACCGCAATTAATGCGAAAGCGGTCTCAATTCAATTTGATTGGATATATATTTTCAAAATTTGTATACCCGACTAGTTCGTTCAAGCCTCATCATCACAATCGGCTTATATATAATATAATATATACATTTAACATATTCAATATATAAATAAAAAAATCTTTTCCTTTTACGGAAAAGATTTTTAATAGGGGTGCTATTGATTATTTTACAGGGTTGCCGCCAGTCGTCTGTCCGATAACGAGCTCGGGCTTGATTAAGGTTTTGCTGTATTTGCCTCTGCGGTCCGACCCGCCTTCAATAATTTCGATAAGCGTTTGAGCAGCGCGGTAGCCCATTTCATGCTCGAACTGCTTAATATGCGTGAAAATGCTGAACTCTTCAACGATCGACGTCGGGTCGTCGAAGCTTACGATCGACAAATCGTCCGGCACACGCAGACCGGCTTTGCGCGCCATTTGGTAAATTTGAACGCCAAGCTTACCATTAAGCGTAATATAGGCCGTAGCCATCCGGTTGCGAATGTAGCGGTATAACGGATGCTTCTCCGCATCCTTCAGGCTGTTCACCTGAAATCCGGTTATCATATGGACGGGATTAATGAGCGCGCCCTTGTTTTTCAAAGCGTTCATGTAGCCTTCGATCCGCTCCTGCACCGTTACCGTTTGCAAAGGGGAATCGGAGCAAATCGCGATTTCCCGGTGTCCCAGCTCCCACAAGTAATCGACGGCGAGGCTTGTTCCCAGTCTTCCGTCCGCTGCGATATAGTTGGTCTCTACACCCGGTAGAAAGCGGTCTATCAGCACAAACGGATAGCCGCTGAATTTCATGCTTAATATTTCCTCGTTATAATTTTCTTCGTCTACTGGAAATACCAGCAAGCCTTCGCTGCCCATTTCCTTAAGCGTTTTAAACGCCTCTTTTTCTTTTTCTACATCTCCATCGGACAGCAGAATCATGGTGCGGTAGCCTTTCTCGCCAAGCGCCCGCTGCACGCCCTCAATCAACCGAATAGCAAAATAATCGTAAATGGACGGCATTACGAGGCCGATAATGCGCGTTCTGCCCTTGATAGGCGCCCGTTCTTCGCTGATTACCGGCACTGCCGGCGCCGCTTCTTCCGCTTCTGCCGGCTCCCCGCTGCTCACGAAGCTGCCTTTGCCGGGCACGCGGGTAATAATACTGTCATTCGCTAAGCCGACCATGGCATTCACAACCGTAATTTTACTGACGTTAAAGCGTTTCATTAGCTCTTTTTCAGTCGGTATGCGGTCCCCCGCCCTCAAGCCCTCCGTTGCAATCAATTCGCGGATATAATCCTGAATTTTCTGATAAAGCGGCGTACGGACTGTTGAATTCATTTGCAATCACCAAACTTCATATTAATATTTATAATATATATTATATTGTAAACCCCTATTTCGCAATAGCTGCATGCTTGTCGAAAAAGTTTAGCATCCCTCTACCAACACTGCTAAATGCACCGAATAGCTGCTATCCCTTACGATTCCGGGCGAATTGGATCAGCGAATTTGTCACTTTATGTATATTAATTTTATATATACAATATATTTAGTTTAGGCCGATTAGATGATTGCTGCCAATTGTCATCCTATACGCTACAGCCCGCGAGATAGATTTTTTTGTTGTTTGGATTGTGCAAGCGGGTTTATACGGCCGATTTGATGATGTAAAAAGTGGTTTAGTTTCATTTCATAAAACTAAATTACGCTCGGGGCGGGAATACGGCGGATTAGCTCTATTTTGCAAACGTAATCGGTCATTTTTAGAAGCTGCTTTCCCAAATACGCTGTTTAATTAGGCAAAATCAAACTAAAACGCCGTTATCGGATAACGGTCTGCTATTAGTTTCAGAAAATCGAATTAAACTGCCGGGCGGTCAACGATGCTTAAGCCTAGTTGTGAAAAGAGCAGCTGTGGCCATTTGGCCTCTGAGACAGTACTCTAATTGTTTGAATGAAAATGAACGCCGGCGTTCCAACACTCATCTTTTTGCAAGGTTCAACTGCCAAGAAACGCCATATTTATCCTGCACCCAACCAAACTTTTCGCTCATTGGCAAAGGAGATAACGGCATCAGCGCTGCGCCGCCTTCCGATAATTGCTCAAACAACCGGTTGATTTCTTCATCATTGTCACAATTGATAAATAAGGATATGGCCGGCGTAAAAGCGTGATCCTGCTTATTGCTGTTATCGATCGCCATAAACGACTGGCCTTTTAAAGTGAAAGCGGCATGCATGACCGTTCCGTCTTCCTGATGAAAAATGTGCTTGATTTCCGATTGATCAAAAAGAGAGATATAGAAGTTAATGGCTTCCTCCGCTTTGCCGTTAAACATAAAAAATGTAGTGATTTTTTGATTTGACATTGAACATCATCTCCTATACGTTTACTTCCAGCTCTTGTTCTACTTATACAAACCCTTAGCCTCCGCAGTCGAATCCCGATACAGCAGCTCGCCTGCCACAAGCAGCTTCTCCATCGGCTCCTGCTTGCCCGAGATCCGGCTGATCAGCCGCTCAACCGCACGCTTGCCGAGCGCTTCCTTCGGCACATGCACCGTCGTTAGTGCGGGCGTCATGCGGTAGGAATCGTCAATGTTGTCGAAGCCCGTCACCGACACCTCCTCCGGCACCGCTACCCCCAGCTCCTGCAGCGCATGAACCGCACCGATCGCTATCATATCATTTGCGCATAGAAGCGCGGTAGGCAGAGCTTTCGCCTTCAGCCGTTTGGCCGCCCACTGCTTTATCGGCTCTTTGAATTGCTCATGCTCGAATCCTTCGACGGACAGATAACGATCATCGCTAATACCAAAGCCCGGCGCATTCCCTGCCTGCTCTTCCAGCGCGCTGCGGAAGCCCATGAAACGATCCTTAAAACTGCGCGAATAGTTGATATCACCGACAAAGCATAGCTGTGTATGTCCTTTGCCGATCAAATGCTTGGTCAGACGGTACATCGATTCATAATTGCTCGTAAACACCGTATCGCTTGGAATAAGCATGTCCTCATGATCGACCAGCACCATCGGCATACCGATTCGGTGCACCTCCAGCAGCAGCGGAGTCGATATTTCACCAACGCCAATGAGCCCTAATATGCCGTTCGGATTCAAGAAATGCAGGAAATGGTCGACGCTCTGCTCCGACACTATAACCATGCCAAGGCCATCCTCTTCTAACCGCAAGGCTATGCCGTCCAAAATCCGCCCCCAATAATGCGACTCCTTGGTTTGAAAACGGATATTTGGCATAAGCACGAGCACGGATTGCTTGCCTGCGGCCGACACCTTCGGGAGCTGCTCCAGCTTCATCGTCTTGACATATGCGTTCTTTTGCGAAAAATAGCCCAGCTGCGATGCAGCCTGAATAACCCGCTCCTGTGTCGCCTCGCTGACGCCGCCCTTACCGGAGAGCGCCTTCGAGACGACAAACTTTGAAACACCTAAATAATCGGCAATTTGCTGCATTGTGACTTTCTTAGACATCGGAGTACTCCACCTTAGCTTTCGGTAATAGTTCGCGCTTTTCTCCAGCGCTCATTGTATTGATTGAATACGGCCTGCAAATCAGGCGCGGCAATCAAATCTTGGATATAATCGCCTGACCAAAACGCAATTTGCGCTGTATTCGCGATCTCGAGCAATTGATCGCTTGCAACGCGGCGCTCCAGAAACTCGCTGTTAAACGATAGAAACTGCTGGAACTGCGGCAACGACGGCTGCTTATTCTCGATGACAGGTAGAAATCCCGAATCATCCACATAACCTGACTCGGTTACAAAAAATTTAATCCAAGCCTCTGCCAGCTGCTTATTTTCGCTAAATTTGCTAACGCCGACGAACCAATCCGGACTAAGCGGCGCGAAGCGCTTATTGCTGTTGTCATACGGGAACGGAAAAAATCCGATATCCTCCGATTTTGCCCCTGCCGCGATAACCTGATTAATAACCCAATTCCCCATTAAATACATGCCGGCTCTGCCCGCTGCCAGCTCCGTCTTGGATGTTTCCCATTGATTCGTAAGCAGCTGCTTCTCCACATATCCCCTGGCAATTAACGTTTTGACGATTGTAATCGATTGCCCCCATGCGTTGTCAATCGTCCATGGCTCATCCAGGTTCACCATATTATTCAAATAACCGGCGTCTCCGGTTATATAGCTGACTAAATCCTCGCCCCAGGTCATAAGAGGCCACTGTGCTCCATAGTTCAAGTAAACCGGCACGATGCCGGCTTGCTTCAGCTGCTCGCAAGCGGCGTAAAACTGCGCAAGCGTCGTTGGAATTTCCTTAATCCCTGCTTTTTTGAAGGCTTGCTTGTTATAGACAATTCCCGTCGTTGAGGCGCCGGTAGCAATGCCGAACCGTTTTCCCGAGTAAGCTTTAAAATCGGAAAAATGAATATGCTCGAACAGACTTTCGCTAAGCGGCTCGAAATAATCGGGCAGGTTTTCATTTTTAATATTGTTTGGCAGCAGCAGTACGTCGCCCAAATTGCGGGTGGACAGCCGGATCATAATATCGCTGGCGTAGTTAGGTATGCCTTCAAACTTCACGGTAACACCGGGATTAAGCCGAGTGAATTGATCGGCATATTTTTGAAATACGCCGTTCTCAGCAAGATCGACACGGTTAGTAAGCACACGAAGAGTCACTTCCTTGCTAATCTGCTCCTCTTTGCCCGCAGGCCCCTTTTCCGCTGCGCTGCCGGCCGAATCCTTCTGACAGCCCGCGATGCATATGCCGCACAACAGAACAACAAGCACTAGCATCAACATGTATTTGTTCATTCTGCGTCTCTCCCTATTTCTATTGGAAGTGGAAGCTGTAAAACCACTTCGGTGCCCCGGCCCTTCTCACTCGTTACCTTCAGACCGTACGCGCTGCCGTAGTGGAGCCTGATCCGCTCATTTACATTTTTCAAGCCGATTCCGCCCGATTTCCGCTTCACGCCCGTATCCTCCGCGCCTGACAGCGAACGATTTAAGCGGTCTAACGTCTCTTTGTCCATTCCCAGCCCGTCGTCTGTTATGCGCAGCCATACGGCTTGAGCCCTTCGCTCGCTGCTCATTTCAATTCGCATTGACGGTTTATTGTCATCCATGCCATGATAAATCGCATTTTCGACAATGGGCTGCAGTACGAGCTTAATGATTGGATATGCCCGCAGATCATCAGAAATTTTCGTCTCCAATTGGAACCGGTTCGGGTAACGGTAATTCAACATTTCCACATAATTGCGCATATGCAAAATCTCATTCTCCAGCGTCACTTCCTCATGCAAATCACTTATGCTGTAACGCAGCAGCTTCCCGAGTATCGCAATCATATCCGCCGCGATCTGATCATCGTTCAGCTCGGCAGCCATTCGAATCGACTCAAGCGTGTTATACATGAAATGCGGATTAATCTGGCTTTGCAGCGCATGCAGCTCCGCTTCCTTCTTCTTCGTCTCCATCACGTAAATATCTTGAATGAGGTGGTCGATCCGGACGATCATCCGGTTAAACTGATTACCAAGCTGGCCTACCTCGTCCCGGTACTTAACCTGGAACTGAACGTTAAAATCGCCCTCCTGCACGTTTTTCATCAGACGCATCATTTTGCGCAGCGGATTCGTTAAAGCAAACGAAAAAACAACCGATATGAAGAGCGCCACAATAATCGTAACGATCGTAGCGATTAAGGTCACGTTGCGAATGACAACGGCATCCTTCGTCAGCTCGCTGTCAGGAATCGAGGTCATGACCTTCCAATTCGTATTTGGCGAGGTCGTATAAATATACAGCCGCTTCAAGCCGTCACGCTCCAAATAAAAGCTTCCTTTGGCCCCCGTTGCCCCGGCGACGGCAGGGTCGTTTTTAATATTTGTCGCCATTCGCTGCTTGTCGCTATCGTAAACGACATTGCCAAGCTCATCAATAATGACTGACTCTCCGCTTGTTACCTTGTCGAGCTCGCTCATTTGATCCTCAATCACGCTAATATTCGCATCCACCGCAATCATACCGATGGGCTTGAGCGATTTATCGATCACCTTGCGGACGACCGTAAACGCATATTTGACGCTCTGCAAATTGCTCGTATATTTCTGCGTGCTGAACAGCATCGCTTCGCCGCCTGAGGTTTGTACGCGCTCGCGCCAATGTTCATAGCTTTCCTTCACGTTCAGCCGGATTCCGCCTCCAGCCGTCGAGTAGTAGCCATTCCCGTATTGATCGAATATATACACCGTGTTAGCGCCGCGCTTGATCGTATTAATGAACGAAATATTTCCTTCTATTCCGCGCTGAATCGAGAGCAGCAGGTTAAAATCGTCAGGCACCTGACTGCTGCTGCCGCCTGCCGCCATCTGCCGCTGCTCGTAATAGGCGTTCGAAAGAATCAAATTTTGTTTTATATCGTTCTGATATGCCGGAATGGAGGTAATGCGAACCATGTCCTCGATGTAATCATCTACCCGTACCATCATGTTCTCAAGCATTTTGGTCGAATACACGATTGTCTTCTCCTCAATCGAGCGGGAGTAATTGCTGTATGAGATGTAGCCGATAAACGATAATGGAAGCGTGATAAGAAGCAAAAAAACGATAAACAGCTTCCGCTCCATTCTCATGCCGCCAAACCCCGCCCATATACGCCACAATCGTTTTTTTAGACTCATTACCGCAGGCTCCCCTATCCTAAATGGCAGGCATAACGTTTCCGCCGTTTACTGGAATGTAGGCGCCAGTAATGAAGCTAGCCAAGTCCGATGCCAGAAAAGCGACCGTATTGGCGATCTCTTGATCCGTACCTCGCCGCTTCAGTGGAACGGTTTGCGCATATCCGTTGTTTTCCTCGGTGTTATTCGCACGGTCGCGATCACTGATCGTCCACCCCGGCGCAACCTGATTAATAGTAATCTGATGCTCCCCAGCCTCCTTGGCTAACACGCGGTAGACT
>DATJKM010000174.1:0-13043 GCA_035491515.1 Candidatus Udaeobacter sp. | reverse complement strand
CCTAGCTTAGCACCGCCACCCATTATCTCAGAATTTTTCATAAGATTTACAGCAAAGCGATTGAGGGTTATAATAAAGAGTACACTATTAACGCTGAATTTTTCGAATGAAAAAACGGGGGAACCAACGCGTACGTTCGATAACGTTTCGCAAGGGGTGAATCCAGGGATTTGTAACCCTGGTAGGGCATTCTCTCTAGCCCGAATCCGGCAGCTAACCTCGTAAGCGAACAAAGGAGAGATTTTTTTATGTTGACAAATTGTGCAAACCAGTATTATTTTATCACCGAACAGTCCCCCTATTTATCCGTCACACGAATCGAACTATTCGTCATTCCAGCTATCGCCGTCGACTCGGCAGGCCATCGCATATGTCTACGTTTAACAAGCAATCTAGGATTCGGCTGGAGCGAGCTATTCGCCTGCGATACCGAAGATGCGATTGACTTGGAACGATGGAGCGACCTGCTTCAAAGCTTTATCGGCAGCGTCCCTCTCCCGCCTCTAAACCATTTTCAGTATGACAAGACGGATCGGGACGGACGCATACTCAACCTATTCGCCACAGCCGTCAATCATGTCCTGGCACATGCGTCCGATTCGTCACCGTTCAAAAGCGATCTTGAAGAATCTGTTTTGCGTCAACGTGCAGTCTCTTACGTCTCTTTGGATTAACGGTCTTCATAACAAAAATAGACAGTCCAGAACAGGTAACCACGTTCTGGGCTGTCTTGCTGTTAGCCTCTCTGCATCCCGGTAAAGGCTCGCGAGAGCTGTTATTTCAGAAGCTGGGTTAGCGTATTACCTCCAGAGGAGCTTTCCCCTTCGAGTCATTTTTCCCCATATACATCCTTCGATATTACTGCTTAATTACTTTAAAGTGCTTACGTCACTTCAAAGTGCGTACTTCACAGCTCCTATTTGTTGATGCAATATAAGTCTGAACAAAGCACAGTGCAGAAGGAGCTGATACGCAATGAATACTGAATCTACAAAAAATCGCAAAGTCGCCTTAGTCGTAGGCGCAAATGGTGTTATTGGTAGCAATCTTATCGATTACCTCATCACTCTCCCTGATTGGGACGTAATCGGCATATCGCGCCGCGGCGGTGAGTCTAGCGGCCGTGTCCGGTATGTGGCAGCAGATCTGCTCCATGCAGACGAAACCCGCAAAAAGCTAAACGGTTTAACCGAGGTTACACATATTTTCTATGCCGCCTATCAGGACCGTCCAACGTGGGCCGAACTCGTTCAACCTAACCTTGCCATGTTAGTGAACGTCGTAGAAGCTATCGAACCAATCGCACCAGGCTTGAAGCATGTCAGCTTAATGCAGGGATACAAAGTATACGGCGCGCATCTCGGACCCTTCAAGACGCCGGCCCGCGAGTCAGACGCTAACCATATGCCGCCCGAGTTCAATATTGATCAGCAGCAATTCTTAGAACAAAGACAAAGTGGCAAGACTTGGACTTGGTCGGCGCTCCGTCCTTCTGTAGTCTGCGGCTTCTCGCTTGGAAATCCGATGAACCTCGCCATGGTTATTGCGGTCTACGCCTCCATTTCGAAGGAGCTTGGACTTCCGCTCCGGTTTCCGGGAAAGCCCGGAGCTTACAATAGTCTCTTGGAGATGACAGATGCCGGGCTTCTTGCAAAAGCAACCGTATGGGCGGCGACAGATGAGCGCTGCGCCAATCAGGCATTCAACATTACGAACGGCGATTTGTTCCGCTGGAATGAATTATGGCCGAAGATTGCTCACTACTTCGGCTTGGAGACAGCGCCTCCGCTGCAGATGTCATTGGACATTGTTATGTCGGACAAGGAGCCGTTATGGGACAAGATGGTCGAGAAGCATGGGCTTGCCCGGTTTTCCTATAAAGACGTATCCTCCTGGCGATTCGGCGATTTCGTGTTCTCATGGGATTATGATTTCTTCGCCGACGGAACGAAGGCCCGCCGCTTAGGCTTTCACGAATTCGTCGATACGGAAGCGATGTTCATGAACATCTTCGACGACTTCCGAAGGCGCAAAGTCATCCCGTAAAAGTTCTATCATAAAAAAAGCCGGCCTGTAGAATAAGGTCGGCTTCTTAACTATTATTGACGGCATCAAGCGGTGGATTGGCCAGAACGGCAGCCTTCCCCTCGTACTTACGCTCTATATGCGAATCTCCCCATCTGCACATCAGATGCAGGATCTCCTTTAAACTCCAGCCGTAGTCAGTCAGCTCATACTCGACTTTTGGCGGAACCTGATTGTAAGCAGTGCGCAGAATGACGCCTTCCTCTTCAAGCTCCCGAAGCTGCTGGGTTAACATTTTTTGAGTAATGGCTGGTATAAGGCCTCTAAATTCATTGTTACGCTTTTTGCCGAACGTTAAATGAAAAAGAATTACCGTTTTCCATTTTCCTCCAATAACCTCCAAAGTTGCTTCTACCGCAGTGTTGTAAATTTTTTCAGTCTCCTTCACACATCTCGCCTCACTCTTCCGAATATTTCGACATACATTTGTAAACATCCGATGAATTGAAGCCATTAAATGCCCGTCATCGAACATTATACCTGCAACGAAAATATTACGCTATCCTGCTCGTTGCCCGATGCCTTTTTACAAGCTTTGGAGTACGTCTTCCCCGAAATCTCTCCAGCTGCGAATAAGGATTGACGCAGAAAATATTCAGTAATAACATATAAGAATTGTAAAAACCATTTCTATATGGAAAACACATGTTATCATGCCATAGACTTTTCTTTAGATATGGCAATGCAAGCATCGAAATACGATGAAGCGAAAAGGAGCCACGCAATGTCTGAGAATCTCGAATATGCTGAACCATTCCCCGAAAGCAATCGCCTCACTCTTCAAGCTGACTGCGAGAGCTGCTTCGGTTTGTGCTGTGTCGCGCTGCCCTATGCGGCTTCGGCAGACTTCGCAACTGACAAAGATGCCGGGCAGCCCTGCCAAAACCTGCAATCGGACTTCCGATGCGGCGTTCATAACAGCCTCAGGCAGCGGGGCTTTCGAGGGTGTACTGTATATGACTGCTTCGGCGCGGGGCAAAAGGTTTCCCGGGTTACCTTCGGCGGACACGACTGGCAGCAAGTCCCGGCATCCGCGAAACAAATGTTTGAGGTGTTCAAGGTCATGCGGCATCTGCATGAGCTCCTCTGGTATTTGATCGAAGCGCTGACTCTTCGACCTGCACGTCCGATCCATGATGCGCTCAGCTTAGCTCTCGAAGAGACCGAACGCCTTACTTACCTCGATCAAGGCTCCATCATGGAACTGGACGCAGCCGCACACCGGGCAGATGTCAATGCGCTGCTCCTGCGGACCAGCGAGCTCGTGCGGGCCGAAGCCCTTCGCTCCCAGAAGGGAGCCTCAGGCCGCCGGAAAACCTTTGGCCGGGGTGCCGACCTTATCGGTGCCAAACTGAGAGGTGCTGACCTTAAAGGCGCCAATTTGAGAGGGGCCTGCCTAATTGCCGCTGACCTGAGAGCGGCTGACCTCATCGGGGCTGATTTCCGGGATGCTGACCTCAGAGGCGCCGACCTTACCGAAAGTATATTTCTCACTCAAGCCCAGATTAACTCAGCTAAGGGTGATGCCGACACAAAGCTGCCTCCGTCACTCACATACCCGTCGCACTGGTCCGCCGTATAAAGCGGGTAGTCACTAACGATTGACCAGTATAGAAGGCAGCGATAAAGAAACCCGTGCCTCCAAGGGAGAGCGCGGGCTTCTTTTCACTTTGATGGATTTGTATAACTCCAGAAAACTCTGGAGTTTGATCGAAAGCATATGAAATCCTTTACTGCTTTTTTGCTATCAGCGTAATAAATGAGGGTTGGACGAGCAAGTTTATTATCCTTTTACAGCAGATCCTACCGTTAGGGCGCGTTCCACCTGCTCGCTGAAGAGAAGATAAACAATTACCATCGGCAAGCTGGCTATCGTCATGACCGCCCCCATGCCGCCCCAGTCGGTGCTGTATTGTCCTTGGAAGAGAAGCAGGCCTAACGGCAGCGTTTTCATGCTCTCCTCGGAAATTAAAATATAGGCCATCAGGAACTCATTCCAGGCTGCAAGAAACTGAAAGATTGCCACTGTGGCAACTGCAGGCCTCACAATAGGAACGATGATCTGCATGAAGGTTCTGTATATGCTTGCTCCGTCCATACATGCGGATTCTTCGAGTTCAATCGGGATACTCTTCATGAAGCCGTAAAAGACGAGTGCGGAAAACGGCAAGCCGAATGCGATATAAGGAATAATCAGAGCGCCGTACGTATTGGTAAGGTGAAAGTCTTTCACCAGAATGGCTAAAGGGATCATAATGACCTGAATCGGGATAAACATGCCAATAATCATATACACTCTAGCCGCATTGCGAAGCTTCCATTGCATTCTGGCGATCGCATAAGCAAACATAACGGAGAGCACTAAAATCCCGATGGTCGCAACGGTCGAGACAACGAGACTATTGATCACATATTTCGGAATATTAAACTGGGACCAGGCGTTAATATAGTTTTCGAAGCGAAAATGAGTCGGTATGCCGAACGGATTCGTAACGAAAATCTCGTCATTGTTCTTTAAAGAATAGGATACCATCCAAAACAGCGGGTAAATGGAAACGATAAAATAAAACCATAGCGGAAACTGCATAACGATCTGCATTGTTTTTTTCATATACGTCATAGCGTTATCATACACTCCTTTCCTCCATTAATGGGAAAACTTTTCACGGTCGAATGCCCGGTTAATGATTAGCGTGGCCAGCAGGCTAATAATGACCAGCATGACGGAAATAGCGCAGGCATAACCGTATTCGCTTTCCGTGAAGGCATATCTGTAGATCATATAAGTCAGCGTGTAGTTGGACGTTCCCGGACCGCCGCTCGTCATAATCAGCATCTGTACAAAAGCGCCGATACCCGAGGTGATGGCGATAATGAAGCAAAATTTAAAGGTCTCTACCATCATCGGAAGCGTAATTTTCCAATGCGCGGTCCATTTCCCGCAGCCGTCGATCGTAGCGGCTTCGAGATACTGCTCCGGTATCGATTTGACACCAGCATACAGCAGGCTGAATTGGTAGCCCATATATTGCCATGCGTTAACGAAAGCAATTGCGATAATGGATGCATACGGAGAGGTCATCCAATTTTGCTGGTAAGAAATCCCTACCATTTGAAACAGCTTGTTGATCAGACCGTTGGTCGGATCGTAAATCGCAGCCCATAACTGGCACACAACGGTGACCGAAAGCACGACCGGGATAAAATATCCGGTTTTCAGAAGCTTCCTTCCTTTCACCTTCGGATCCGAGCATACTAGAGCAAGAATGGTTCCTAGGCCGATCTGAAAAACGACCAGTACGGCTGCAAAAATAAACCCGTTTTTCAAAGAAGTTCCCAGCAGCGGGTCCTTAAAAAACATCAAATAGTTTTGAAGTCCGTTAAAATCAGCTTCACCCAATCCGTCCCACTCAAAAAAACTGCGGTAAAACGTCTGCAAGATTGGATAGGCTACCACAATCGAATAAATAAACAGCGAAGGTAGTGCAAACAGAGCGATCGCCAGTTTATTATTGAAGTATTTTCTCATTTTCGTATCACCCCATCCATATGAAAATCCCGCACCGCGACCCTTCCGTCACGATGCGCCAATTTTCATATTCTTTAGTTTGCTTAAATGGCATTGATTATTTTTTGTTCTCTTGCTCCAGAATCCGGTTTAGGTTTTTAACGAATTGATCGGAGGAGAAGCCTTTTACAAGCAAATTCTGTGTATTATCGTCGATCACGTTTCCGATTTTCGGCGAAACAATTCCGGAGAAGCCTTTGATATTCGGGAGCGTTTCTGTGATCAGACGCTGCATCATCGCAGGCGCTTCCGCCGTTGCCGGTTTATCCACTTTAATAGAAACGATAGGGTTGCCGAGCTGCGTATATTTGTATTCGGCATACTTTCTTGCTATGAAAGCCGCTGCTTTGACCGCTTCAGCTTTATGCTTGGTCGTTGCCGATACGGCGTAACCGCTGGATTCGCCGGTACCGTTCAAATAAAATTTTGTATTTTCATAAGTTGCTTCATCTTTCGCCGGGAAGTACATCCAGTCCACATTGTCGCCCATATTTTTTTGAGCGCTATAGATTTCCCATTGACCGTTGATGAACATCGCCGCTTTTCCTTGGTAGAACAGCGCTGATGCCTGATCGTAGTTCGTATTTGTCGCATTAGCGTCAAACAAACCTGCTTCCTGCAGTTCCTTTACTTGCTCTGCCGCAGTCTTGAATGCATCCGGAAGCTGTGTTACGCCAGGTTCATTGATCACTCCGTAGCCCTTCGGCTCTTCTTTCATCGCCAACCCTTTGTATAAAGAATTCGAAATCCATTTTTCCTTGGCAAAGATCGATAATGGAATAATTCCTTTCGCTTTGAACTTTTGAATGGCTTCCTTCCACTCGTCAATCGTCTTGATCGGTACTTGTACGCCAGCTTCCTCGAAAACTTTCTTGTTGTAGTACAACACTTGGAACTCAATGCCGGCATAAGGATAACCGTACACATGTCCGTCAGGCGAAATCAGCTTCGCTTCGTTGCCGGGATTCAAATCTTTTTTGAATGCGGCGGTTTCCGCTTCGTTGTCCAGCTCCAATATATTTTTCGAGTTTTTAAATACTTGGAAATCGTTCCAGCCTGCATCGAAAATATCGGGCATATTGCCGGTAGCGGCATATGTTTTTAATTTTTGGCCGCCATCCTGAACATAGGGATCAAGCTCCAATTCCACGTTAGGCATCTCTTTTTTTAGCTCGGCTACGGCGTAATCGTATGGCTTTTTCGTATCGTCGTCAAAATATCTGGCATAAATTCTGAGCTTAACGGTCTGGTTTGCTGCTTCGTCACCTTTTGTTTCATTCGGTTTTTCCCCGTTCGAGCCGCTGCTGCCGCATGCCGCAAGCGACATAGTCAAAATTAGCGCTAAAAGGATGCTGAGAGATCTGGTCATTTTCTTTCTCATTTTTTGAACCCCTTCCCATCTTCTATGTTATAGTCTTGACCCGGCGCCGTTAGCGCTTTCACCAAGATACCTTTTATTATAAAAAAATAAGTAAAATATTAAACGGAGTAAGCAGGCACAATAAGTAAAAATCGGGACAAGTGGAACAATTAACAGAATAAAAAAGCGCATCCCTCGTCAAACTAGAGATGCGCCGCAAAAATTATTGCATTTTTTTCTTGCTTTCAAAATCCGTCGGCGTCATTCCGAAACGTTTTTTGAAGCTTTTGCTGAAATAATTCGGGTCGCTGTAACCGACCTTCTCCGTTACGTCAATCAATTTGTAATTGCCTTCGCCAATAAGCTCTTTAGCCTTTTGCATGCGGATAGAGGCGATATAATCCGATACGGATACATTGCCTTCCTTCTTGAATATTTTCCGCAAATAGCTGACATCGACAAATACTTCCCTCGAGATACCCTCCACTGACAACTCGGGATCTTGATAATTAGCTTGAATATATTCGATCGCTGCATCATATAAATTTTTTGATTTGGATGGGCGGCTGCTCTTGGATTGCGTCAAAACCGTTCGATATAAATCCAGCATCCAGTCGTGAGACTGTTCGATCGTCGTCATGCTTCTTATCGTTTGATGCGGTGAAAAATCCGGACCAAGCAGCTCCGAAGTGGACAGGCCCGATTCGATCGCGAAAGATAAGCATAGAGAGACCAGCCCCATGAGCACCGTATATGCATTGTCAAACCTCAGCTCACTTCTTTTCATATCATGAAACACTTGCCCTATTTGATCTTCGATCCCTTTCCAATCTTTCAACCTGAGACACACAATCAGATTCTCATGCATCTCGGCCGGAAAGTAACTAAACGAATGCTGTCCGGAGTGTAATTTATCAAACTGAATCACGCTGCCTTGTCCCGATATCATTTTGTTGCGGATGGCGGTTAGCGCATTCCGGTACGAGACGTGAATCTCTTCGTAGCCATATGCCATGCTGCCGATCCCGACCGTTGCCGTAAACTTGAAATGACGTTCCACCATCCGGCAAAGCTTCTCGTAAGCATCTCTGCCGAAATCGCGCATATCGGATTCCTCTTGAAACGCGACCAGGGACACCGTTCTCCCTTCCGCATCGTGAAAAAGAATATGCCCCCCGCGAACCTGAACAAGATCGTTTAACAGATTGGCAACCGTATTTTTCCACAGACCGATTTCTTTTGGGTCGCTCCATCGTTGATATAGGCCGTCGATCTCAGCGACTGCTACGCGAAATTGCCGTGGAGGAAACGGCACTCCAAACCGCTCGAGCGATTTCTCGATATCTTGCTCGTCCAAATCAAACTCCTGGCTGATTAGACGGTTAAAAAACCCTTCCCGCAAAATAAGCGAATGATCCTTGGATACGTTTCTTTCCTCGTATGCTTGCTGCAAGGCGCTTTTTACCTTTTGCAGTGTTACGATGAATTCTTCCTCATTGAACGGCTTAAGGAGATAATCCTTTACGCCGATCCGAAGCGCTTTCCTTGCGTATTCGAATTCGTTGTGGCCTGTAACAAGCACGATCGGCATTTCGGGAAATGCAAGCTTCAGCTTCTCCGAAAGCTCCAGCCCATCCATGTAAGGCATATTGATATCGACGAGAGCGATATCCGGTCTATGCCGCTGGGCCAGCTCCAACGCCTCGACCCCGTGCTTCGCTTCGCAGCAAATCGTAAAGCCAAGAGCATTCCAGGAAAATTTACTGCGCAAATAATCACGGAAAATCGCCTCGTCATCGACGATCATCACTTTATACATATTCCTTCCCCCTTGAATCGCCGGCCGGCACCGTAATCCGGACCTCCGTTCCTTTTCCTGCTGCGCTTTGTATGGAAACGCCGAATTCTTCGCCGAAATACAGCTTGATTCGTTCATGAACGCTGTAGATGCCGAAGGAAACGGGCTTTTTCTCTCTGGAGCGAAACCCCATTATTTCCTTCACTTTTTCTTCATCCATGCCGATCCCGTCGTCTTTTACCCGAATGACAATATGTTGGCCCTCCCGAGCGCCGTTGATGGTGATATGTCCAAAGCTGCCTTTCGTTTTCAAGCCATGGTAAATAGCATTTTCCACAATCGGCTGGATGGATAGCTTAGGAATTTCATCATTCATCAGCTCGCTGGGAACGTTAATTTCAAAGTCGAAAATATCTGAATAACGAACGCGCTGAATGGACAAATAATCAAGCGCATTTTTCATTTCTTCCCCGATCGTGATAAACTCTCTCCCCTTGCTTAGCGCTACCCGATAATAGTCGGCCAAAGCTTTTGTCGTATCGCGCGCCTCCTCATTGCGATTCATATCGTTCAACACATAAATCAGATCCAGTGTGTTATAAAGAAAATGCGGCTTAATCTGGGCATGTATGAGCGCCAGCTCATATTCCTTCTTCATTCGCTGATCCGTTTCCACTCTTACAAGCAGCTCCTTGATGCGTGAAATCATCGTATTGAACACCGATGACAACAAACCGATTTCATCCGGAGTACTGATTTTGCAGCTCACGTCAAGGTCGCCTTCTTTTACCTTTCGCATCGCTTTTGTCAGATCCAACAGAGGTTTGCCAATAACCCGGGTTAACACTCTTGCCCCAAGCAATGCGAACAGCAGACAAATCACGCCGATGTAAACGGTCATCCATATGTTTTTTCGAATATCGCCGGTCAGCTGTTCCATCGGAACCACGTTAACGAGACTCCAGTCCATTTTATTGTAAGAAATCGTTGTGATCAAATCGTCCCCGCGGTTTGTACGGATAATCCGGCTGAAGGATTCATTGGAAACGATAAGCCGGTTCAAGCTGTCTTCTCCCGGAGGCTTGAGCAGCCTGGCCGTGTCCGGGGCGGAGACGATCATGCCACGGCTGTCCAGCAGAAAATAATCCTTCAGCTTTCCTTGACCCATATTCGTATAAACGGCAGACAGGGAACTTTCTTTCACGTTAAGCATCAAAGTCCCTAAAGGCATGCCAGTATGAATATCGATAATCACCTTGCCCAAGGTCAGAACGGGTTTACTTGGATCTGTCACCAGGTAATCACGAAGCTGCATCGGAAGCCAATGATTGCCCCCATAGCTGCCGCTTGATCGAATCTCTTCCAAAATACCGCTGGAAAATATCTGCTTGTCTCCTTCGCTAGGCGAAGAATAGGAGGTGTATATATTTTGCTGATTATCAATAAAAACAGCCGAGTCTACATCCGGGAAAATAATAAGGTCGATGCCTAGCTGCGATTGAATTTGATTGCGAAATTGATATTCTTCAAGGGGGCTTCGAATCGCCGGATACGCGCCGAAAATTCTGTTCAAATCCGTCGTTGCGATGTTCGCGCAGCTTTCGGCGTTTTTAATGATGGAATCGATCCGGCTCAGGATCAAGCTTGATTCATCCATCACGTTTCTCTTCGTCTTCTCAATGAGCGATTGTGTGAATAAATTACTGGACATGATGCCGAGTACCAGCAGCGGAAATATGATCAGCGGAATATAAACGACCAAAATTTTATCTTTAATCAACAGCCGCCGAAACAGGAAAGCGGGATAAAATTTGCTTGCCATAGGTTACAACCACCAAACTTCCTAGCTTTAATTTTTGTTATACCCTTCCCAATTTACATCATTTAGATTAACAAATGCTAGCGTTAGATAAGTTAGCTCCTCATTTGATCAAAACGATCCATAAACCGGCAGGTAATGAAGAAGCCCGCGCTCTCCAATAGAGGCGCGGGCGGGGCTGTGAATGTCGTACTCGCCAAGACCGATATTACAGCCGAATAACCGCCGCTCGTTCGAGAAAAAAGGGCTCTCCCTCCCGCAGTCTAAGCTGCGTAGGGAAAGCCCTGTCGATAACCGTCAATTTACCTCACTAACCAACCGCCGTCAACGGCCAATATATGACCATTCATATAATCTGAGGCTGCGGAAGCCAAAAATACGGCCGGTCCGATCAAATCCTCCGAAGTTCCCCAGCGTCCTGCTGGAATGCGCTGTAAAATTTGCGTGCTGCGAACCGGATCGTCACGAAGCGCTTCCGTATTATCCGTGCTCATATAGCCAGGAGCAATCGCGTTTACTTGCAAGCCCTTGCCGGCCCACTCGCTCGCAAGCGCTTTGGTCAGTCCGGCAACCGCATGCTTGCTGGACGTATAGCCGGGAACGTTAATGCCTCCTTGATAGGAGAGCATAGAAGCGATATTAATAATTTTGCCTGAGCCCTGCTCAATCATATGCTTGCCTGCCAGCTGCGAAAGGAAAAATACCGAATTCAAGTTAACGTCCAGTACATCCTGCCAATCCTCATAGCTATGCTCTGCGGCAGGGGTCCGGCGGATAATGCCCGCGTTATTGACGAGTACATCGATGCGTCCCAGCTCATCGACCGTACGCTCAATGATACCCGCAAGCTTGGTGCGGTCGGCAATATCCGCTTGAATCGTAATAGCCTTTCGTCCCAGCGCACGCACCGCGTCCGCCGTTTTGTCGGCTGGCGTACGGTTCGTGACAAGCGCCACATCTGCGCCCGCCCGGGCAAGTCCAAGCGCGATCGCTTCTCCAAGTCCGCGTCCTGCACCTGTAACGACAGCTGTTTTTCCCGTCAAATCAAACAAACTCATCGAATCATGTCCTCCCTTTCATTCGCTTCCCGTTCTCCGGAAGCTCCGCCTTCATCATCCGTATATCAAGCGCCTCGTATTTCGCCGCCACTTCTGAAGAAATTCCGGCATCCGTAATGATGCAATCGATCTCGGTAAGCCCGGCAAACGTAATTAAGGCGCCTTTGTCGAATTTGCTATGATCGGCCAGACAGTAGACCATCTTAGCATTCTCCATATACAGCTTCTTCAGCTTCGTCAATTCTTCAGTAAATATCGTAAGCCCGTATTCCAAATGAATGCCCGTCGTGGAAAGAAACAGCTTATGGACATTCAAGCGTTTAATCCACTCCTGCGATTCCGCGCCAATGAGCAAATTATTATGCCGGTAGCCGCCGGGAATAACGAGCCTTACCTGATCCTTAACGGTTAGCTCACGGATAATAAGCAGATCATTCGTCAGCACCGTTACGGGCATATTCGGCATCAGCTTCGCCATCTCCAGCGTCGTGCTGCCAGCGTCCAGCGCTATAATATCGTTTGGCTCAATACATGAAAGGGCTAGCGCGGCGATTGCCGTCTTCTCCCTTTGATGCTTGCTGTTCGGAAAATGTAGCGGATTCAGGCTATCCTCGCCTTCCTGCTCCGACACAGCTCCGCCATGGGTCCGCTTCAACAGCCCCTTCTCTTCCAGCTTTTCGAGGTCCTCGCGAACCGTCTTCTCGGTAACTTGAAACAGCTCGCTTAGCTCGGAAACCTTGACCGCGCCAAGCTGCTCTAATTTTTCGATGATTTTACGATGCCGTTCAGCAGCAAGCATGGTGCACCTCCTGTAGCGAATGCTTCTATTTTAGCTCGCTTGCAGGTACTGCGTCCATGTCTGTAAATGTATAGTTCTCTCCGGCCATCGACCAGCAGAACGTATAGTTGCTCGTTCCAACGCCGGAATGTATCGACCAAGGCGGCGAAATGATCGCTTGCTCATTGGCTACGACAAGATGTCTCGTCTGCGAAGGCTCGCCCATCATATGGAATACGCGGGCATCGGCATTCATGTCGAAATACAAGTATGCTTCCATACGGCGGTCATGCACATGCGAAGGCATTGTGTTCCAGACGCTTCCGGTTTTCAAGCTTGTTACGCCCAGCATAAGCTGGCAGCTTTGAATGCCGTCTGCATGGATATATTTATAAAGAACGCGTTCGTTAGAGGTCTCCTGCGAGCCAAGATGAGTTGGATTCGCTTCCTCCATCGTCATCCTGCGTGTAGCGATTTCAGCATGCGCAAGCGCGGAACAGAAATAAAGCTTCGCAGGGTTCGCTTTGTCCACGCTCGACAGCAGTACTTGGCGTTTTCCTTTGCCGACGTAAAGCAC
>DATJKM010000173.1:0-36624 GCA_035491515.1 Candidatus Udaeobacter sp. | reverse complement strand
ATCGATGTAGAAAGTTAACAGGAAATGCAGGTGTTTCAGCGTTGGAAATTATTCCATTAAGTTTTCCTTTAAACGGATTGTCCACGTTATCGCTGGACAGACCGCTTTCCATAGCAATCGGTCACTTTGACGGTGTTCATCGTGGGCACCAAAACGTAATTCGCCAAGCAGTGAATGAGGCGAAGGGAGCCGAAATGCTATCGGCGGTCTTAACCTTCGATCCCCATCCGAAGGAAGTTCTCGGACAAGGGGATCAATATTACCGTTGTCTTACGCCTCTTGACGTTAAGACTGCTTTATTCGCTGAGCTCGGAGTAGACCTTGTATTTATTATGAGGTTTGATCACGAGTTTGCTTCCGTATCTCCTGAGCGATTTGTGGACGAAGTGCTGCGGACACTGCGTGCCAAGCAGGTAGTTGTAGGCTTCGATTTTAATTTCGGCCATAAAGGCTTAGGCAATACAGAAGCTCTGAAGCAGTTAGGACAACCCGACATAGCCGTTCATGTCATCGAGCCTTTGTTCGAGAACGGGATAAAAGTGAGCAGCACCTATATCCGTGAAGCGCTTGAGCTGGGTGATCTAGAACTGGCTGAACGCTTGCTTGGGCGCCCTTACGAAGTACGCGGCAATATCGTGCATGGAGATAAGCGAGGACGGACAATCGGATTTCCGACAGCTAATCTTAAGTTTAATGCTTCGTACATCGCGCCAAGACTGGGCGTTTATGCGATAACGGCTTGGCTTAACGATAAAGCATACCCTGGCGTCTTGAATTACGGTTTAAAGCCAACCTTTCATGAGAAAGAGCTGCAGCCGGTGATGGAGGCTCATTTGTTTGACTTCAATGGAGACATCTATGGAGAACAGATGCGTTTGCAATTCCATTCGTTCATCCGTTCTGAGAAAAAATTCAATTCCATTGATGAGCTTATCAAACAAATCGAATCCGACTCGCATCAGGCTAAGGAAATTCTCGGTTACCACTGACGTGCATGTTTGTTTCAAGGTGATATTAACTTCTTGATAGTTAGGAAGATATGCTCCTCGACAACTGTCCGCATTATATGTTATACTATACAACGTTGTAAGTAGACATACATGCTGTATGTATTACCCAAAACTTAACCTTAGCTTGGGTGTCCGATCTCACCGACGGCAGCGAGGCTAATGGCGATTATTTAGAAGGAGGTGAATTAGGATGGCAATTACACAAGTACGTAAAAACGAACTGATTGAGACGCATAAGACACATGCAACTGACACGGGTTCTCCGGAAGTTCAAGTAGCTATCCTGACTGAAAACATCGTTAACTTGACTCAACATTTGCGGGAGCACAAGAAAGATCATCATTCCCGCCGTGGTTTGCTCAAGATGGTAGGTCAGCGCCGTAAGCTGCTTGCATACCTCAAAAACAATGATGTTAGACGTTACAGCGCATTGATCGAAAAACTCGGCCTACGCCGTTAAAACATGCGTAATGAAAAGCAACCTGGTTGTCCAGCCGTCCGGGAATACCGGATAAGCGGATTCGGGTTGCTTTTTGTAATAGGGAGACACTCAGAAAAACCTGCCGACTTGCAGTGAAATAGACTAAACAAATAACCTTTAGGAGGGATAAAATGGTACAACGAATTGAGATGATAGTAGGCGGAAGACCGCTATCCATTGAAACAGGCCGCCTTGCGAAGCAAGCGAATGCCGCTGTAAAAGTGCAATACGGCGATACCGTCGTACTGTGTACGGTAACAGCTTCTGCAGGACCGAAAGATCTGGATTTTTTCCCATTGACAGTAAACTACGAAGAACGTTTGTACGCTGTCGGTAAAATCCCTGGTGGATTCATTAAACGTGAAGGCCGTCCAAGCGAGAAGGCGATTTTGTCCAGCCGGCTTACGGATAGGCCTATTCGTCCGTTGTTCCCGGAAGGCTTCCGAAATGACGTTCAAGTGATGAATATCGTTATGAGCGTTGATCAAGACTGCCCGCCGGAAATCGCATCTATGATCGGTACCTCTGCAGCATTATCGATTTCTGACGTTCCATTCGACGGTCCGATTGGCGGCGTAAGCGTTGGTCGCGTGAATGGTCAATTTGTCATTAACCCGACAGTTGAGCAGGAGCAGCAAACGGATCTTTTTGTAGTCGTAGCCGGCACAAAGGATGCCATTATGATGGTTGAAGCGGAAGCGAACGAAGTTTCTGAAGAAGTTATGCTCGAAGCGATTATGTTCGGTCATGATGAAATCAAAAACATTGTTGCCAAAATCGAGGAATTGCAAGCGATTGCCGGCAAGCCGAAAATGGAAGTTAAACTACATACCGTGAATGCACAAGTAAATGCTGAAGTTCGCGCTTTTGCTTCCGCCCAGCTGGTAGAAGCCATTAAAGTGGAAGAGAAGCATGCTCGCCAGGACGCAATTGACGCTGTTAACAGCGCGGCTGTTGCTCACTTTGAAGAGCAATATATCGATACGCCTGAGCTGATTTCCGATGTGAAGGAAGTCCTTTATGACATCGTGAAAGAAGAAGTTCGCCGGCTTATATCACATGACAAGGTTCGTCCAGATGGTCGTTCGCTGGAAGAAATTCGTCCGATTGATTGCGACGTAGCGCTTCTGCCACGAACTCACGGATCGGGTCTGTTCACGCGTGGACAAACACAAGCGCTAAGCGTTTGTACGTTAGGCGCGATGGGTGACGTTCAAATTTTGGACGGCATCTCTCCGGAGGAAACAAAACGCTTTATGCATCACTACAACTTCCCGCCATTCAGCGTAGGCGAGGCTCGTCCGCTTCGTCCGCCGGGGCGCCGGGAAATTGGTCACGGAGCACTTGGTGAGCGCGCGCTTTCCAAAGTTATCCCTTCTGAAGCGGATTTCCCATATACGATTCGTCTCGTTTCCGAAGTGCTGGAATCGAATGGTTCATCATCACAAGCGAGCATTTGCGCAAGCACGCTGGCTATGATGGATGCAGGCGTACCTATCAAAGCTCCTGTTGCAGGTATCGCGATGGGTCTCATTAAAGACGGCGAACACTTCGCTATCCTCTCTGATATTCAAGGCATGGAGGATCATCTTGGCGATATGGACTTCAAGGTTGCTGGTACAGCTGAAGGCGTAACGGCTATTCAAATGGACATCAAAATTGCAGGCATTAATCGGGCGATTTTGCAGCAAGCTCTTGAACAAGCGCGTCAGGGACGTATTTTTATACTAGGTAAAATGCTGGAAAGCCTGCCGACTACTCGGACAAGCTTATCGAAGTATGCGCCGAAAATTTTGACGCTTCGCATTAACCCGGACAAAATCCGTGATGTTATCGGCGCAGGCGGAAAAATCATCAACAAAATTATTGAAGAAACAGGCGTTAAAATCGATATCGAGCAAGACGGAATGGTATTCATTGCTTCCTCAAACGAGGAGATGAACCAGAAGGCAAAAGCGATTATCGAAGGTATTGTGAGAGAGGTTGTCGTTGGCGAAATTTACGTGGGTACAGTTAAACGCGTAGAAAAATTCGGTGCTTTTGTTGAGATTTTGCCGAATAAGGATGGACTTGTCCATATTTCGCAGCTGTCGACTGAACGTGTTGCCAAAACGGAGGATGTCGTGAACATTGGCGACCAAATCAAAGTTAAAGTAACAGAGATCGACCAACAAGGCCGAATTAATTTGTCTGCCAAAGTATTAATGACGCAAGAAGCATCCCCGCAATAAGAGTACATCTCTAAGGCGAAAAATAGCAGCATGAGTAAGAAAAGAGCCAGATTCGATCTGTCTCTTTTTATTTTTTATATAGGACCGAATTGCCGTAACTCGTTTACGCTTGCATAATCTCGTCCCATATTTCATACAAATGGATTAACATGCTTCTTTAAGGTCAAGCTTAGGAAGAGTGCGAGGTCGTTTATGGGAGTGGGAATTATGATGGTAAGAAAAGCTGCTGCAATCGCTGCAAGCATGCTCATGCTGCTTGTTTTCGTGAGCATTAATGATGATGTATCGCAATTTCTTGCCTCATTGAAATATGGCAATGCTAAACCGGCTTCAGCAGTGCTTACTGCTACCCTGCCGGAGCGTCAAAGGCTGCTGACAATCATCTCCGCGGAAGCGGAGAAGCGAAAAATCGATCCTGTTGATGCGCGGATTGACCGCGTATGGAAAGCGATTCCTGGTTATAATGGGATAGAAGTGGATGTAGAGAAAACGCTTGAAGCAGCATTGCTTGCTCCTCCCACGAATACGATACAGTATGTCTTTAAAGAAATTGAGCCGAAAATCAAGCTTAACGATCTTGGCCCCTATCCCATCTACCGCGGAAATCCGAACAAGAAAATGATTTCCCTCATGATTAATGTAGCTTGGGGTAATGAATACATAGATTCTATTCTAAAAACACTCAATCGGGAAAATGTGAAAGCAACCTTTTTCCTTGATGGCAGCTGGCTGAACAAGAATGCGGATATCGCCAAACGAATACAAGCCGAAGGACATGAGATGTCTAATCATGCATATACTCATCCTGATATGAGTGCTTTAAGCAGGCAGGCGCAATATAATCAAATTTCCAAAACCGAGGCGTTATTGAAATCCGCATTACACGTAAATAACGAATGGTTTGCTCCTCCGTCAGGCTCATTTAATCAAGCTACCGTTCAAATTGCCGCGGAGCAGGGATTAAAAACGGTGTTGTGGACAATCGACACAGTTGATTGGAAGAAGCCTCCGGCTGATTCAATTATACGCAAAATATCGATGAAGCTGGAGCCGGGCGCATTAATACTGATGCATCCCACATCCTCGACGCGTGATGCGCTTGCAGGCATAATCGCTACGGCTAAAACAAAAGGCTATGCGCTTGGAACGGTCAGTGAGACGCTATCAT
Organism: Candidatus Udaeobacter sp.; assembly: GCA_035491515.1. Classification (GTDB taxonomy): domain Bacteria; phylum Bacillota; class Bacilli; order Paenibacillales; family Paenibacillaceae; genus Pristimantibacillus. The sequence continues at coordinate 31,734 of DATJKM010000173.1, read as the reverse complement.
CAAAGCGCATACCTGCTGCTGTTGAGGGGGCCGACTGATTCTGCTATAGTAAAAACATTCATGTTTAAAAACACATGCTTACGATGCCAGTTCTGTTCGGCAAAACTAATAATGTAGTATTGCCGCGCAAAACATTAGGAGGACTACTGGTGAAAAAATACACGCTTAGCAATGGATTACGCGTTGTCGTCGAATACATTCCGACCGTAAGATCGGTTTCGTTTGGTATCTGGGTCAAAACGGGCTCCCGCAATGAGACGCCTGAAAACAACGGAATTTCCCATTTCATTGAACACATGCTGTTCAAAGGCACAGAGAACCGTACGTCAAAGGACATCGCCGACTTATTTGACGGCATTGGCGGTAATGTTAATGCGTTTACTTCTAAGGAATATACATGTTATTTTGCAAAAGTGCTTGATGAGCATTTGCCGCTCGCTGTGGACGCGCTTTCAGACATGTTCTTCCATTCTAAGCTTGATCCCGAGGAGCTGGCGAAGGAAAAGAATGTCATTCTCGAGGAAATCTCCATGTACGAAGATACCCCCGATGATAAGGTGCATGACGAAGCGTCGCGTGCCGCATTTGGAGATCATCCGTTAGCTTATTCGATATTAGGGCTTGAGGATCGATTGTCGGCTATGGATTCGAATACGCTTCGCGGGTATATGAACGATGCGTATACGCTTGAGAATACGGTCATCAGTGTTGCAGGCAACGTGGAAGAGCAAGGCCTGCTCGCTTTATTGGAGAAGCATTTTAACAGCTTTTCGAACAGCAAGCCGTCATCCTCGATCGTAAGTCCGCCGGCATTCCATGGCGATTACTTATTTTACAAGAAGAAAACCGAACAAAATCATTTATGTATATCATTTCCTGGCTGTTCAATTACTGATTCTCACTTGTATGCTATGATTCTGCTTAACAACGCGCTTGGCGGCGGAATGAGCTCCAGACTGTTCCAAGAAATTAGAGAGAAGCGCGGACTTGCTTATTCCGTCTATTCCTACCACACGTCCTATGCAGATACGGGCTTGTTTACTCTTTACGCGGGAACGGCTCCTAAGCAAACCAAGGAAGTGCTCGACTTGACGATGGAGCAGCTAAACGAGCTGTCTGTTAAAGGTCTGGGCGAGGATGAATTGCACCGTGGCAAGGAGCAGCTGAAAGGGAGCTTGATTTTGAGCCTTGAGAGCACGAGCAGCAGAATGAACCGTTTAGGCAAAAACGAGCTGATGCTCGGTCAACACTATACTTTAGACGAGCTGCTGAATCGGATCGATTCGGTACAGATGGCGGACGTTGTTGAAGTGACGAAGCGTATGCTTTCCGTACCTTTTTCCGTCGCAATGGTAGGCTCTAATGATAAAGCAGCAGCGCAGCTGGGGAGGAATCAATTTGTATCAAGTTCTATTTAAACGACTAGAAGGTAATGAAGATATCGCGATTCCGCGAAAAATGTCCGAATGGGCTGCGGGCTTTGACCTGCAGGCTGCAGTAGGAGATCCTGTCGTCTTAGAGCCAGGAGAGCGCAAGCTCATTCCTACCGGCTTTGCAATGGCTATGCCCGGCGAGCTGGAAGCACAAATTAGACCGCGCAGCGGACTCGCATACAAGCATGGCATTACTTGCTTGAATTCACCAGGAACGATTGATGCGGACTACCGGGGCGAGGTAAAGGTGCTTCTTATCAATTTGGGCCAGCAGCCATTTACGATTACGCGCGGAGAGCGGATCGCCCAAATGGTGTTCCAGCAGGTGCCTGCGGTTACGATTAATGAAACAGAACAATTGCCTGACACTGTACGAGGCGCGGGCGGCTTCGGCCATACGGGCGTATAGACCGGGATTGAATAATCATATAACTTTTTTATAAAAAAGATCGGGTTTTTTGCCTGATCTTTTTTTATTTTTCACCCCGCTCTGGGCGCAAGCATAAGATGATCTAGATCTAGTAGCAAGAAAGGAGTGAAGCTTAATGCTAACAGGCGTTCAAGTGCTGCTGCTTGGCGGTGATGCAAGACAGCTCGAGGTCATACGCAAGCTTACAGAGCTTGATGCTACCGTCACCGTCTCAGGCTTTGACGGCTTACATTCGTCGCTGGACGGAGCCGTTCAAGCGGAGTTCGAAGAACAGCTGTTCGAAGGCGTCGATGCGCTTCTGCTGCCCGCGGTAGGCACAGATGACCAAGGCTTGATCCATGCTGTCTTCAGCGATCGTGAAATGCAGCTGACTGATAGCCATTTTGCAAAGCTGCCAAAACACTGCACGGTGTATACCGGAATGGCCAAACCATATTTACGCCAGCTGTGCGAGCAGCACACATTATCTTTAATTGAGCTGTTTGACCGTGATGATGTCGCGATATACAATTCCATACCGACAGCGGAAGGCGCATTGATGATGGCGATTCAGAATACCGATATAACCATTCACGGTGCATCCTCCATGGTACTCGGTTTTGGCAGAACCGGATTTACGATGGCTCGTACACTTCAAGGTTTAGGATCGAAGGTGAAGGTTGGCGTACGTCGTTCGGAGCAGTTTGCAAGAGCTTCGGAAATGGGCTTTGAGCCTTTCTACATCAGTGGTTTGTTGCAGCATGTAAGCAATATTGACTTGCTTTTTAATACAATTCCGACTATGATAGTCACAGCGCAAATTATCGCAAATTTACCTTCGCGGGCCGTAATAATCGACCTTGCATCGAAGCCTGGCGGCACTGATTTCCGCTTTGCAGAGAAGCGGGGAATTAAAGCGATGCTCGCACCCGGACTACCCGGTATCGTCGCACCCAAAACAGCTGGACGTATCATGGCGGATTGCTTATCTCAGTTGATTTTGGAAGATACGATTAAGCGGGGGAATGGGATATGAATTGGTCTGGAATAACAGTGGGTTATGCTTTGTCTGGCTCGCACTGTACATTTGCTGAGGTTATGCCTGAGATTAAACGGTTCGTCGATGCAGGTGCGAATGTGGTGCCGATCGTATCGAATACGCTTATGACCACGGACACGAGATTTGGAAAGTCCGAGGATTGGCAGGCGCAGCTTAAAGCAATTACTGGAAACGAATTGATATCTACGATCGTGCAGGCGGAGCCGCTAGGTCCTTCTAAACTTCTGGACGTTCTCGTCATAGCGCCATGCACAGGCAACACAACGAGCAGACTAGCAAATGCGATAACAGACAGCGCAGTGCTCATGGCTGCCAAGGCGCAAATGCGTAATGGACGTCCGATTGTGCTTGCCATTTCAACAAATGATGGACTCGGTTTAAATGCCGCTAACATAGCGAAGCTGCTAGTGGCTAAACATATTTATTTCGTACCGTTCGGCCAAGATAACCCTGTGCAGAAGCCTAATTCGCTTGTTGCCAGAATGGATTTGGTCTTGGAAGCATGCGAAGCCGCCCTTGCGGGAAAACAGCTGCAGCCTCTGCTTGTCGAACGGCACTAATGACACATGTATAGAGGGGAGACGACAACAAATGTCGAATCAGAAATTGTTTAATGTTGCTGTAGTAGGAGCAACAGGCGCAGTAGGGGAACAAATAATAAAATTACTAGAATCAAGAAACTTCCCGATTGAGAACCTTAAGCTATTATCGTCTGCTCGTTCAGCAGGCACTAAAATTAATTTCAAAGGTCAAGAGCTGACGGTTGAAGAAGCAACTCCGGATAGCTTCAAAGGTGTTGAAATTGCTTTGTTCAGCGCAGGCGGCGACGTTACTAAAGCGTTGGCTCCGCATGCGGTAGAGCATGGTGCAGTATGTATCGATAACACGAATGCATACCGCATGGATGAGAACACTCCGCTTGTCGTTCCTGAGGTAAATATCGAGAAGGTAAGCGAGCATAATGGCATTATCGCAAACCCGAATTGTTCGACAATCCAAATGGTAGCTGCGCTTAAGCCGCTTCAAGACCGTTATGGCATTTCCCGTATCATCGTTTCCACATACCAAGCCGTTTCAGGTGCCGGAAGCCGTGCAATTGACGAAATGCTGCGTCAAACGCAGGCTGCACTCAATGGCGAAGCTGTAAACCCGGATATTTTACCGGTAGGAGCATTGCCGGTTAAGCATCAAATCGCATTCAATGCGGTTCCGCAGATCGATAAATTTCAAGAGAATGGCTATACGCTCGAAGAAATGAAAATGGTTCGCGAAACGAAAAAAATTATGGGTGACGAGTCCATCCAGGTTACGGCCACTTGCGTGCGTATTCCTGTCGTTTACGGTCACTCGGAATCCCTATATGTAGAACTCAAAAACGACTACGATTTGGAAGAGGTAAAGCAGCTGCTAGCAGATGCGCCGGGCATTACGCTCGTTGACGATCCTGCTAACCAGCAGTACCCGCTTGCGACTGACGCTGCCGGCAAGCCGGATGTATTCGTTGGTCGCTTGAGACGCGATCTAGGGTCTGAACGCGGACTTAATATGTGGATCGTCTCCGATAACCTGCTCAAAGGCGCAGCATGGAATGCTGTTCAAATCGCTGAACATATCGCAAAAGGTTAACTTATTAAGTAAAGGGTAATACGCTCTTCCTCTCGGGATCGATTACGGAGGATAACAATATGCGCATCCTGATTCAAAAATTCGGGGGCACCTCTTTATCTACCGATCACGCCAGAGAACACGTTATCCATCACATTAGTAGAGAACGCAGTAACGGCTTGGCTGTTGTCGTTGTCGTATCGGCCATGGGCCGCAAGGGAGATCCTTATGCAACGGATACTTTGCTGCAGCTCATTCGTAACAATGGCGACAAGCTGCCGGTGCGTGAGCGGGATATGCTGCTAGGCTGCGGAGAAATTATTTCCGCAGCCGCTTTATGCAGTTTACTCATCGCAAACGGCATCCCATCCGTCGTTTTAACCGGCGGACAGGCGGGCATGATTACTGACGAACAGTATGGGCAAGCCCGAATTAAAGAAATTCATCCGGAAAAGGTACTTGGTCATTTAGGGGCAGGAAAGGTTGTTATTGTAACCGGCTTTCAAGGAAGCACGGCACAAGGCGACACGACTACGCTCGGACGCGGCGGCAGTGATACATCTGCAACTGCGCTCGGTGCAGCGCTGCGAGCCGAAATGGTCGACATTTATACGGACGTAAACGGAATCTTAACAGCAGATCCTCGCATAGTTGAAGAGGCAAAGCCACTGCTTGTCGTTAGCTATGCTGAAATATGTAACATGGCAAGGCAAGGCGCGAAGGTTATTCATCCACGTGCCGTAGAGATTGCCCAGCAGGCACGTATACCGCTGCGGGTACGATCTACCTTTTCGAACGAAACTGGGACGCTTGTAACCGATTCAGCCGAGCTAAAAGCAGAGCTTACCGTTAAGGATCGGCATGTCACGGGAATTGCGCATGTATCCGGAATTACACAAATATCGGTAAGGGCTATCGAAGGCCGCAATGATGTGCAGCTGCAGGTGTTTCAATCGATGGCAAAACATCATATAAGTGTTGACTTTATAAATGTAACGCCTAGCGGCGCAATTTATACTGTATTTGATCATGATGCTGAACGTGCAGTTAATGTGTTGAAGGATGGCGGATTCGTGCCTTCAGCAATAAATGGCTGTGCAAAGGTATCCGTAATTGGCGGAGGGATGAATGGAGAGCCTGGCGTTATGGCGCGCATTGTGGAAGCGCTGACGGAACAGGGGATTTCCATCATGCAATCAGCTGATTCTAATACAACGATTTGGGTGCTCGTCCGGGAAGCGGATATGGCTGAGGCATTACGTTCTCTCCACGCGAAGTTCGAGCTTCATCGATAGAGAGCAATACTTTTGGGAGGAATTCAGATGGAATTTGGAAGACTAATTACCGCGATGGTAACCCCATTCGATGCGGACGGTCAAATTGATTGGCAAACGACCGGCCGACTGATTGATTATTTAATTGAGGAACAGCAAAGCGATAGTCTTGTCGTTTCAGGCACTACTGGCGAATCGCCGACGCTGTCCGATGAAGAGAAGTTGGAGCTGTTCCGATTTGCTGTCAAGCATGCGAATGGTCGTTGCAAAATTATTGCCGGTACGGGGAGCAACAACACGGCCCATTCCATCCATCTGACGAAAGATGCGGAAGCGGCTGGTGTTGACGGCATCTTGCTTGTCGCTCCTTATTATAACCGTCCTAACCAAGAAGGGCTTTATCAGCACTTCAAGGCTATTGCGGAAGCTACGGCTCTGCCTGTCATTTTGTACAACGTGGAAGGGCGCACTGGAGTGAACCTTTCCGTTGAAACGACGCTTCGCTTAGCGCAAATCGACAATATTGTGGCTACGAAGGATTGCGCTTCAACCGATCAATTAACACAAATTATCAGCGGCGCTCCCGCTGATTTTAAAGTATACAGCGGAGATGATGGCGCAACTCTGCCAGCCTTGGCCGTAGGCGGCTATGGTATTATCAGCGTAGCAAGCCATATTGTCGGAGCACAGATGAATGAGCTTATTAAAGCTTATATTAGTGGCAACGTGCAGGAAGCTGCTCGTATTAATGGACATTTATTTCCGATTTTCAAAGGACTGTTCTATTGCCCGCATCCGGTACCAAATCCAGTCGCAGTAAAATTTGCACTTGGTTTGAAAGGTTTCCCAGTCGGCGGTGTAAGGCTTCCACTAGTAACAGTTAACGAAGCAGAAGCCGCATTTTTACGCAATTTGATCGTATAAATAGACGCTATCGTTGACTGCAGCCGGTGCATCCAGCATCGGTTTTATTTTTTTGGGAAGCATAATGAATAATAGCAATATCGGGTTTCACTTGTATTCCATCTTTTTCTTCATGTATAATGATTTCAAGTGACTGGGTGCGGCAAATATTTGGAAATGAACTTAACGTCAGAGCGGCATCTGACGATAACAGCACATAAGTATAAAAAAAGGTTCGGCGTCACAACACCAAATGGATCAGTACGAAGCAAATTCATGCTTTTCCATATTAAGACAATACTTACGAAGCGTTCTAGCTTCGCAAAATTTAATAAGAGGATTACGAAGCAAGTTAGCTTCGCAAAATTTTAAGGAGGAAAGATACACTTGTCTAAGAAGAACAACCAGGATAAACTGCTCATTTTTGCATTAGGCGGAGTAGGCGAGATCGGTAAAAATATGTACGTCATCCAGTATAACAATGACATTGTTGTTGTTGACTCAGGCTTGAAGTTTCCAGAAGAGGACATGCTCGGAATTGATATCGTTATTCCGGATATCTCGTATCTAACGGAAAATCGCGACAAAGTTCGCGGAATTATTATTACGCATGGACATGAGGATCATATCGGCGGCTTGCCGTACGTGCTGAAGAGCCTAAATGTTCCATTATATGCAACAAAACTTACGCTCGGACTGATCGAAGGTAAGCTGAAGGAAGCAGGCTTGCTCGGAGAAACGAAGCGTATTCTCATCAACGCAGACAGCGAAATTCAATTAGGCACTATTCGTGCTTCCTTCTTCAGAACGAACCACAGTATTCCTGATTCCGTAGGTGTTAGCTTGGATACGCCAGAAGGCACAGTCGTTCATACGGGTGACTTTAAATTCGACCACACGCCGGTTAACGAGCAATTCGCTGATTTGCAGCGTATCGCCGAAATTGGCAAACGCGGCGTATTGGCGCTATTGTCGGACAGCACGAATGCTGAGCGTCCTGGATATACGCCGTCTGAAGCTCAGGTAGGCGACAATCTTGAAGATATTTTCCGGAAGTCATTACAGCGCGTAGTTGTTGCAACTTTCGCATCAAATGTACACCGGATTCAACAAATTATTAATGCTGCAATCGCTACCCGCCGTAAAATCGCTGTTGTAGGCCGCAGCATGGTAAACGTTGTTGGCATCGCTTCCGATCTTGGTTACTTGAACATTCCAGAGGGTATGATTATCGAACCGGAAGAAGTTAACAAATTGGCTGCTGACCGGGTTGTTATTTTATGTACAGGCAGTCAAGGCGAGCCAATGTCGGCGCTTACGCGCATGGCTCGTTCCACTCACCGCAAGGTGGATATTTTACCTGGAGATACGGTTATTATCGCCGCAACGCCGATTCCAGGCAACGAACGTTATGTTGGTCGTACGGTTGATGAATTATTCCGTTTGGGCGCAAATGTTATTTACGGCAATGGTTCGGTCTCTGGCGTGCACGTATCCGGTCACGGCAGCCAAGAAGAATTGAAGCTTATGCTTAACCTGATTAAGCCTAAATATTTCATACCAATCCATGGTGAATACCGGATGCTTCGCCAGCATGCTAAGCTTGGAGAAGCGATCGGCATCGATCGCGAAAACATCTTTGTCATCGATAACGGCGACACTGTCGAATTCCAGAACGGGAACGGCCGTAAAGGCTCGAAAGTACAAGCCGGCAATGTATTAATCGATGGTTTGGGTGTTGGCGATGTCGGTAATATCGTACTGCGTGACCGCAAGCTGTTGTCGCAAGACGGCATTTTGGTCGTCGTGGTCACATTAAGCAAACAGGATGGAGCGATCTTGTCCGGTCCGGACATTATTTCTCGCGGTTTCGTTTATGTTCGCGAATCCGAGGGTCTGCTTGATGAAGCAAATCGCATCGTTACTTCAACGCTTACACGTCTGATGAATGATAAGGTGAATGAATGGGCATCGCTTAAAACGAATGTGAAGGACGCGCTTGGCCGCTTTTTGTACGAGCAGACTCGCCGCCGCCCAATGATTTTGCCAATTATTATGGAAGTTTAATTCGAAAGTTGAACGAATGAAGAGGATCGCTTGTCCAATCCGCATTTGCCGCGGCGGACGCAAGCGATTCTCTTTTTTTTATTGTATGTAATCGCTGCTTCAAACTGAATAAATTCGACGTCAGACCCCATACTATGACAAGCAATAATTCATAAGAGGGGGATTGCACATGAATTGGCAATCACAGATGGACATAGCAGCAGAGCAGACCGAACCAAATACGGATGAGAAAAAAAAGACGAATGCTGTTGTCGAAACGATCCAGCAGCTCGGCCAGACTGCTATACCAGCACAGACAGAGTCAAATATTTTTTGTATGACCATTATTGGTCAAGTGGAAGGGCATCTTGTCTTACCTCCACAAAATAAAACGACTAAGTACGAGCATCTGATTCCGCAATTAGTGGCTGCAGAGCAAAATCATAAAATTGAAGGCATCTTTATCGTTCTTAATACGGTAGGCGGCGATGTCGAAGCGGGGCTCGCGATTGCTGAAATGATTTCATCCCTTTCCAAGCCAACCGTGACGCTTGTGCTTGGCGGTGGACATTCCATCGGCGTCCCGATTGCAGTAGCAGGCGATATGTCGTTTATTGCAGAAACGGCGACGATGACGATTCATCCGATTAGGTTGAACGGACTTGTGATCGGCGTACCGCAAACCTTCGAATATTTGGATAAAATGCAGGAGCGTGTCGTCCGTTTTGTCACATCTCACTCCAATGTTACGGAGCACACCTTTAAAGAGCTGATGTTCAAAACCGGCGAGCTTACCCGCGATATCGGTACAACGGTCATCGGCTCGGATGCCGTGAAGCATGGACTAATTGATGCGGTGGGCGGCTTGGGAGAAGCGCTTAAAGAATTAAACCGACGAATTGAAGCTGCTAAGATTGGAAAAGTCGAGGTGAACAGTTTATGACGATATATACAAATATGCCTCTTGAAGTGGTATTGGAGGGCTTTCATGACGAAATGGAGCAGCTGCAAGAGATATGGTCAAAAGGCGTTAAGATGCAGGTCATGCCTGTTGCGCCTGGAATGGGTAAAATTGTGCGTCTTTTAGAATGCAGTCTTGATGATTACTTAAATCCAAATTTAACGCCTGGCACAATTGTCCATTACCAATAATAGCAAACGTACGTTCGTACGAATGTCTCATAGGAACATTTGTCCACCTATGGTATAATCTTTTACCAGAGGTGACGAATGTGGCAAAGAAAAAGAGACGAAAAAAATCAATCGGCACAAACTTAAAATACGAAGTATATGGCATTTTGCTCATTACGATCTCCATTATAGCTCTTTCAGGAGAAGCAGCTGTCGGGCGCTCGTTATCCAAACTTTTTGGACTTGTGCTCGGCAAGTTTTATTTCGTGCTTGCTTTAATTGGCATAGTTGTCGGATTGGCAGTCATGATTAAACGGGCTTGGCCAAAGGGCTGGACTAATAAACGGACTGGTTTTTTTATTTTGGTACTCGCTTTTACGCTGATGAGCTCGATATCGGAAATTGACCAGAAGCTGAGACCAACGGCTGATTTGACAGGTACGATGATATTCAGGCAGCTCAGCAGTGATTTGCAATTATCTTTAATAAGCGTACCGGCAGATAACAATTTGCCGATAAGAAGTAAAGAAATTAGCGGCGGCTACGTCGGCGCGATTCAATATTCATTATTTTTCTCCTTATTTGGTTACTATGGGGCAAAGTTAATTATGTTCGTCATGTTCGCTATTTCCATTATGCTGATGACGGGTAAGTCGTATGTAGAATTAGGAAGATTGGTGAGCGCCAGAGCTATTCGAATGTTCAAATTGCTGGCGGCCAAATGGGCGACAAGATCATCACGGCGTGTTTCTGCTGCTGCGGTTAATTCAAATGCAGGGCAGACGGATATAGATGATGATGAGACGATCGATGACGATCATGAAGGCTATGTTGTGTCTCCGCCAAGGAGGAGGAGATCCTTGTTTTTCTCTTGGAGACAGGATCGCGATACCGAGGCACCGGGCAATCAGGAAGACCAGCAGGATGAATGGGTATTCGAGCCAGATGGCACGGAAACACGTGATAGCAATAAACCGGCGTGGCAGAATGATTTTGAACCGCCGTGGGAGAAATCAGGCGAGGATCTACATACAGAAGTAAGAAATGCTGCGCCTGTAAGGGATGGCGTTATGCCATGGGAAGAGGCAGGGACAGGCATCATTATCGATCATGAGCAGCCTGCTGGGCAGATCGGGGAAGAATGGAACGAGTCATGGCCTGTTCAGGAACTTACCGATTCTGAACTGGATGATGAGGAGGATGAACTGGAGGAGGAGCCGGATCTACAGGATTCGGAAATGCGATCCAATGCAGGTTCAGAAGACTCGGAAGCCATCGTAAATGAGGAAAGTGACATGCAGAGCGCACCAAAACGCCCAATCGCGCTTGAAGAGACAAATATAACGAAGCCATATTTGCTGCCTCCGTTTTCGCTGCTTACGAAGCCGAATTTGCTTGGCAAAAGTGCAGATGCATCCGATATGTACGACTCGCGAAGAAAGCTCGAGGCAACACTTGAAAGCTTTGGCGTGCGGGCAAAGGTACTTGATGTCGTAAGAGGTCCCGCAGTGACGCGCTATGAGGTTCAGCCGGCTACAGGAGTTAAAGTTAGCCGTATCGTTGGACTTACGGATGATATCGCTCTTGCATTAGCTGCCAAGGACATCCGGATGGAAGCGCCGATTCCAGGCAAATCGGCGATCGGAATAGAAGTGCCGAACATGGAAGTATCCGTCGTCACGATGCGCGAGGTAATGGAGACGGCGACTTTCCAAAATGCATCGTCTAAATTATCAATCGCATTCGGGCGCGACATTTCCGGTCAGACGATTGTGGGTAATTTAGCAAAAATGCCTCACTTACTCGTTGCAGGCGCTACAGGCTCGGGTAAATCGGTTTGTATTAACGGTATCATTACGAGTATTTTGTATAAAGCTGCGCCGGATGAAGTGAAATTTCTTATGATTGACCCGAAGATGGTTGAATTGAATGTGTACAATGGAATACCGCATTTGCTTGCTCCTGTCGTGACGAATCCTAAGCGGGCTTCACTCGCCTTGAAGAAGATTGTTGTAGAGATGGAGAGCCGCTACGAGCTGTTTTCTAAATCTGCGACGCGTAACATTGAAGGGTATAACACTTTAATGGCGGATAATCCGGCTGCAGTTCTTCCGTATATCGTTGTTATAGTGGACGAGCTTGCAGATTTAATGATGGTTGCCGCAAATGACGTAGAGGATTCGATCGCAAGACTTGCCCAAATGGCGCGGGCTGCCGGCATTCATCTCATCATCGCGACTCAACGCCCGTCAGTCGATGTTATTACAGGTGTTATCAAAGCGAACATTCCGTCGCGTATCGCATTCGGCGTATCTTCTCAAGTCGACTCGCGCACCATTCTTGATATGGTTGGAGCAGAGAAGCTGCTTGGCCGCGGCGATATGCTGTTCTTGCCTGTAGGAATGTCTAAGCCGATAAGGGTGCAAGGCGCCTTTCTATCGGATCAGGAAGTGGAAACGCTCGTTAATTATGCTCGAGGCCAAGCCGAAGCGGAATATAAAACAGATCTTGTACCTGAGGTTGAAGAAGAATCGTCTGATTCCGATGAGGTGCTCGATGAGCTTTACGACCAAGCGGTACAAATTATTTTGGAAGCCAAGCAAGCGTCAGTGTCCTTGCTGCAGCGTCGAATGAGGATCGGCTATACTAGAGCTGCAAGATTGATCGATCAGATGGAGGCTCGCTCCATTGTCGGCCCATATGAAGGAAGCAAGCCCCGGGAAGTGCTGATTACGATGGACGAATTTCAAGCTGGCCGAGTGAGCTCCTAATTTCCGCTCATAGCGAAAAGAGCAACTCCATGCATAGAAGAGGGATCAATTTCTCATACTAAAGTTAGGTAACGCTACCTTAAGCGAACTAACTTGCAAGAGAAAGGCAGATCCCATCATGAGAAATCGTTTGATTTTGATGACCTCGATTATCGTGCTGTTGTTGTTCGGGTCCATTTCATTACTGCGCGGAGAGCATAACGAAGCAGCGGAAACGTTCAGCAACGCTACTTTGACGGTAGGTTCCTCCGGTCAGGACGTCTATGAATTGCAAGGACGGCTCAAGCATCTCGGTTATTTCAAAGGTGAAATAGACGGGCAGTTTGGACAAAGCACTAAAAACGCGGTAACGTGGTTCCAATGGAAGTTCGGCATCAAGTCGGACGGCGTTGTCGGAGCAAAAACAAAGCTTAAGCTTTGGGAGGCTACGAAAAACTGGAAGCCTACAGCAGCACCTTCAGACTCGAAAGCAGGTGCCGGAGGCGGGAAAGAAACCGCTAGCTCGAAAGGCAACAAAACGTCAATTGCGAAGTCCAACAGACTCGGCTTGACGGATAACGATTTGAAGATAATGGCCAACGCCGTATACGGCGAAGCGCGCGGAGAGCCTTATGAGGGACAAGTAGCGGTTGCAGCTGTTATTCTTAACCGTTTGAAATCGCAAAGCTTTCCGAATACGATTTACGGCGTCATCTTCCAGCCTCTCGCTTTCACAGCGGTTGCCGACGGTCAAATTTGGCTGACTCCTAATGAAAAAGCGAGAGAAGCGGTCGAGGATGCCATTAATGGCTGGGATCCAACTGGCGGCTGCGTCTACTATTTTAATCCGGAAACGGCTACCTCGAAATGGATCTGGACCCGGACGCAAATCAAAACGATCGGTAAGCATATTTTCTGCATGTAACTATAAGGATTTCACGAAAGGAAGCAGCCATTACTGCCTTGCGCAGCAGTGGTTGCTTCTTCCATTTCCTATAGGTTAGAATGGTATAGTGAATTGTCAAATGGAATAGATTTACTCTATAACGCGCCGATGAAAGGAGCAAACCGAGTGACCCAATTCGAAAGAGGGCAGCTGCAGCGTATTCGTCTGCATGTGCTGCCTACAAAACGATTTAAAACGTTTGCTATTTCCTTATTTGCGGGACTTACTCTTGATGAAGCAACGGTAACTCCTGTTGCGCTTATCCCATTCGTTCTGAGAAGAGGCACAGCGAATTTGCCGGAAACAATTGCTTTCCGTGAGAAGCTGGATGATTTATATGGAGCAGGCTTCGGTTTCGACGTATATAAAAGAGGCGATTCCCAAATCGTTCAATTCCGCATGGATGTCATAAATGATGAATTTGTTTCGTCGAACACTCCGCTCCTTGCAGAATCGCTTCGCTTCCTGGGGGATGTGCTTACCGATCCGCTGTTAGACAATAATGGTTTCCATCATAAATATGTGGATGCAGAGAAAACAACGCTTAAGAAAAGGCTAGAGGCGATCGTGAATGATAAGATACGGTATGCGGCTGAGCGCTGCCTAGAGGAAATGTGTGCGGATGAGCCTTACCGTCTTCATCCGCTTGGCAAGCTGGCTGACATCGATGCGATTACACCTTCGTCGTTGTATACAAATTACGAGCAATGGCTGAATAACGCCGCGCTTGATTTATATGTTGTTGGCGACACGACGCTGGAGGAAGTTACTGAGCTTGTAACGAAAGCTTTTAGGCTAAAGGAAGGCTCGCCATCTGTTTATTCGGTTCCAAATGTGCAGCATCCGGTTAAAGAAGTGAAGACCGTTACGGAGCGGATGGATGTTAGTCAGGGGAAGCTGAATTTGGGTCTTCGTACCGGAGTAGGTTATGAAGATGACGCTTATCCCGCAGTCTTAATGTATAACGGCATTTTGGGCGGATACCCGCATTCGAAGCTGTTTTTGAACGTGCGCGAGAAGGAAAGCTTGGCGTATTATGCATCATCACGGCTTGACGGCCATAAAGGTCTTTGCACGATTCAATCTGGCATTGAGTTTGCCAATTACGACCGTGCGGTCGTTATTATTAAGGAGCAGCTTGAAAGCATGCGCCAAGGCCGGCTTTCTGAGCTGGAGCTGAATCAAACGAAGGCGATGATCTCTAATCACCTCCGTGAGCTTCAGGATTCTGCGTATGAGATGATCGCCTATGATTTCAATAGCGTACTTACCGGAAAGCAGCGAAGCGCAGAGCAGCTGCTTGAACAGGTTCAGGCGGTTACCGCTGAGGATATCGTGAAGGTTGCGGAGCGCGTTCAGCTGGATACGATTTACTTTTTGCGCGATCGAAAGGAGGCATAACGCATGCAAACCCTTAGCTATCCAAACGTGCAGGAAACGTTATATCGGGAAGTGCTTGATAACGGACTTGAGGTTATCGTGCTGCCGAAGGAAGGCTTTAATAAAACCTATGCGACATTTTCCACGAAATATGGCTCGGTCGACAACCGGTTCTCGGTCGGCAATCAGCCTCCGGCGAAGGTGCCTGACGGCATAGCCCATTTCTTGGAGCATAAAATGTTCGAAGAGCCTACGGGCGACATTTTTGCCGTTTTTGCATCTCAGGGAGCGTCAGCGAACGCGTTTACGAGCTTCGACCGAACGGTTTATTTGTTTTCGGCGACGGAGCAAATTAACGAGAACTTGGAGACGCTGATCAATTTCGTTCAAAACCCTTATTTTACGGATACAAACGTAGAGAAGGAAAAGGGGATTATCGAGCAGGAAATTAATATGTACCGTGACAATCCCGATTGGAGAGTTTATTTCGGCCTGATTGACGCGCTTTATCACGAGCATCCAGTCCATATTGATATCGCCGGTACGGTGGAATCCATCAGACAAATCGATAAGGAAACCCTTTACCGCTGCTACGAGACGTTTTATCATCCATCCAATATGCTGTTGTTCATCGTCGGCGGCGTAAATGCGGAGGAAGTGTTCCAGCTTGTGCGCGAGAATCAAAACGGCAAATCGTTTAAGCCGCAAGGACAGATAGAGCGATATTTTGAGAAGGAGCCTGAATCCGTAAAGATTAAACGCAAGGTGACGGAGCTGCAAGTGTCATTGCCTAAGTGCATGCTCGGCTTCAAAGAAAAGAAGACAGGTCTAAGCGGGGAAGCACTTCTGCGTCAAGAAGTGACGACAAAGCTGATGCTGGAAGCTCTAATTGGCCCTAGCTCCAAGCTTTACCAACAGCTTTATGAAAATGATCTGATCTCGGATTCCTTCGGTCACGAATACAATTCGAGCACCGGCTATGCCTTCTCGGTCATTGGCGGCGATACGCCTAACCCGGATGAGCTCATCAAGCAAATACGAACGGCTATAGAAGGTATATTGGCCAGCGGTATTGAACCAACCGCGTTCGAGAGATCCAAACGAAAAAAAATCGGCGGATATTTACGTATGCTAAACTCCCCAGAAGCGATTGCCGGTGAATTTACGAGATATCGGTTCCGTGACAGTGATATGTTCGATGTGCTCGATTTTTATGAAAAATGTACGCTTGAAGAAGTTAATGAGCGGCTGCGCGAGCATTTCGATTTTGAACAGCTTGCGGTATCGATTGTGGAACAGCCGTCAAAATGAAGACGCTCCAGCAAATGACGGTGCTTATTACCGGGGGAGGCCGTGGAATCGGGGCAGCCATTGCCAAACGATTTGCGGCTGAGGGTGTAAATATCGTCATTCATTATTTGCAATCGCATGAAACGGCTAACGAGACGGCGCGAACGTGCATGGCTCTTGGGGCGAACGTATTAACGATCTCAGCAGATCTGCGCTCGAAGGAGCAGCTCGAGCGGATGCGGGAGAAGCTGGAGAGCCATAACATGCTTCCGGATATATTGGTTAACAACGGCGGTATCTCGCACTACGGCATGCTGATGGATGTGTCGGAGGAAGAATGGGATGAAGTGATGGCCGTTAACCTGAAGGGAATGTTTCTTTGCTCGCAGCTGTTTATGCCCTATATGATTGCACAGCGTTATGGCCGAATTATTAATGTTTCTTCCATTTGGGGGATGTCGGGAGCATCCTGCGAAGTGCTTTATTCTACAACCAAGGGCGGCATGAACGCTTTTACGAAGGCGCTGGCGAAGGAGCTGGCGCCGACGGGCGTTACCGTTAACGCCGTTGCCCCGGGAGCTGTTGACACGGAAATGATGGACGGGTTCAACGCGGAGGAGAAGGCTGCGATACAGCAGGAAATTCCTGTCGGACGATTCGGCTCCACAGATGAAATCGCTTCGCTTGTTTATTTTCTGGCGCTGCCGGAGTCATCCTACATTACGGGGCAAATCATCAGCCCTAACGGCGGTTGGCATACTTAATTTCGAGACTGCCGTTATTACGGACAAGTCTTTTGGCCTTTTGCATAATTAGAGCAGCATTTACGCATGATAAGACTGTTGATGATTCTTTTCTATACCTGTAGGAGGCGAAGAAACATGTCAACTGTCCTTACTAATTTTGCAACATGGAAGCATTTTTTGGCGGACCGAGTATCGCAAGCGAAAAAGATGGGGATGTCGGAAGAAACAATTTCATCTTTAGCTTTCGAAATCGGTTCCTTTCTCGAAGAGAAGGTTGATCCGAAAAATGAGGAAGAACGCGTGTTGAAGGAGCTATGGGATGTTGGTGACGAGAGTGAACGAAAAGCGCTTTCCTGCTTGATGGTCAAGCTCGTCCAAAAATCTTAACTGCCCCCGTACGGAGACGATATTTTCGTCAACAGAAGCAGAAGCAGGAGAGCCTCCCAATAGGAGGCTTTTCTGCAATGTTTCTTTTTGGGTTGCAGGATTGTGACGAAAATTGTAGAATTATGTTTTATGACGAACATATCCATCATTTACATACTTCTATAACAACAGGTTTAGGACGGTGACAGTTTTGGAATCAAAACAGTGGTACATGGAATACAAAATACATAAGAACCGCCCGGGTTTACTCGGAGATATCGCCTCTTTGCTAGGTATGCTTGAGGTCAATATTATGACCATTAACGGTGTTGAGGATCGGACACGTGGCATGCTTCTTCAAACCAATGACGACGAGAAGATCGAGCTGCTTGGCAAAATGCTGCAAAAGGTTGATAATATTACAGTAAATAAACTGAGAACGCCAACGATCGTCGATATTTTAGCGGTTCGTCATGGGCGTTATATCGAGCGTGATTCGGACGATCGCAAAACATTCCGTTTTACGCGCGATGAGCTCGGTATTTTAGTCGACTTTTTGGGCGAAGTGTTTAAGCGAGACGGAAATCAGGTTATAGGACTACGGGGGATGCCTCGAGTAGGCAAGACGGAATCTATCATAGCGGGCAGCGTATGCTCAAACAAACGGTGGACATTCGTGTCCTCTACTTTGCTTCGGCAAACGGTTAGAAGTCAGCTGTCTGATGACGAGATGCAGCCAAACAATATTTTTATTATTGACGGAATCGTAAGCACCATTCGCTCGAATGAGAAGCATTACGGCTTGCTGCAGGAAATTATGGCCATGCCATCGACGAAAGTAATTGAGCACCCGGATATATTTATTAAGGAATCTAATTTCGATTATAGCCATTTTGACATTATTGTTGAATTACGCAATACGCCAGATGAGGAAATATCGTATGAATCTTTCACAGCAAACTATACAGACGATTTCTAATTGGAAGGAGGCCGTCTCATGTCTGATTTAGGTGAATTGCTTCGTAAGGCGAGGGACCAGCGCGGCTTAACGCTAGATGATATTCAAGAAACGACAAAAATAAGAAAACGGTACTTGGAAGCGATTGAGAGTGGAGATCACAGGGTTTTGCCCGGTCCTTTTTATGTTCGGGCATTTGTGAAAAATTACTCAGAAGCTGTAGGGCTGGATCCTGACGAAGTGCTTCGTTTGTATCAGCATGAGGTGCCTGCTGCACCGGTTGAGCAAATTTCAGAGCCTATTGTGGCGAGATCGCCACGTCGGGTGAAGTCGCAATCGTCAGAGAGACTTGGCAAAATCGGTTTCAATGTCATGATGTGGTCCTTTCTTATTTTGATCGTTGTCGTCATATGGGTGTATGTCATCAATAGCGACTCTGATGCTCCTAAACAGGTTGATAATAGCACGGATATAACGGAAGCCTCCGAACCGCCGGTAATCGATACGGAGGATAATGCCACAGGTACAGGGAACGTGAGCACACCGACTGCCCCGCCCGTATCTCCTACACCAACACAAGCGCCGACTACTGTTACATTCGGAAGCAAGGTGGGGAAGGCTGACCAATATGATATTGGACCTGCAGGCACCATCCATAAGGTAGAAGTTAAAGTAGCTGGCGGAAGAAGCTGGCTGGAGGTTCGCTCGGGCAGCAATAAAGGAGAGAAGCTTTACTCGGCAAATGCTGAGGATGGAACTGTCGAATCCTATGATCTTACCGGACCTATCTACATCAATGTGGGAAGATCCGATCTGACTGAAATAAAAGTGGATGGCGTGCTTGTGCCGGACGGCGATCGGGCGGGCTCAAAAAAACTGCTGCTTAAACCCGTTAGCGACGGAACTCCGGCAGTTGACGGAAGCACAGGTACCGAGGCAGGTACTGAAACAGGCACGGGAACTGATACTCAAACAGGCACAACAGGCACTGGTACCGGGACAGGCGCCGATCAATTGAAAACAGAATAATGATTACAGTAACAAAGGAGAGGTTTTAAATGGCTTCAGAAAATGCTTTTGATATCGTATCCAAGGTAGACATGCAAGAATTAGCGAACGCGATTAAGCAAGCGGAGCGTGAGATAGAAACGCGCTTTGACTTTAAGGGCAGCAAGAGCTCTATCGCACTTGAGAAAGAGGAGCTTGTAGTCGCTTCGGACGATGACTATAAACTAAAAAACGTTCTTGATATATTATTGTCCAAAATGGTAAAACGAGGCGTTCCGATCAAAAACTTGGATTACGGTAAAATTGAAGGCGCATCGGGCAATACCGTTCGTCAGCGTATTAAGCTAAGACAAGGTATAGAACAGGATGTTTCGAAAAAAATCAATATTTTAATTCGCGATTCGAAGTTGAAGGTAAAGAGCTTAATTCAAGGCGATCAGATAAGAGTATCGGGTAAAAGTCTTGACGATTTGCAAGCGGTTATGAAGCTGCTGAGAGAAGCAGACTTGCCTGTTGAGCTTCAATTTACTAATTATCGCTCATAGTAATAATGAAGCTTCGTTTCATCGGAATTCGAGAAACGGGGCTTTTCGTTTTTGCTGCAGCCGCAGCTCCAAAATGAGGCTTTTGCCGCTTTTGACACGTGTAATAGCATGTATTATACTTGGTTAGATAGCTTCAGGGAAGGATCTGGGGGATACATAGATGAAAGTGAGTACAAATGCATTAACTCAAGGTTGCTTAGCTACTGATCCGCAGCTGGAAATAAAATCCGGTTTCATTCTCGAACAAAGGGTTCCCGTAACGCACACCAATGAGTTAGATCGATCTAAGGAGGGAATTGCGTGAATCTGGCGAACCGCATTACACTTGCCAGAATATTTTTGGTGCCGGTTATTATGTTTTTTCTGCTTATTAAAGTGGATTTGGGGTCGTTCAGCATCTCGGACTTCTCCATTACATACAATCAAATCGCAGCGGCACTCATTTTTATTGTGGCGGCAAGCACAGACGGACTAGACGGATACATTGCGCGCAAGAACAAAATCGTAACGAACCTCGGCAAGCTGCTCGATCCTTTGGCGGATAAGCTGCTTGTAGCTGCTGTACTTATTTCGCTTGTCGAAATGGACAAGCTGAACGCTTTGATTGCGATTGTTATCATTAGCCGAGAATTCGCGGTAACGGGTCTTCGTCAGGTAGCGCTTCTTGAAGGCTCCGTAATGGCTGCCAGCAAATGGGGCAAATGGAAGACGGCTATTCAAATTACAATGATTATCGCGCTCTTGATCAATAACTTTCCTTTCAATTTCATTGACTTTCCGTTCGATGTTGTCGCTAGCTGGGTGGCAGCCGCCATTACGGTTTACTCAGGCATCGATTATTTCGTGAAGAACAAGCATTTGATTCCGGTAGAATAACGTCAAAGCATCTTTCCTATAAACGGAGAGATGCTTTTGTATATTTGCTTACGGTTAAACTTACTTATGATGGCGGAGGGAAACCAAAATTATGAAAGCAGAAATCATCGCGGTCGGAACGGAGCTGCTGCTCGGCCAAATCGTAAATACGAATGCACAATTTTTGTCACAGAAGCTTGCCGGATTAGGTATCGACGTTTATTTTCAAACGGTTGTCGGAGACAATTCTGAGCGGCTGCGGCAAGCGATAGAAATAGGAAGAAGCCGGGCTGATTTGCTAGTCTTTACGGGGGGACTCGGACCGACACAGGATGATCTTACGAAGGATGTTTTAGCCGGATATTTGAACCGTAAGCTCATTATTCACGATCCTTCGATGGCGCAAATCGAGGAAATGTTCAGCTCGCGCGGCATCCATATGGTCGAGAGCAACCGCCGGCAGGCGTTAATGATCGAGGGCGGTGAGCCGCTCGAAAATACGACGGGACTAGCCGTAGGCAACGGTTTGTCTGTAGACGGCACTCTGTATTTGCTTCTTCCAGGGCCGCCGCGTGAAATGAAGCCGATGATGGATGGCGCTGGCGAGGTATGGCTGCGTTCCGTGCTGGGGGAGACAAAGCCGCTTTATTCGCGGATACTGAAATTCGCGGGGATTGGAGAGTCAAACCTTGAAGCGAAGCTGCTTGATTTGATTGACGGTCAGGTTGACCCAACCATTGCCCCTTATGCGAAGGAAGGCGAGGTTTCCATTCGGGTATCCACCAAAGCGGGCACACCTAATGAAGCGGATCAGAAAATCGATAAAACGCTCGAGAAGATCAAGGAACGTGTAGGCGAGCATTTATACGCACAACAGGATATCCCGATCGAAGAAGAGGTTGTACACCTGCTGAGAGCCTCAAGGCGCAAGCTGGCGAGCGCGGAAAGCTGCAGCGGGGGTTTGTTAGCCGAGCTTATTACAAGCGTTCCTGGAAGCAGTGGAGAGTATGTAGGAGGGGTTGTCACCTACACCAATATAATGAAGCATCATTTGCTTAGCATTCCGATGACGCAGCTTGAGGGGGAAGGTGCGCCCGGCGCCATTAGCGATTCGACTGCTGCATTGATGGCGGAGCGGGTCAGAGAACTTGCGGACGCTGATTTTGGCGTTTCCTTGACAGGAGTTGCGGGGCCGTCAGAATCCGAGGGCAAGCCTGTTGGGCTAGTTTATGTGGGTATCGCAGAGCGCGGCAAGAAGGCCGTCGTTCATACCTTGAACCTAAGCGGAGGCAGAAGCATGATTAGGCTGCGTGCCGTCAAGGTTGCTTTATATCGTCTGTGGCTGGCGCTGCAAGGGCGTTAAGGAAACGAAATCGAATGGCTGAAGTCTACCGTTTCCGAGGAAATTCGATAAAATAAATAATATTTGTCAAATGTCGACTTTCAGGTTATAATTAATTATAGTTACCGGAAGAACCGTGGCGAAGATTACTTTGCTGCGGTTTTTTTATGTCCATTTGATGGGGAAACAAAAGGCGAATGTATGTTCGAAAAAATGCTTGTCATCCCATCGGAAAAAAGGTATCATAACATTATAAATAAAGAAGGATGTGAGTTTCTTGTCGGATCGTCGCGCTGCACTAGAAATGGCTTTGCGTCAAATTGAGAAGCAATTTGGTAAAGGCTCCATCATGAAATTAGGAGAATCCACACACATGCAGGTAGAGACCGTGCCTAGCGGTTCCCTTGCTCTAGATATCGCATTAGGAATAGGCGGCTTGCCGCGTGGACGTGTTATTGAAATATATGGACCGGAATCTTCCGGTAAAACGACAGTTGCACTTCATGCAATTGCAGAGGTTCAACGAATTGGCGGACAAGCTGCTTTTATCGATGCAGAGCATGCGCTAGATCCGCTTTATGCAAACAAGCTTGGTGTTAATATTGATGAGCTTTTGCTTTCACAGCCTGATACGGGCGAGCAAGCCTTGGAAATCGCTGAAGCACTCGTACGCAGTGGCGCTGTTGATATCGTCGTAATTGACTCCGTTGCGGCGCTTGTACCGAAAGCGGAAATTGAAGGCGATATGGGTGATTCTCACGTAGGTCTTCAGGCACGTCTGATGTCACAGGCTTTGCGGAAGCTTTCGGGGGCAATCAGCAAATCGAAGACGATTGCGATCTTCATCAACCAATTGCGTGAAAAAGTAGGCGTTATGTTCGGTAACCCCGAGACAACGCCAGGCGGACGCGCTTTGAAGTTCTACTCCAGTGTACGTCTTGACGTACGCCGTATCGAGACATTGAAGCAAGGTAATGATATGGTCGGTAACCGTACCCGTATTAAGGTCGTTAAGAACAAAGTTGCTCCTCCGTTTAAGCAAGCGGAGATCGACATCATGTACGGCGAAGGTATTTCCAGAGAAGGTACGCTTGTTGATATTGGCGTAGAGTTGGATATTGTGCAGAAGAGCGGAGCATGGTTCTCTTATAATGGGGAGCGCCTTGGCCAAGGCCGGGAGAATGCGAAGCAGTATTTGAAGGATCACAAGGATATCGCTGAAGTCATCGAAAAGCAGATTCGTGAAGCGAGCAACCTGTCGGCTGCAGCAACTCAGGCTAACTTTAAGGCTGAGGAAGAAGACGATGAGGAATTCGAAGATCTGGAATAAAATTATCTGATCATATACTTACTAATGCTTCGCCGTCCCATTAGGGGCGGCGATGCTGTGTTTAGAGAGGATGTACAGTGTGGTCCATAGCAATCTAAGCGATGTCGAAGAATGGATGATCTTATCTGTTCGACAGGACAAGAAGGAACGAAAATTGTATCATCTCTTTGCTGATTCTGAGGAAGCGATGCTATCGGTGCATGAAGACATATTGATCCGTTTCCGACTGACGAAGGGGCAAATATTAACGGAAGTTCAAATTGAAGAAATACGAATGGAAGATGAACGCTACCGTGCTTATGTGCTGGCCATCGCTTATTTGGGCGCAAAGCCGCGAACAAGAAAGCAAATCGAGCAATATTTAAATCGCAAATTGTTTGAGGCTGACAATATTCAATATGCGCTTGACCGTTTAGAAAGGGAGCATATTGTGGATGATGAACAATATGCACGTATGTTTGCTATCGGCCGGCTTAGAAACAGCTTGAAGGGGCGTCGCTTTATCAAACAGGAGCTGCAGCTGCGAGGCGTGTCGAAAGAAGCCGCAGCGAAAGCAACCGATTCGTTAGACCGCAAGGTAGAGCTGGCGTCAGCAAAAAAGGCTGCTGAGAAGAAATGGCGCTCTTTAAAAGGAGAGCCGGTAGACCGAAAGCGCAAGCTAATGGGCTATTTAATGCGTAGAGGCTTTCCAGGAGATATCGTGAAGGAAGCGTTAAAGTCGATCGATCTGAATGGGGAAGACGATGTATTCGAGGAAGATGATGGGCTTTTGCTTGACAATTGATTTTACGAAACGATAAAATGAGGTTGTATTCCTTCAATTTTGAATCAATTTTCCTTCCAAAAGTTGATTCAAAACGATTATTTTCGTCAAATTAGTAAATGTTGAAACGGTTTGTAGCCGGTTGAAAACCTAATATCATCCCAAGCAGTGCCTTGGTGTATGCAGCAAGGAGGTGAAACAGATGCCTAATGAGGTCATTTGGATCTTGATCTGTCTCTTTGTTGGCGCAATTTTCTTTGGGATTGGTTATTTTATTCGAAAGTCGATTGCCGAGGCCAAAATTTCAAGCGCTGAGCAAGCAGCTGTCCAAATCGTAGAAAATGCGAAGAAAGAAGCTGAAGCTCAGAAGAAAGAAACCGTGCTAGAAGCAAAAGATGAAGTCCACAAACTTCGTTCCGAAGCTGAGAGAGACATTCGTGAACGACGCAACGAGGCTCAACGTCAGGAAAGACGTTTGCTCCAAAAAGAGGAGTCGCTGGATAAAAAGTTAGAAGCACTAGAACGCAAAGAAGAAACTGTAGCCAACAAAGAAAAACGGATCGAAGAAACGCAAGAGCAGATTGATTCCATTTACAAGCAGCAGCTTAGTGAATTGGAACGCATATCGGGTCTGACAACGGAAGATGCGAAATCGATCATTTTATCCAATGTTGAACAGGAAGTACGACATGAAACAGCACAGATGATTAAAGAGATCGAGCAGCAAGCGAAAGAAGAGGCCGACAAGAAAGCCCGTGATATTATATCACTTGCTATTCAACGTTGTGCGGCTGATCATGTGGCTGAGACGACGGTTTCCGTCGTAACATTGCCGAATGAAGAAATGAAAGGCCGTATTATTGGGCGTGAAGGCCGAAATATCCGAGCTTTGGAAACATTGACTGGTATCGATCTCATTATCGACGATACACCGGAAGCGGTCATTTTGTCTGGTTTCGACCCGATAAGACGCGAAATTGCCCGCACTTCTTTGGAAAAGCTTGTGGCTGACGGTCGTATCCATCCTGCCCGCATTGAAGAAATGGTTGAAAAATCTCGTAAAGAAGTGGACGAGCGAATCCGTGAATATGGTGAGCAAGCTACTTTCGAGGTTGGCGTTCATGGCTTGCATCCGGATTTAATCAAGATTTTAGGTCGATTGAAGTACCGGACAAGTTATGGTCAAAACGTATTGAAGCATTCCATGGAGGTTGCTTACTTGACTGGCTTGATGGCAGCAGAGCTTGGCGAAGATATAACGCTGGCAAAGCGTGCAGGATTGCTGCATGATATCGGTAAAGCGCTGGACCACGAAGTGGAAGGCTCACACGTTGAAATCGGTGTTGAGCTTGCTAAGAAATACAAGGAGCATCCTGTCGTTATTAACAGTATTGCCTCCCACCACGGTGATACGGAAGCGACTTCTGTTATTGCGATGCTCGTAGGAGCGGCTGATGCATTATCGGCTGCACGTCCGGGGGCTCGTCGCGAAACGCTTGAAACGTACATTAAACGACTGGAAAAGCTCGAAGACATTTCCGAATCGTTTGAAGGCGTTGAGAAATCGTATGCGATCCAAGCTGGCCGCGAAGTGCGCGTCATGGTGCAGCCAGAAAAAATCGACGATACGGAAGCATTCCGCCTCGCACGAGATATTACGAAAAAAATCGAGAGCGAACTCGATTATCCGGGTCATATTAAAGTCACGGTTATTCGAGAGACACGCGCGGTTGAATATGCAAAGTAATCAACAAAAAAATATCAGCTTTACAGAAAAGTGGCTGCTTGTTAGCCACTTTTCTGTTTGCAGGCGTACAAAAGGAAGTGTAATGACATGAATGTATTATTTATCGGCGATATCGTAGGGAACGTAGGAAGAAGTGCTTTAAAGCGTGTGCTGCCAGCTCTTAAAAGTAAATATAACCCTCATATAATCATTGCAAATGGCGAGAATGCGGCTGCAGGCAGAGGGATTACGGCAACGATTGCGAAGGAATTTTTCGAATGGGGTATTCATGGCATAACGATGGGTAACCATACGTGGGATAATAAAGATATTTTTGAATGGATTGATGACGAACCCCGCCTTGTTCGCCCGGCGAACTATGCAGAAGGCGCTCCTGGACAAGGCATGGCCTTTATCAAAGCCGGAGGAAAACAGCTGGCCATTATCAATTTGCAAGGCCGTACATTTTTGCCGCCGATCGATTGCCCTTTCCGCAAGGCAGATGAGCTGATCGAAGAGGCTAGTGAGCACACGCAAAACATTTTGGTTGATTTTCATGCGGAAGCAACCTCAGAGAAGATCGCGATGGGCTGGCATCTGGACGGCAGAGCATCGATTGTGCTTGGAACACATACGCATGTACAAACGAATGACGATACGATTTTGCCTGGAGGAACGGCTTACATAACCGATGTTGGCATGGTTGGCCCTAAGGAAGGCGTACTAGGCATGGAGCGCAATGCTGTGTTGCATAAATTTATTACGCAGCTGCCGGTCCGTTTTGTGGTGGATGAAGGAAAATGGCATTTGCATGCTATTTCCGTTCAGATCGATGAAGCAACGGGACAAGCACGCAAAATTGAGAAAATCCGTCTCACAGAGGACGAATGGCTTCTGATGTAATGCTTTGAATCTATGAAAAGTTCCGACAATTCAGAACAGTTTGTGAATAAGCGGAATAAAAGCAGGAATTTTTTAATCTCCCTCGAATACTATTTAAAAGTGGAATCCATCCAACAGTCCAAGGGGAGGTACTTTTTTATGGATGTATTAAAAGTTTCAGCAAAGTCCAATCCAAATTCCGTTGCAGGTGCGCTCGCAGGCGTTCTTCGTGAACGTGGCGGTGCGGAACTGCAGGCCATTGGTGCTGGTGCGTTAAACCAAGCGATCAAAGCAGTCGCGATTGCTCGCGGATTTGTCGCTCCCAGCGGGGTGGATTTAATTTGCATACCGGCTTTTACTGACATTGTTATTGACGGGGAGGATCGAACAGCAATCAAATTGATTGTTGAGCCTCGGTAGCAAGTCCAAGCGGCGCTAATGCATCTGCCAATTGGATAAAAGGATAGGGTTCGCCTGTTTACGTCGTAGACAGGTTTTTTTGCTGCGAGTCAAACGAATGGTGAGGTGTCTCTATGAAAGTAGTCGATTTTCATTGCGATGTGCTCTGCAAGCTGCTGCTTGATGAGGATTTAAATTTTCAAGGAAGCAGGGCTGGCCGTTTAGATGTTACATACGAGCGCCTGCAGGCAGCTGGAACTGTTCTGCAAACATTCGCGATCTACATACCGCAATCTATGAACGGAAGATTAGAGCCTGTTTTGGAGAGCGTGGACCGCTTTCACCAAATGGTATTGTCGTGCGAGGACATGATTTGGGTAAGAACGGCTCATGATTTAGACGATTGTATCCGGGACGGAAAAATCGGAGCGCTTTTGTCGCTGGAAGGTGTCGATGGACTTCAAGGTCAAATGTCTCTGCTTCGGATCATGCATCGATTAGGCATTCGCGCAGCGGGAATGACCTGGAATCATGCCAACTGGGCTGCAGACGGAGCTATGGAGCCGCGCGGCGGAGGCTTGACAATAAAAGGTAGAATGTTTGTAGAAGAATGTGATAAATTGGATATACTGTTAGATGTATCCCATTTGTCCGAACGGGCGTTTTGGGAGGTGGCCGATCTTTCGCAAAGACCAGTCATCGCCTCTCATTCCAACGCAAGAGCGATATGTGATCATCCGAGAAATTTAACAGATGCCCAGATTGAGAAATTAATTGCGAAGCAAGGGCTGATCGGGGTCACATTCGTTCCCTGGTTTGTATCGAACGCGGAGGTCGTAGTCATCGATGATTTGCTTCGTCATATCGAGCATATCTGTGAGCTTGGCGGAGAATCCCATATTATGCTCGGCTCTGATTTTGACGGAATTGATCGTTATATAGAGGGATTAACGCATCCAGGTGAGCTTTTCTCGCTTCAGGAAGCGCTGCTGAAAAGGTATTCCGGGCGGCAAACCGAGCAGTTTATGTGTGGAAACGCGCTTCGTTTTCTGAGAAAGAACCTCCCGATTGCATAAGGACTGTTCGATCTATTTGCGGTATGGAAACAATCGAAACAAACTATGTTTTGTTTAAGCGTTTACATCTTGATTTTTGTTAGTGTGAGTTTTAAAATTGTTGTGACTGTTATGACTTATATTATATAATTGCTTGATGATATGAATATTTGCACGTTCTAGAAAAAGAGGAGTTGGGCATTTTGATCAGTCAATTGTCTTGGAAGATCGGGGGACAACAAGGCGAAGGCGTCGAAAGTACGGACCGGATCTTTTCCACGGCGCTTAATCGCTTGGGTTACTATTTATATGGATATCGACACTTTTCCTCGAGGATCAAGGGCGGACACACGAATAATAAAATACGCATTAGTACGAAACCGATACGCGCTATTTCGGATGATTTGGATATTCTGGTTGCATTTGACCAAGAAAGTATCGATCTGAATGCAAAGGAACTTCGTCTCGGCGGCGTTATTGTCGCTGATGCAAAATTTAATCCAACCATACCAGAAGGTATAGAAGCAAGATTGTTTGCCGTTCCTATTACAGCAATGGCTGAGGAGCTAGGCACGTCATTAATGAAAAACATGGTTGCTTCAGGCGCATCCTGGGCGCTTCTTGGACTGCCGCTGGAAGTATTTAATAAAGCGGTTGAAGAAGAGTTCGGACGCAAAGGCGCAGCTATCGTTGAGAAAAATATTGAAGCGGTTAAACGCGGCGCTGAGTTTGTGCTGGAGCAAGCGGGCGGACCGCTTGATGAGTTCAAGCTTGATGAGGCTGACGGGCAGCAGAAGCTGTTCATGATCGGCAATGAGGCTATCGGTCTTGGCTCTATTGCGGCAGGCTGCCGTCTGATGGCCGCTTATCCGATTACGCCTGCTTCCGAGATCATGGAATATCTGATCAAGAAGCTTCCTAAATTCGGCGGTACGGTCGTACAAACCGAGGATGAAATTGCAGCGGTAACAATGGCAATCGGCGCAAACTATGCAGGTGTTCGCACGATGACGGCATCCGCGGGTCCTGGCCTCTCGCTAATGATGGAGGCGATCGGTCTTGCGGGCATGACGGAAACGCCGCTTGTGATCGTGAATACGCAGCGGGGCGGTCCATCGACTGGATTGCCGACAAAGCAAGAACAGTCAGACCTGAATGCAATGGTTTACGGTACGCATGGGGAAATTCCGAAAATCGTTATCGCGCCGGCATCGATTGAAGACTGCTTCTACGATACGATCGAATCCTTTAACTTGGCTGAGCAATACCAAGTTCCGGTTATTTTGATGACGGATCTGCAGCTATCGCTAGGTAAACAATCATGCGAAGAGCTGGATTACAATAAAATTGAAATCAAACGCGGCAAACTGGTCGAGAATGTGCCTGCGCTTGAAGGTCATGATTTGTTTAAGCGCTATGAGCTTACGGAGGACGGCATCTCCCCTCGCGTCTTGCCTGGCGAGAAGGGCGGTTTGCATCACGTAACAGGCGTTGAGCATGATGAGACGGGGCGTCCCTCGGAAAATGCATTGAACCGTCAGAACATGATGGATAAGCGACTTGGCAAGCTGAACGATATGTATATTCGTGACGCAATCCGCGTCGACGCGCCTTTTGATACGCCGGAATTGCTTATTATCGGCATGGGCTCGACCGGCGGTACGATTGACGAGGCTAGAAGCCTGCTTGCGCAGGAACAGATATCGTCGAACCACATTACGATTCGCCAAATTCACCCGTTCCCTACGAAGCCTCTGCTTCCTTACTTGCAAAATGCGAAAAAAGTGATCGTCATCGAGAATAACGCTACGGGTCAGCTAGCAGCCCAAATTAAAATGAATGCAGGCTTTGCAGATAAAATAGAAAGCTTGCTTAAATATGACGGCAATCCGTTCTTGCCTTCCGACGTTCACAAAGCTTGTAAGGAGTTGAGTTTAGATGGCAACATTCAAAGAGTTTAGAAATAATGTAAAGCCCAACTGGTGCCCAGGCTGCGGAGATTTCTCCATTCAAGCGGCCATTCAACGTGCGGCTGCGAACGTAGGGCTGGAGCCTGAGCAGCTTGCGGTCATCTCGGGTATCGGCTGCTCCGGACGGATTTCCGGCTATATTAATGCATATGGCTTCCACGGCATACACGGTCGTGTGCTTCCAATCGCGCAAGGCGTTAAGCTTGCTAACCGCGAACTAACGGTTATCGCATCCGGAGGCGACGGAGACGGGTTCGCAATCGGCATGGGTCACACGGTTCACGCCATTCGCCGTAACCTGAACGTCACTTATATCGTGATGGATAACCAAATTTACGGTTTGACGAAAGGTCAAACCTCGCCGCGCAGCGCAGAGGGCTTTAAAACGAAATCGACGCCTGAAGGCTCGATCGAGTCGACGCTTTCGCCGCTCGAAATTGCATTATCCGCAGGCGCGACGTTCATTGCCCAATCGTTCTCCAGCGATTTGAAGCAATTGACGAGGCTGATTGAAGAGGGGATCAACCATGAAGGCTTCTCCCTTATCAACGTATTCAGCCCATGCGTTACGTTCAACAAAATCAATACTTACGACTGGTTCAAAGAAAACATCGTCAACCTGGAGCAATTTCCGGACTACGATCCATCGAACCGCGTGCAAGCGATGAACAAGATCATGGAAACGAACGGCATGCTCACTGGTCTTATTTATCAGAATAAAACGCGTAAGTCTTACGAGGATCTCGTGACCGGCTTCAAGCCTGAGGGTTTATCTAAGCAGAACATCAAGATTACCCCGGAAGAATTCGAGAAGCTTGTTGCCGAATTTAAATAAGCGGTATGACCAGCATACGGCCGATAAGCCGTATGCTTTTTCAATCGACTGGAGCGGCAGGTCGATTATTACATAGCAGGAGAGTGACAACATGATACATAGAGAAGTACCAATTGGCGTATCCGCAAGACATATTCACTTATCACAGGAGCATGTCGAGCTGTTGTTCGGCCAAGGTTACGAATTAACGGAAATGAAGCCATTGTCCCAACCGGGTCAATATGCAGCGAATGAAACGGTCGCTGTTGTCGGACCAAAAGGGAGTTTCGCTAAAGTAAGAATTCTCGGTCCTGCCCGTAAGCATACTCAGCTCGAGGTATCGCGTACGGATGCATTTGCGCTCGGCGTTAATCCACCTGTACGGGAATCCGGCGATACGAAAGGCTCAGCTGGAATTAAGCTCCAAGGGCCTGCCGGCGAGGTAACAATAGAAGAGGGAGTAATCGTAGCGGCAAGGCACATACATTTCCACACGAGCGATGCTGAGCGGTTCGGCATAGCAGACAAGCAGTCGCTCAAAGTTCGCTTTGCCGGTGAGCGCGGCGTCGTATTCGAAAATGTAGTCGCGCGCGTATCCGAGCAATTTGCGCTCGATATGCATATCGATACCGATGAAGCGAATGCGGCGGGCGTGAAAAACGGAGATATGGCAGAAATCATAGATTAACGATAAAAAAGACTGCTTTCAGGTCGTCAGTGACGATCTGAAAGCAGTCTTTTTTGTAGA
>DATJKM010000172.1:0-4609 GCA_035491515.1 Candidatus Udaeobacter sp. | reverse complement strand
CTGACCGCACAGCTCCCGTTTCTTGGTGAAAGCCCGATCAGCGTAGCTTTAAAGCATTTGCAGGAAAATTTCGACGAGCCTCGTACAGTTAATCCGCATATTCCGCAAAGCGTCGAGAACGTCATTCTTAAAGCGATGCGCAAAAATCCGGCTGAACGTTACAGCTCAGCTCATGAAATGCTGCTCGATCTGGATACCTGCTTGCGTCCTGAGCGGTTGAAGGAACCAAAAGTATCGTTTGCGAGCATAAACGATTTCGACGAGACGCGCGTGATGCCTGCTATTCGCGGCGATATTCGGCCAGCAGCACAGGCGGAGCGTGAGCTGCCGAATAAACCGAGCGAGGATGAGCAATGGGACGAGAAGAACACGGTGCCGAAGTCAAAGGGATGGAGAAAACCGCTTACCGTCGTCGGCGTGACGCTGGTTTTGCTGGGGTTAATCATTTGGGGCTTTATTTGGCTCCTTGGCGTACTGGACGTCGCGGAAGTAGACGTGCCTTATGTCGTTGGCAAGACGGAGACAGAGGCGCGGCAGCTGATCGAGACTGCGGGGCTTAAGATTGAAGAACCGGTCATTCACGAGCATAATCAGGAAATTCCGAAGGATCAGGTATTCAGTCAGACGAAGATGAATATGCGAGTCAAGGAAGGCTCCTTTATTCAAATATCTGTAAGCGACGGTCCGGAGCTTGAAGAACTGGGCGATTATATCGGGAAACCGCTGCAGACCGCGATTGACGAGCTGGGTGCATTAGGCATAACGGAGGATCAAATCATTATTGATCCTGTGTTCAGCGAGGAAGCTGTAGATACGATTATTCAACAGTCTCCAAAGCCGGGCGAGCAATATAATCCCGAATCAGTTGAATTCAATTTCATGGTCAGCAAAGGCCGTGAAACTGTACCGATGCCGAATTTAATCGGCAAGCGGCTGGACGAAGCGAAGGATCTGATCAAGGCAAACGAGCTTACGCTCGATGAGTCGGATATTTTGTACGAACCTAGCTATTTGCATCAGAAGGATTTTGTCATCAGTCAGGACCCGTACAAACCGAAGGATCTTGTATCCAAAGGGGCAAAAATATCGATACGGGTAAGCTCAGGCCCGCCGGCCGATGCGAAGGAGCATCTATTCAACATTACTATTTCTCCTGCTGAAGCCGGAAAGACAAGTGAAATCCGAATTGTCTATTCCGATGCGCGCGGTGAAAATATTGAATGGGATAAAAGGCAAATTACGAGCACGCAAACCTTCCCTGTTACGGTGATTGTAGCGCCGGATACGGAAGCTAGAGTGACGGTTTATCGCGACAATCAGTTTATCGATACCAAAACGATTACGTATGATGAATTAATGAAGGGTACGAATTCATCCACCTTGACCATTCCGGGTGAAGAAGTGCAGGCGACAGAAGTGCCGGCACAAGCGGAGGTTACCGAAAGCAATGATGAGCCAATTAAAGAAGAGCAACAGCAGCAGCCATAATAGCAAAGCCGGCCATCTCAAAGGCACGATAGTAAAAGCGCTTAGCGGTTACTACTATGTGAGGGCGGAGAATGCGGCATCGGACTCGGTAACGATCCAATGCCGCGCTAGAGGCGTCTTTAAAAATAAGGGACTTACGCCGCTTGTTGGCGATGTGGTCATGTACAGCTTAACGGAGAACGGAGAGGGCACCGTTGAGGAGCTATTGCCTCGTTCTTCAGAGCTTATTCGCCCGCCGGTTGCTAATATCGATCTTGCGATTCTCGTCTTTTCCGTTACGGAGCCTGCGCTTAATTTGCAGCTGCTGGATAAGTTTCTTGTGCATATCGAGCATGCAGGCATACCTGCGGTTCTGTGCTTAAGCAAGCAGGATTTAGAGAATGACGGTTTGGAAACGGAGGAGGCGCGCGCTGCGGCTGCCTCCGTTAATCGTATATACCGGGCACTCGGCTACGAAGTGTACGGGACAAGCTCGCGCCTTGGTGAGGGGATCACGCCGTTTCAAGAAAGGCTGAAAGGCCATTTGGCGGTTTTCGCCGGACAATCGGGCGTAGGCAAGTCGTCGCTGCTTAATGCGATCGTTCCCGGTCTAGAGCTTGAGACCAATGTAATCAGCAGCAGACTTGGACGTGGCAAGCATACGACTAGACATGTCGAGCTGATTGAAATTGGCGGCGGTTTAGTAGCGGACACACCTGGATTTAGCCAGCTGGATTTTCACGAGCTGGGTATAGAGGATTTAGGTTATTGTTTTGTCGAGATGCGCGAGCTGTCCCCAAATTGCAAATTTAGAGGCTGTACTCATGTGCATGAGCCAGGCTGCGCCGTCCTCGCTGCGGTTGAGAGCGGTGAGATCGAGAAAAGCAGGTATGATCACTACTTACTGTTTCTAGAAGAGATGAAAGAGAAAAAACGGAGGTACTAACAACTATGACAATTATTGCCCCTTCCATACTATCAGCTAATTTCGCAAAACTTGGAGAGGAAATTGCGGCCGTGGAAGCGGCAGGAGCGGATTGGATTCACGTTGACGTGATGGACGGACATTTTGTTCCCAATCTGACTTTTGGCCCGCCGGTTATATCTGCTGTACGCTCAGCGACTACGCTGCCATTCGATGTTCATTTGATGATTGAACGTCCGGAGTTGTCGATTGCAGACTATATATCGGCAGGAGCTGACCGGATTACGGTACACGCCGAAGCGTGCGTGCATTTGCATAGAACGGTACATTATATTAAAGAAAAGGGGCTTCCGGTCGGCGTAGCGATTAATCCGGCAACGCCTGTTACCGTGCTGGAGCCTATTTTGCATGACCTCGACCTCGTGCTTATTATGACGGTTAATCCAGGATTCGGGGGACAAAAGTTCATTCCGTATTCGCTCGTGAAATTGCGCCAGCTCCGCACGATGCTGGAAGAGCAGGGCCTTGATGAGGTGCATGTTCAGGTCGACGGCGGCGTAAATCAATCAACAGCAGCAGTTATCCGCGAGGCCGGTGCTAATGTGCTAGTTGCGGGGAATGCCGTGTTTGGTGAAAAAGACCGTGCTGCCGCAATCTCAGTATTGCGTTAGTGGCCATAATGATGAATGAGCGGTTAAAAACGGCGTTTTGGCTACTCGGCTATACGTTTCTTGCAGGTCTTATGCTGGCGGTTTTCTCGATGATAACGGAAATTTACCGGTATCTCTTTTCGTTGTTGGCTCTATACATAGGGATACGCTTTTTCCGGAGATTTGAGACGCTTGGACTGCGGATTACCTTCTTCGTCTTGTCGATTGTATTTTATTTGCTTATCACCGTAATTGTCGCCGCAGTTATCTATATGAGGGATAATTTAGTCACAATAACGGGCGCGTAAGGCGCTTCCCTCCGCGGTTCACGATGGAATAGGACGAACTGACAACGCATAGGATGGTTACATGAGCGTAGGAATTTTGTCACGGATTAATTCGATGAGCGTGTCTGAGGAGGGATGAGGCATGAAATTTTATACAATAAAACTGCCTAAGTTTTTGGGCGGGTTCGTAAAGGCGATTTTGAATACCTTCCAAAAAAATTAGGTCAGATGCTGCAGGGCACCCTTCGGCCGTGATCGTAGAAATGTAAAAAGAAAAGCACCTGAGCGCTCAGGTGCTTTTGTCTATGGCCAAAGAGCCATCATTATACGCGGGTAACTTTACCGGATTTCAGTGCGCGAGTGCTGACATAAACACGTTTCGGTTTACCGTCAACCAGGATGCGAACCTTCTGCACGTTTACGCCCCAAGAACGACGTGTTTTGTTGTTTGCGTGGGAAACGTTGTTACCTGTACCAGGTGCTTTACCTGTAAGAAAACATTTGCGGGACATGACTACACCTCCTTTAAGTCTTGCGTGAGCAAAACTGATTCCATAAGCTATGGCTTCGTTATGCGTGAGGAAAACTTCATTCGAAAGCGAAATAACATTTAAACACACTTGAATATCGTATCATAAACATCGGTTCTGTTCAACCTAAATATATGGCCAGGTATGTTCTTGATTGCAGAAAAAGCTTGAAACGGCGCAGAAAGAATGGATTTGTCGAACAGACTTCAATAAAGAAGCCGTTTATAGTACAATGGTATATAGTCCATAATGTATACAGTAAGGGAGTGTATTTCCATGCCACTGCAGCTTAGCACCGAATTAGGTTCCATACAGGTCTCAGACCATTGCATAGCCATTATTGCCGGCTCTGCGGCCATGGATTGTTATGGACTTGTCGGAATGGCGTCACGCAAACAACTGAAGGACGGAATTGCCGAGCTGCTCGGACGGGATAATTTGACTCGCGGCGTTGAGGTGAGACGTGAAAATGAAAAGCTGCATATTGATCTCTACATCATCGTGAGCTATGGTACGAAAATTTCCGAAGTCGCGCATAACATTCAATCCAAGGTGAGATATGTGCTGAATGATGTAATCGGTCTACAAGTGGAAGAAGTCCATATAATTGTGCAAGATGTCAGGGTACTTAAGTAACAGGGAGGGAAAATTCGTTGAGTAAGCGCTTTATAAACGGATCTGATTTTGCTGCAATGGCACTGCTCGGCGCGGACTATTTACAACGCAACGCAGAGCGCGTTAATGCATTAA
>DATJKM010000171.1:0-17641 GCA_035491515.1 Candidatus Udaeobacter sp. | reverse complement strand
AAATAATAATCGACGGAGCTCATGTCCATCAGCATGATCATCGCATCTTGATGATTGGACAGATCATCGATGATCATATTCATCATTTGCTTAAATGGTTGAGCGATATAGGGATAGGTAACTCCCTTCTTGCGCTTCGGGCGATCCATCATCCCGCGGAAACTGGTTCGGATTTCTTTGAGAGCGGCCTGTGTCGATTCTTCGCTTATTAAGGAAGGCCGGACAATATCGTCTGTTCTCGGATCTGCTATATAAACATATTGAATCCCGCACTGCTCCAAACGAGAAATAAGACGTTCCGTAAGCTCTATGTTTTCGCCGAGAAGGACGAGGCCCTCCTGAGAAAATATTTTTTTGGCCAGCTTCATACCCGGCCTGCATCCCGCTATTGGCAACAAACGCATTTTCTCGATCCTTCCCATAAAAAGATGTATTAACAATTACATCGGAAAAAGCCGTTCGTAATGTTAATGTACGGGAAAAATGAAAAAACCGCAACCATTTTATACTATTTTTTTCGACAAAAATTGTCGGGAAAATACATATTCTTCGTTATATCGACTCATTATGCCATCGCAATTGACGGCATTCGATAAGAGCTGACGCGCTTTGGAGCTGAGCAGCGATGACGTCCCGAATAAATTCCGGCAAATAAAACTTTAATTGAACCGCGTTCGCTAACGACTCATAACCCGCTTTGAAGCTGAACATATCGATCGTGCCAAGCTTATACAGCCGTTCGTCTTCAAGCGGGTCTCCGTTTACGGATACCGCGATGAGCCTGCTCATCGGAGGCCTTGATGCGTCATAGGAAACGGACAAGCCGTCAACCGCAAGTGTACCGAGCACTTCACCGCGAAAGCCGTAGCCTTTAATCGGCTTGTGAATGAATTCAGGCAGCAGCGCTTGCTCCAGCGCTGTCCTTATATCCGTGCCGGAAATGGTCATCAGGCACGGATTGATCGGCGACGGACAGAGGGCGTGCAATTCGCCTGCTGTCACGTCTCCCTGCGCGAGGCCGCCGAGCAGCTGACCCGTGTTGACGATGCCGATCTCAGCATCGGTCCAGCGGCGCAGGCCAGCGGCCAGCAGGTTGCCGAGCGGCGATTCCCGCTCGGCTCTGGCGGGCAGCGGCGCAGCGAGCCGGGCGATGATCCGGCTCAAGCGAAGCTGCCCCGCCTCGCGATAGCTGCCGATTATGGCGGCAGCCCCAGGATGCTCCGCCATTGCGGCCGTAGGGACGCAAACAGCGCGGAACACAGGGCGTGCAGAAATCGGATCAATCCCGATTTCTACACGCCCGATGTACTCGCCGAATTTTCCGGCTGCGCAAATTGTCGTGCCGCCGATAACAATCGGCTCCTCCAGCAAATGATGGGTGTGCGCCCCCAGGATGAGATCGATACCCTCCAGCTTCTCGGCCATCAGACGATCCGAAGATAGGCCAAGGTGGGACATGACGATCAATACATCGACATAATCCCGCAGCTGAGCTGCCTGCGCTTGTACCGCTTCAAAGGGATCCGTAACCTGCCAGCCAAGCAGCGAATAAAATTCCGAGAAGGCCGCCGTAACGCCGATGATCCCGATCCGCAGTCCATTTTTGTCAATAATAGTGCTTGGGAGCATCCACTCGGGCAGCTCCCCTGTTGCGGAATCATGCATATTGGCGCACACAACCGCGAAATTTGCGCGATTAACGTATGCATCCGCTATCGTTCGAAAGGAATAAGTAAGTCCTTCATTATTGCCAAGCGTAATGACTTCATAGCCTGCATCATTCAATAGTTCTACATTTACGATTCCGTCGCTGCCTTCCGTTTCTACCCGCATCCGATCCATATGATCGCCACAGTCTACGGCAAGCACAAGATCGCTGCCGTAGGTCCGCCGCTCCTCTGCGATGAAGGAGGCTATTTTAGCGGCATGCTCCAGACGACTATGTATATCGTTGCTATGAAGGAGCACTACTCGTGTACGAAAGGTGTCAGTCAAATTCATGCACGCCTCCTCATTGCTTCTTCTCAGCGCCGAATAAACACTCTATTTGTTCTTACGCAAATCATCAGCAGAAAATGTATTCTTAAACCCATATGTCGCCTCTTCTTGCTCACTAGCTGCATTGTACCCAATCTTCAGCTTGACGATGCTCTTTACGTTTAAGCATTTGCTGCTTCCGTTAGGCACATAGAGGCGAATCGGCCCCGTTTTCGATAAGGGCTCGCCATTAAGCTGGTACAATACGGCTGCCTGCTCAAGCTGCTCCCATGGAATAGAGGCCTCGAAAGTATCCGCTGCCTCTACGATCAGGTATGAGGGCGTTATGGCCGCCTCTGTCTTGCCGGCATGCTCAAGCCATGCCGAATACCAGTTATGCCAATCAAATGCCTCTCCTGCCGTCTCAGGCACTCTCTCGTCTATAGGGAAGCTGGATCCAGCCAACTTCGCCATCTCGGCTGGACTTGTAACGGACAAGCCCAGCTCAAAATGCTCTATCTTAATTTCTTGCATCGGTAATCGTTAGCCCCCTATTTGCGACATGCGCCGTTCCGTAGGCACGTGAGTTTGCGCACCATCCGCCAGCTTTGCCGCCATTTCATGATTTTCCGGCTTAATATCCATCGCTTTTAGCAGCAAGCGCTGCATTTCTTCCGGATGGCCGAAGGCATCCTTAACATTCAATTCATCTACCCAATACAGGCAAGGCTTAATCGAGCCGTCCGCGGTTAAGCGCAGCCTGTTGCAATTGCTGCAGAAG
Organism: Candidatus Udaeobacter sp.; assembly: GCA_035491515.1. Taxonomy (GTDB): domain Bacteria; phylum Bacillota; class Bacilli; order Paenibacillales; family Paenibacillaceae; genus Pristimantibacillus. Next base: position 14,883 of record DATJKM010000171.1, on the reverse strand, counting down.
TGATCGCTAATCGGGTGAATAAGCCCGAAGGAGCCGCGTCCACCCTTCATTTGCCAGTCGTCAGAAGGGCCGTTACCGTGTACGTTAGGGCCTCGGTTAATATCGTAACCCTCTTGCTCTGCCACCTCTAATACTCGCGAGAGCGGTAAATAATGCTTTTTCCAGTTTTCATCGGCATGACCGATCGGCATATATTCAATAAACCTGACATGCATCGGCTGCTCGTAAGCCAGCTTAAGAAAGGCGGCAATTTCGTCTTCGTTAACTTCCTTCAGCAGCACGCAATTCAGCTTAATCGGATCGAAACCTACGGCCGCAGCCGCCTCGATCCCTTCCATCACCCGCTTTAATTCGCCGCGCCGCGCGATAAAACGGAATCTGGCGGAGTCTAACGTATCTAAGCTGATGTTAACGCGGTTCAATCCAGCTGCACGAAGCGCCTCGGCCTGCTTGGCCAGAAAAATACCGTTTGTCGTTAATGCTATATCTCGAATGCCAGGAATGGCAGATAATCGGCTAATTAAACCGTCTAAGTTTGGACGTATCAGCGGCTCGCCGCCCGTAATGCGCAGCTTCGTAATGCCAAGCGCAGCACCCGCTTCAACAACCTCCACGATTTGATCATAGGATAATAAATTTTCAGATTCTGTGAACTCCATTCCTTCTTCAGGCATGCAGTACAAGCATCGTAAATTACAACGATCCGTTACTGAGATTCGCAAGTAATCGTGTACCCGACCAAAACGATCCATCAACGTCGGCATGAGTCCCACTCCCTTCTGTCTATGTATCAGCATAACATTTTTTTGCGAATTATGATATTCTATAAACAGCTTTAAGCCTAAATGATGAGAGGTTTTATACCATGACATGTAATTGGTCTATTAAACTATTTGCCGGACTGCCCGAACGCCTGGGTGTTTCTTCCATAAACCTTCGAGCCGATACCGGGCAAATGAGCGTTTCCGAGCTAAAAGCAGTCATTTCAGCCGAATATCCGGAGCATCAATCGTTAATCCAAATATCATTCATCGCTCGCAACCATGCTTATGCGGCCGATGATGCGATTTTGCACGCTTCAGATGAGCTCGCTCTGCTTCCTCCTGTATCAGGCGGAGAGGAGCAGGCTCAGCCAGTCAAAGAGCCTGTAGAGCGCTATATCGTTACTTCCGATGTCATTTGTTCAGATGATGTGCTTGCAAAGGTAATCGTACCAGAGAACGGGGCAGCGATCGCTTTCGTCGGGACAACGCGCGAATGGACGCATGGACAGCGTACGGTGAGGCTGGAATATGAAGCCTATGCGCCAATGGCCGTTGCGACAATGCGTCAAATTGGTGATGAAATCGCCGAGCGCTGGCAAGGCGCCTTATGTGCCATCAGCCACCGGATTGGCGTAGTAGGTCTTGCCGAGACAAGTGTCGTTATTGCGGTATCCTCGCCGCACCGGGACCGCTGCTACGAGGCAAGCAGATACGCCATCGAACGGCTTAAACAAATCGTGCCCATATGGAAGAAAGAAATTTGGGAGGACGGCTCAGAGTGGAAAGGGCATCAACTTGGGCCGTGGAACCCGACCGAGCAGTTAACCGAATTTTAAAACTGATATCCGGCAGTCAGCGTCAGACCCTCCCAGCTCGCTATGCTGGACAAATCCGTTTCGCACCGGTTGGGAAGAGAGCGCTGCTGCTGCTTCCCGGGTGCCGCGCGGCTGGCGTCATTCCACCTTGACCTTTGACCTAATCCGCGATAGTCACGATATCACTCAAGATTGGGTAAATCAACAAAAGCAAGATCGATTTATGCTAAAATATTAGGTAATTAGACCCTTATCTAATATCCTCTTATTGCCAACCCAATCATTCATTGCTACTATTGTAGGTATATTAGTGACTACAATCAATTGAGGTGTCTTGATGAGGGTTCATGTTTCAGATTTAATCAACGGAGACCGATTAAGCCATGATACGTTTAACAATTTCGGACTTCATGTACTCTCCAAAGGAACAATCGTCTACAGCCAAGAAATATCAAGATTATTTCAGCATCGAATTGATTATGTTGATATCGACGAACGAGTTAACGAAGATGATAAAGCCCGGACGCTTGAATCTACAGTAAATCCAAAATGGCTCCCTACCGTGCAGCCCATATACGAAAACGCTGTCAAAAACATCGAGGGATTGTTTACCAAAGCCATTCATCAAGGAAAAGTGGACGAGGAAGAAGTAAATTCTATGATTCAGCCTTTGTTGAACAATCTACAAATGGAACGCGATGTCATATCGATGATCCTTTTGCTCAACACAAATGACGAGTACACCTATCAGCATTCCGTACAGGTAGGCATGCTCTCCTATTATCTCGCCACCTGGGTCGGTTATTCCAATGAAGAAGCCGTACATATTGGCAAAGCCGGTTTTCTCCATGATATCGGTAAATGCCGCATCCATGAGAATATCATAAACAAACCCGGTAAGCTTACCGAAGATGAATACGAGGAAGTGAAGAAGCATACCCTTTACGGGCATGAAATTATTTCAAACTCATTCGATGATCCGTACATTGCAATTGGGGCGCTTCAGCACCATGAACGAAATGACGGTTCGGGATATCCTTACGGTCTTACCGGCGATGAAATCCATCCCATCTCCAAAATCATATCTGTAGCGGATATTTACAGCGCGATGATCTCAGAGCGGGTTTATCAGCAGAGACGCGACTTGCTGTTCGTATTGAAGGAATTATACCGTCTAAGTTTCAAGGAGCTTGATCCTTTCACGACTCAGACGTTTATCAAGCATATGATCCCTAATTTCATTGGCAAACGGGTCGAGCTTGTAAATGGCGGGATTGGAATTATTATTATGACGCATCCAACCGAATTTTTCCGTCCGCTCATCCAAATTGACTCCCAATTCATCGACATGTCCATTGAGCGCGATTACGAAATCCGGCATGTCTATCTATAAGCAGCCCAAGCCTGAACCCTCCGTACCGATCCTCGATCGCTGCCAAGGGTTATTTTTTCTGATCTGGCTGTGAAAAAAAAAGGCCTCGTGTGCAGTGATATCACTCACTGCATACGAGGCCTTGCTGCTGTTCGTATTAACCGATGGAGCCTTCCATCTCGAATTTGATCAAACGGTTCATCTCTACCGCGTATTCCATCGGCAGCTCTTTCGTGAACGGTTCGATAAAGCCCATAACAATCATTTGCGTTGCTTCCGCTTCGCTAAGACCACGGCTCATCAGGTAGAACAACTGATCCTCGGAAACCTTGGATACCGTTGCTTCATGCTCAAGCGTGATGTTGTCATTAAAAATCTCGTTGTAAGGAATCGTATCCGAAGTCGATTCATTATCGAGGATAAGCGTATCACATTTCACGTTCGATTTCGCGCCGTCGGAGTTACGTCCGAAGGATGTAAGTCCACGGTACGTTACTTTACCGCCGTGTTTACTGATCGACTTCGAAATGATCGTCGAGCTAGTGTCAGGAGCTAGATGCGTCATTTTCGCGCCTGCATCCTGATGCTGGCCTTTGCCGGCAACGGCAATCGACAATACCATACCTTTCGCGCCGCGGCCGCGCAATACGACTGCCGGGTACTTCATCGTCAGCTTGGAGCCGATGTTTCCGTCTACCCACTCCATCGTTGCATTCTCATCCGCAACCGCACGTTTTGTAACGAGGTTGTAAATGTTCGGTGCCCAGTTTTGAATCGTCGTGTAACGAACGCGCGCATTTTTCTTAGCCAAAATCTCAACTACCGCGCTGTGCAGCGAGTTCGTGCTGTATACCGGTGCCGTACAGCCTTCAACATAGTGAACGGAGCTGTCTTCGTCAGCGATGATAAGCGTACGCTCGAATTGACCCATGTTCTCGGAGTTGATACGGAAATAGGCTTGCAACGGAACTTCGCATTTCACGCCCTTAGGCACATAGATGAAGCTTCCGCCCGACCATACCGCACTGTTCAAAGCTGCAAATTTATTGTCATTAGGAGGGATAATGGTCCCAAAATATTCTTTCATAAGCTCAGGGTACTCGCGAAGCGCTGTATCGGTATCCGTAAAGATAACGCCTTGCTTCTCCAGATCCTCCTGCATGCTGTGGTAAACGACCTCGGACTCGTATTGAGCCGATACGCCGGCAAGAAACTTTTGCTCAGCTTCTGGAATACCCAGCTTATCGAACGTTTCTTTAATTTCGGAAGGAACCTCTTCCCACGTCTTACCTTGCTTATCGGAAGCACGCACATAATATTGGATATCCTCAAAATCAAGCTCATCCATATTGCCGCCCCATTTAGGCATTGGCATTTTGAAAAACTGCTCAAGCGACTTCAAGCGGAAATCAAGCATCCACTGCGGCTCGTTTTTAATTTCCGAAATCGTACGCACGACTTCTTCCGTTAATCCTTTGCCTGATTCGAATACGGCTTTGTGCTCGTCACGGAAACCATACTTATAATCTTCCATTTCCGGCATTGATTTAGCCATGGTCATTCACGCTCCTCATAAATCTAGTTTAATGTGATTCTTGCTGCTGCTCGATCCCTTTGCGCAAGGCGTTCCACGCTAGAGTCGCACATTTAATTCTTGCAGGAAATTTGTTCACGCCCGAAAGTGCATCCAATTCCTCGTATTCATCAAATTCGACGGGATCGCCTTTCATTAAAGCTGAAAACTTCTCAGCCATAGCCAGCGCCTCATCAAATGTTTTTCCTTTAACCGCCTCTGTCATCATCGATGCAGAGCTCATGCTGATTGAGCAGCCTTCACCGCTGAATTTCGCATCGGTAACTTTGCCCTCAACAACTTGAAGCTGAAGTGAAATACGGTCGCCACAGGTCGGATTATTAAGATTGATCGTCACCGACTCTTCATTCATGGTGCCGCGATTCCGCGGGTTTTTATAATGATCCATAATGACTCTGCGATATAAATCATCCAATTGCATGACCGAAGAACTCCTTTGTTTGTAGTAACGCATCGGCTAAGCGGTCAATGTCATCTTCAGTATTATACAAATAAAAGCTTGCTCTTGCCGTTGCCGATACATTCAGCCATCGCATAAGCGGCTGGCAGCAATGATGGCCTGCCCGGATCGCGATGCCTTTGGAATCAAGAACGGTTGCTACATCATGAGGATGAACGTCCTCCAAATTGAAGGTTACGAGACCAACACGATTTTGCTTTGGACCGTACAAGGTAATGCCATCAAGCGATGACAGCTTCTCGTATGCATAGGCTGCCAATTGTCTCTCATGCCGATCAATTTCATCGAGTCCGATTTCTTGCAAAAAGTCAATCGCCGCCCCAAGTCCAACAGCGCCCGCAATAATAGGAGTGCCGCCCTCGAAGCGATAAGGAATCTCTTTCCACGTGGACTCATAAAGATCAACAAAATCGATCATCTCGCCGCCATACTCGATCGGCTCCATCTTGTTAAGCAGAGATTTCTTGCCGTATAATGCGCCGATGCCTGTAGGACCACACATTTTATGACCGGAAAAAGCATAAAAATCAACGTCCAAATCCTGCAGATCGATTTTCATATGCGGCGTGCTTTGCGCGCCGTCAACAACCATGATTGCGCCGTTGCGGTGAGCAATTTGCGTAATTTCTTTGATTGGATTAATGAGACCGAGAACGTTTGAGACATAGGTGACAGAAACCACCTTCGTTTGCGGCGTAATCGTCTTCTCAATATCTTCAAGAGAAATCGTGCCGTCCGGCTGCATCGGAATATATTTCAAGGTTGCGCCTGTCGCTTTTGCCGCTTGCTGCCAAGGGATCAAATTACTGTGATGCTCCATTGGCGTGATGACGATCTCGTCGCCTTCTCCGCAATTCGAGCGTGCATAACTCGATGCAACCAGATTGAGCGCCGTCGTTGTGCCGCGCGTAAATATAATTTGCTCCGGCGCACCCGCATTTAGCAATTTCGCTACCTTCTCGCGCGCTCCCTCATAGGCATCAGTCGCCCTGGAACCAAGTGTATGCACACCGCGATGAACGTTCGCGTTATCCAGCTCATAGTACCGATTAACCGCATCAATGACGGAGCGCGGCTTCTGCGAAGATGCCGCGCTGTCCAGATAAACGAGCGGATGCCCGTTTATTTCTTGATGCAATATCGGGAACTGCTCCCGTATCGCATTTATGTTCATCCCTCTAGCTTCCTTTCGAGCAAACGCTGAAGCTGCCCGCGTACCGCCTCGACCGGAATTTCCGATACGACCGGAGCCAAAAAGCCGTAAATAATTAATCGTTCAGCGTCCTGCTTAGATATACCGCGTGACATCAGGTAATAAACCTGCTCCGGGTTAACTTGCCCTACGCTTGCCGCATGACCGGCAGTTACATCGTCTTCATCTATAAGTAGAATCGGATTGGCGTCGCCGCGCGCCTTAGGGCTCAGCATGAGCACCTTTTCGGTTTGTACGCCGTTCGCTTTCGTTGCGCCATGCTCGATTTTTGTAATACCGTTAATAATCGCCGAAGCGGAATCCTTCATTACGGCACGGGTTACCATGTTGCTGTCCGAGCTTTTGCCGAAATGTACAGCTTGTGTTGTCAAGCTGTTTTGCTGCGCGTTTTTGCCTACGCTGATAACCTTCGTATCCGATGTGGAGCCCGATCCCTTCAGAATCGATTTCGTGTCGGACAACGTATTTCCGTCATTCAGATCGCCGATAATCCATTCCATTTGGCCGTCGTTTTCAATAATTGCGCGGCGGATCGACATATCGACGCCCGTTTCGCCCATATGATGTATAGAGCTGAAACGCACGTGAGCGCCCGGCTTCACGAATACTTCAACGATGGATGGATGTACGAACGGACCGTTGCCTGCGCCCGGTTCCGATACGACGCAATCCACATATGTCACACGGCTATTATTGTCCGCAACGATAAGGATATGCGGAGCAAACGTCGCTTCTGCATCATCATTGTAGAAAATAGCTTGCAGCGGAAGCTCTACTTCAACATTTTTTGGAACGTAGACGAAAACTCCGCCGTTCCAGATTGCTGCATGAAGGGCTGTCAGCTTGTCCTCGTCCTTCGCTACAGCTTTGAACAAATAGTTCTGGACAAGCTCGCCATGCTCCTTGCAAGCTGTCTCCATATCTGTAAAAATTACGCCTTTACTTGCATATTCACTTGAAAACTGATTCCAAATTATGCCGGAATTACGTTGTACAAGCAAATTCTCCGTTCCTTCTGTAACCAATTCGCGAACGACCGCTGGCAGATCGCCGATTGCTCCAACCGTTGTCGGCTGCTCATAGTTCCCTACTGCAGTCAGATTCCACCGTTCAATACGAACCTTCTCTGGCTTTGGCCAGCCGAGTGTTCCGGCAAGCTCAGCCGCTTCTCCGCGCAATTCAACGAGCCAATCCGGTTCGCCTTTGCTGCGTGCCAGCGCTTCAGCAGCTTGACGGTTGGCCTGCGTCGATAGTTGTGTACTCATCCGTTATGCCCCCTTCTCCGCTTAAGCCTGGCCGACCGTTTCATCTACGATGCCAAGTTCTTCTTTTACCCAATCATAACCTTCGTTTTCCAAACGCTCTGCAAGCTCAGGACCGCCGGATTTAACGATGCGGCCTTGCATCATAACGTGAACGAAATCCGGAGTGATGTAGTTAAGCAAACGTTGATAGTGAGTGATAATAAGGAAACCGCGATCTTCGGAACGCATAGCGTTTACGCCTTGCGATACGATGCGGAGCGCATCGATGTCGAGACCCGAATCGATTTCGTCCAAAACAACGATTTTTGGATCAAGCAGCATCATCTGCAAAATTTCATTACGTTTTTTCTCGCCGCCGGAGAAGCCTTCATTCAAATAACGATGCGCAAACTCAGGATTCATTTCAAGATCCTTCATCTTGCTCTCCATTTGACGGATAAACTTGATGAGGGAAATTTCGTTGCCTTCGCCGCGGCGAGCGTTAAGCGCGCTGCGCAAGAAGTCGGAGTTTGTTACGCCTGGAATCTCGCTTGGATATTGCATAGCCAGAAACAAACCAGCAAGCGCGCGCTCGTCAACGCCCATTTCTAGAATGTCCTCGCCGTCGAGTACTGCTGTACCTTCCGTTACTTCATATTTAGGATGTCCCATCAAAGCGGATGCCAGTGTCGATTTACCGGTACCGTTCGGGCCCATGATCGCGTGAATTTCTCCACCTTTAATTTCAAGGTTAATTCCTTTTAAAATCTCTTTTCCCTCAATTGCCGCTTTCAGGCCATCGATGACAAAATGCGTTGCCATAATATGCTGATCCCTCCAAGGTTGGTTTAAGTCGTTCATCACATCTATATAGATTAGCCTAAATAATTATAGAGTGATTCTCAATGATTCTCAATAATCATTTTAATATAGTTTTTGTTATAAATCAATGCAGGATGTCTCTGTTTCGCCAAATATGTACTTATGTTGAGTATAAGAATGCGTAAATTTGAGCTTTCTACACATCTTATTTATCACAGCGAAATAAGAATTTCTGCCTTAGGCTTGTATAAGCCGTTCGAACTTACAAATTTCAGCTATGCCAGAGCCTGCTTAATTTTCTGAACTTCCATTTGAAACTTTTCCTCTTCCAGCACAGGAGCCTTTTCGGGAACGGAAAACTCATCTTCCAGTCTTACCCAAGATTTGCATCCGTTATAAGCGGAACGCATAGGTAATTCTATCGGCGACGTTAAACGGAACACTCGAAGAACCAATACATGAAGCGGCTTCGTCCGCTTCCAGCTCAATCTTTCCTCGGCAAACGTATCTGTCCATATATGCAAATCACGCAGACGGTCCAACGTTTCCTGGTCGGTTACTTCAATATCTTCGACAACCTCAGCGTATGATTCAAGCTTAATCGTCTCCATATTTGGCGACCAATCTGCAAGCGTCTCATCCAGTTCACCTTCATACTGCTCTTTTAAAAGATGCTTTTTCTGATGTTCATAAGCGGGCATTAAATAAAAGGTTGGGCTTATAAGCTGAAAATCACGAGTTTCTTCAATTATTCCGCCTTTGCGCATAACGATAATTTGTTTTCCCTCTGCGAGTGCTTTTACGCTGACCGCCCACTCTTTCAAAGCGATTAGCTGCTGTTCATTTTCTTTAGTCATCAAGCTTCCTCCATCCATTTTGTCTATAATTGATAACATTATATCAAATGAGGGTATTCCAAGGCGAAATAATATACATTATACTATGTTGAGATGAATACTGGGCATTGCTGCCCGATACTATTAACCGGAGGTGGACAGCCATGTCTGCATATCATCCTTTAACTGAACAAGAAGCCATTCAAATAGCCCTTGCGCTTGACGGGTTCTTCCCGGAGGGAGCAACGCTGAACAGCCGTGAAATCGGCGACGGCAACTTAAACTTGGTTTTCCACATCACAGACTCTGCAAGCGGCAAGAGCCTGATTATGAAGCAAGCATTACCTTATGCTAAAGTTGTAGGCGAGTCTTGGCCGCTTACGCTCGACCGTGCGCGGATCGAGAGCGAGAAGCTTATTTTGGAGGGCGAGCTCGCGCCTGGACTCGTTCCGGCCGTTTATAAATATGATCCGGACCTTTATCTGACCGTAATGGAGGATCTCAGCGATCACATCATCATGCGGCAAGGACTGATCGGCGGTACGCGCTATCCCAAATTTGCGGATGATATTTCAACATTTATTGCCCGCACATTATTTTACACCTCCGATCTCGGAATGAATCAGCAAAATAAAAAGCTTCGCGTGAAAGCTTTTATTAATCCCGAGCTGTGCAAAATAACAGAAGATCTTATTTTTGACGATCCTTATACGAACTCTCCAAACAACAGCTTCGATCCGGCCATCCGTGACGCTGCCGAAGCGCTATGGCAGGATAACGGGCTTCATCTCGAAGTGGCGATACTGCGCGACAAATTTTTGACGAATGCACAAGCTTTGCTTCATGGAGATCTTCATACAGGCAGTGTATTCGTAACGCCTGAATCCACAAAGGTCATCGATCCTGAATTTGCTTATTACGGGCCGATCGGCTTCGATATCGGTGCTGTTATCGCGAATCTGCTCCTTAACTTTGCCGGCCAAGAGCACTGGACGCCGGATGCGGACAAGCGCAGCGATTTCCGCCGTTATTTAACGGAAACTGTGCGCGATGTGTGGAACTTGTTCGATCAGAAGTTCCGTGCTTTGTGGAATGAGCATGGGATTGACCGCATAGCTACTTCAACGCCGGGCTATCAGGATTATTACATGAATCGCTTGTTGCAGGATGCTATCGGTTTTGCAGGCTGCAAAATCGTCCGCCGCATCGTCGGCCTGTCGCATGTCGTAGACATTGACCGCATTCCGGATGCGGCTGCCCGCGAAAGAGCGCAGCGCCTGGCGCTCGCTATTGGAACATCGCTCATTCGCAATAACCGTAAGGCGCAATCCATCGAGGAAGTCATCGATACTGCCTTATCGGCTGTTAGTAATTGATTGAAGACAGAAAGGAATGACATCATGACAACAAATTATGCTGGCTTACAATCGGTTATTTGGACCGAAGGCAGGCTTGATCTGCTCGACCAACGGCTTTTGCCCGAGGAAATCGTATACTTGCCTTTAACGACGGCAGAGGATGTGTGGGAAGCGATTCGCCATCTGAAGGTCCGCGGAGCGCCGGCAATCGGGATTTCAGCTGCCTATGGGGTAGTGCTCGGCAGCCGAGACGGGCAAACAGCGGAAGAGTGGCTCGCTCAAGTAGGCAAACAAGCGGAATACCTCGCTACGTCGAGGCCAACTGCCGTCAATTTGTTCTGGGCGCTCGACCGCATGAAAGCAGCCGCTGCTTCCTTCATCCAGCAGGGCTTGTCAATTGAAGAGTGCAAGGCTGCTTTGCTGACGGAAGCGATCGCAATTCAAAGCGAAGATGAAGAAACGAACAGACTGATCGGCGAGCATGCACTGTCGCTGTTTAAGGATGACATGGGCGTACTTACGCATTGTAATGCCGGCGGCTTGGCCACGGCCAAATACGGTACGGCGCTCGCGCCGTTCTACTTAGCTCTAGAGCGCGGAATTACGCTGCGTGTATATGCCGATGAAACGCGTCCTGTCCTTCAAGGAGCCCGGTTGACCGCATTCGAATTGCAGCAGGCTGGCGTCGATGTAACGCTTATTTGCGATAATATGGCCGGCATGATCATGGCCAAAGGCTGGGTCGATGCGGTTATCGTCGGTACCGACCGCGTTTCCGCAAACGGCGATGTCGCTAACAAAATAGGAACATACAGCGTAGCTGTTTTGGCAAAAGCGCACGGCATCCCGTTTTATGTAGCTTGTCCGCTGTCAACGATCGATTTGAACACCCCTACCGGCGCGGAAATCCCGATCGAAGAACGCAATGCGGAAGAGATTACAGAAGGCTTCGGCAAGCGTACCGCACCGCAAGGCATTAAAGTATACAATCCGGCCTTCGACGTTACGCCTAATGAATATGTAACAGCTATCATCACCGAGAAGGGCATTGTGCAAGCTCCTTACGATGTCAATCTGCGACAGCTCTTCGAATAATGGTTTGATTTAAGGCCCTAATCAGATGCGCTCGGCTGAGTATCACCGACCGCTAAGCTGATTAGGGCCTTTTTCCGTTCTTTTAGAGCATTAACTGCAGCGCTTCCGAGCCCTTCATGCCTACAACGACGCCCTTTGTCTCCGCTGTTAATGTAACAGACTCCAAAGGGGCTTCCATCAGCTCCTCCAACGTTCTTACTCCAACTGCGCGACCAGCCAGTATCTCCCGGTCCTTAAGCCTGCTATTAAGTAGTGAAACATCAAGCGCACCGCACATAATATATCCTTTGTCCGTCATAATCGCGAGCAAAGTTGTTTTGGGCAGCTTCACTTCAACGCCTAGAACGGTTTCCCCATTCTCAAGTGTAAAAGGAACCATCCGCATCATATAGGATCCACCCCCTTCGTTTTAATAATAAGAGGCATTGCACTGCAACATCATTATATGCAAAAATAATTTTACAGTGTTGGCTAAATGTGCATTTATAGTACTACATGGAAGGCCGATTTAGTGATATATTAGTACTATATTACAAGTTCGGAGGTCCTATGAAAAAACATCCCTCATCCCAAGACCAATCATCTTTTGTTTTCAATATTGAGGTGCTTGTTGAAGGGAAAAATAATGCAGCTGCGCTGGAGCAATTACTGCACAATTTAAACAACTCTACTTTCGCCGATTTTCGCATACTGTCCGGCATCTTGCTTGGAGAGCAAATCGATGAACGAAGAAGCGGCGCAACTTCCGTTCATCCTGTTCCCGTATCCAGCCAGACTGCAAACGCCGCCAAACCCGCACAGGAGCCCTTAGAAACTTTATGCTATTTTGAAAAAATAAGAACGCTCATGAAAAACAACACCTTAATCCGGCTGATCGTGAATAAAGGACTAGGCATAAAGCTCAGCATACCTTGCAGAATCATTAATGTGGATGAAACCGAAAACTTCATTACGGTCTACCATGTCGACGAGAAGCAAGTATATACGTTCCGGTTAAACGAAATTGAAGACTTCTCTTATTAATGACGTTGAAACGTAAAAAACCGTTCTTTCGCTGTCAAAACAGCCAAAGAACGGTTTTTTCATATGTAACCAGGGGAAAGCATCTGTTTAATATTTTCGCTTGATACGGGAGGACTCCAGAAGTAGCCCTGCATTTCATCGCATTTATGCTTCCGTAAAAACTCCATTTGCCCTTCTGTCTCCACACCCTCTGCTATAACCTGAATGTTCAGATTATGCGCCATTGCAATAATGGCCGCAACGATTTCCGCATCGCTCGGGTCCTGCTGAATATCGCGTACAAAGGAGCGGTCGATCTTCAAACGATCGATCGGGAAATTTTTCAAATAATGGAATGAACTATAGCCGGTGCCGAAATCGTCGACGCTAATGTTGACGCCTAATTCCGTTAAATCCAACAAGCAGCGCGATACATGGCTAACATCCATCGTCATCGACTCCGTAATTTCCAAATCCAAATATTTTGCATCCAAACCTGTTTTTTTGAGCACAGCGGATACCTTGCTTGCCAAATCATTTTGGACGAACTGCCTAATGGATAAGTTAACGGATACCGGAATTGACGGAAGACCCGCATCTTGCCATGCTTTGTTTTGGCGGCATGCCTCTTCCAGAACCCAATCGCCAATCTGAACGATCATTCCGCTCTCCTCGGCCAATGGAATAAAGCTGCCTGGCGGTATCATTCCCTTGAGCGGGTGATTCCATCTCACAAGCGCCTCTACGCCAACCATCTTTCCTGAACCCAAATCATATTGCGGTTGATAAAGTAGAATGAACTCCCCCCGCTGAATGGCACGGTACATCTCATGTTGAAGCGTAAGGCGCTCAAGCGATGAGTTGCTCCAGCTCTCCGAATAAAGCAGGCAGTCATTCTTTCCGCTTTCCTTCACCTTTACAAGCGCCATATCGGCTTTCTTGATCAGCGCATAGCTGTCGTCATGCTCGCTCTTGTTCGTGACAGAACCTATGCTTGCTGTAATATGTAAGGGGAAACCGCTTAGCTCATAAGGCTCTTCAATCGACTTGAGGATCTGCTTCGAAAGCTCAAGCAAATGATGATCCGATTCTAAGTTGCAAAACAAAAGGGCGAATTCATCGCCTTCCATACGGGCTGCAAAATCGTTGTCGGAGAGGTCTCGGTTCAGTCTCTCGGCGACCTGCATAAGAAGAATATCGCCTGACTCACGTCCGAAGGATGTGTTAACCAGCTTAAAGCGGTCCAGATCCAAATAACATATCCCGACGACACGCTCTTCTTCCTTGGCTCTTGCCAGCGTCTCGGTCAGCTTCATTTGAAACAATGTCCTGTTCGGCAAGCCGGTCATGTCGTCGTAATAAGCCATGTAGCGGATCCGTTCAACATTCCGTTTCCTATCGCTTAAATCCTGGCTTATTAATAAGGTACCGATGACTTCATCATCTTGAATCACCGGAGAGCAAATAACTTGAAGCTCAAGCGGGAAACCGGAACCATGCGTAATGCTAATGTTCGTCTGCTTCGTTTCTCCGAGCAGCGCCTGCTCAAACGTTTCATGCAGCGATTGGCGGCTGACGGGCTCGACCATTCGTGTTATCGGCGCTCCGATCATCTCAGAGCGGTGATACCCAAGCATGCGGCTCGACGCTTCGTTCATCTCGAGCACTAACCCTCTTCTATCCAATACAGCAAGCGGAACGGCATCCGAGCGAAGCAAAGTTTCAACGATTGCTGTGTGGTAGTTTTGGAAGCTGAAATTCTCATTGCGTTTTATATAAACAATTATTGCGGTTACGAATAACGATGCGGCTATTGCGGCGGCGGTCCATTTGTACATCGAGTTAGAAATCAATAAAAAAGATACAGCGATCCAAACCGATGCGAGAGCTGTTAGCAGAACGCTAATGAACAACGATCCGTTCAAAGATTGCTTGAGCGGCTGTCTCTTGCTACTTTCAGGAAACCCATCCATCCGTTTCGTCACGCACAAACGTCCTTCCTCTTTTTCGAGTCAAGTGAGTGTCCATTTTATTATAAACGATGTATCCGTTCCGGTATAGAAATATTTACTAAAGTTAATTATTTTATTGTTACTTTACATCGTATTCTGCCGCGAACGCGATTTATGTCATTTTTTTATCTGATAATTATGCTTTTTTGAAAGCTGCAACGATAACACAGGTCCAGCCGGCAAGAAGAGCCACGCCGCCAAAAGGGGTAATAATGCCCAGCTGGCTTACGCCGCTAAGCGAGAGCACATAAAGGCTGCCGCTAAAAAGCACGATTCCTGCCACTATAAGACGTCCT
>DATJKM010000170.1:0-3801 GCA_035491515.1 Candidatus Udaeobacter sp. | reverse complement strand
TCACCTCGACGATGCCGTAGCACGTGCTTCGTACAGGAAGCCCGTGATCGGCAAAGATGTCCGTACCCTCATGGGTACGCCTGCCGCCCCAGCTTCGTCCGGTTCCCCATGTGCTGTTATAAGCATAATGAGTACCGACCGGAACGGGAAAAGCGTGCTCAAACAGGTCGAGCTTGCCAAATGCTGCGTAAATGCGGGCAAATTGCTGAATGCGCTGTACGGAGCGATTATTCTGGTAATATTCCCAAAGACCAATTGCGAAATCATCGTCCGTTGATCCGTAGGCGGCAACGCGGCTTACAAGCGAATACAGCAGATCAACGTCGCTCGTTCGCTCTGCATGCCCGTTGCCGTCTCCATCGCGCCCGATGCCGTTAAAAAAGCGGATCGAGACCGGCGAGCTGTCCTCCGAATTGGGATTAAGCGGACCCGCCCATCGTTCCTGGTCGATAAATACGCCCACGGTGCTGCCAAGCATAGGCCTAGCTTTTGGCCGAACCTTAGACATCGAGCGCTCGTACTGATCGATCGCCGCAATCCAGTACCACGGAACTTCGGTAAACAAGCTCAATTTCTCATACAAACTTCTCCTGGCCGGGAGAGGGTCGGGCTCGGCCGCTGCCGCTTGCTCATTTGCCGCCCCGGTCTGCCTTTTGATAGCAGGAGACGCTTTCGCCGGGCTAAGGTTGACGGGGAAGACAAGAAGCAGGGAAGCTGCCGTTATTGCTGCAACAATAGGAATAGTCAGTTTCAAACGTCTCACCCTTCCAAAAGCATGACGGTTATAACGTTATGTTTTGCAAGTCATTGGTTTTTATACGCGGCGGAGAGTATCGGTTCGCAATGGAAACGAAAACCTGAGAAAGTGCTATTTTTTTGTGAAACATGTTATAATAACCCCATGAGTTTAGGAATTATAAATGAACTTGAAAGCAGGTAAACCCATATGAAACAACAGGAAACACTCAAAAAGCCTGATTGGCTTCGAATAAAGCTTGCGACAGACGGCAACTTTGCCGAAATTAAAAATATGATGCGTTCGAAAACGCTTCATACGGTTTGCGAGGAAGCACGCTGTCCAAACATATACGAATGCTGGGCGAACCGCACGGCTACATTTATGATTTTGGGCGATATTTGCACGCGAGCCTGCCGTTTCTGCGCGGTTAAGACTGGTATGCCGACTGAGCTTGATTTGGATGAACCGGAACGGGTAGCGGAAGCCGCTGAGCAAATGGGCTTGCAGCACTGCGTCGTTACTTCGGTAGCGCGCGACGATCTCAAAGACGGCGGAGCATCGATATTTGCCGCTACGGTACATGCGATTCGCAAACGGATGCCGTTTTGCCGTGTTGAGGTGCTTATTCCTGACTTCCTGGGCAATAAGGATGCGCTTCAGATCGTAATGGATGCAAATCCGGACATCTTGAATCATAATGTAGAGACAGTGGAACGGCTTTCGGACCGCGTCCGCGCGAGAGCGAAATACAGCCGCACCATGGAGCTTCTTAAACGCGCCAAAGAAATGAAACCGAATATTCCTACCAAATCAAGCATCATGCTAGGCGTGGGCGAGGAATGGGACGAAATTTTGCAGACGATGGATGATCTGCGGGCTAATGATGTAAATATTTTGACATTAGGTCAATATTTGCAGCCGTCGCCTAACCATTTGCCAATCGTACGTTATGTCCACCCGGATGAATTTGCAAAATTAAAAGAAGAAGGGCTGAAGCGCGGTTTCAGACACGTAGAATCCGCACCTTTAGTACGCAGCTCTTATCATGCGCATGAGCAAACCGATTCGGCACACGCAGCGATTGCTGCAGATGCCGAAGAAGCGGGATTTAACCTTTCCTCCGGTGCTTGCTCGAGCAGTATGTAACTGACGCTCAAGATGAGGTGGATAACATGGCTTTGATTCATATCGGCGGAAAATCATACGAAATTGTACAAGAAAATAGGAACGGCTGGAATCCTGAAGCGTTTCGCGACCGATACAGCGAAGTGTTAGAGCGTTATGATTTTATCGTCGGCGATTGGGGCTACAGTCAGCTTAGACTGAAAGGCTTTTTCCGCGATAATCATCAGAAAGCAACGAAGGAAAGCAACTTCTCGGGCATGCCGGACTATATCAATGAATATTGCAATTTTGGCTGCGCATATTTCATTCTTGAAAAAACGCAAAGCACGAAGCGGGAGCCAGACGACTATGATTTGGATGCGGACGATCACCGGCCCCGTATTGAAGCGGCTGATCTGCTTGCGGCAGCTGCCGGCTTAGTGGAGGTTTCCGAGGGTGCGGATGCAGAGGACGATGAGGTTGCGAGTGCAAGGGAAGGTATCTCTTCGCCACCGCAGGAGAAACATAACCGCAGTCACACCAGGGAAAATCGCCATAGAAGCGCTAACCGCAGTCAACATGATAATAAGGGCGGCAGCGACAGCTCTACTGCTGCAGAAGGACGAAGCAGCGGCGAACAGCCGGGCAGCGGGAAGCGTGAGCATCAGCAGCGCAAGGGCGGCGGCTATAAGGGCAACGATCACCGCGGCAAAAAACCGTTCCGGCTTGCAGCCAGCGAAACAGCAGCTGCTTCTGCCGAAACGAATCGACCAAACAAAAAAGACACGGGGCGCCTGTAATTGGCGCTTCCGTGTCTTTCTTTTTTGCAGTGCTTAGTAAACGCGAAGATTTCTTAACGCACGTCGTAACCAAGGAATGCTTCCCGTACCCGATTCCAGAAAGGAAACGGACGATAGCGGGCAAAGCTGACCTTGCGGCTGGATACGTTGCAGCGTATGGATCGAATGTCGATGCGCGTGATGCTGAGATGGTCGATTGTGAGCTGAAGCCGCTGCTCTTTTTTGGAAAGGATATCGCAATGATGATGCTTCGGCAGCAGCATGGAAGATCCGAGCGTACGGTACACGCGATTGTTGATCGATGCGATTTCCGCGATTTGCAGCGATTCTATCGACGGATGGACGATGGCGCCGCCTAAGCTTTTGTTATACGCGGTGCTCCCCGAAGGGGTAGAGATGACGATACCGTCGCCGCGGAACATTTCGAACATCTCGTCATTAATGTTAATTTGAGCTACGAGAGTACCATCCACACCCTTGAGCGTGAATTCATTTAAGGCTAAGTAATGGCGGGATTCTGTCGGCGTCTCAAGCAAAATCTCCGCAAGCGGGTACCTGACTATTCTTGGCGTTTCTTGAGCCATCATCGATACAAGATCCTCAAGCTCGTCTGCCTGCCAATCGGCATAGAATCCAAGATGTCCTGTATGTACACCGACAAATGCGACATTCGTAATTTGATCCACATACTTATGAAAGGCTAGCAGAAGCGTTCCGTCTCCCCCGATGGAAATGACAATTTCCGGTGCTTCATCATTTCTTATGAAGCCTCGCTCTGCAGCTAATGTATGAAATTTCTCTGCTAACGTTCTGGATAAAGAGTCGCCTCGATCAATAACCGCATACTTCAAAGGTAAATCTCCTTCCGATCTCTATAGTACTTAAGATGATAAAGGAAATTGCATTTAAATTCAATGAGCTGCACGCTCCCGTATAAAAATCGGGGAATTAAGGGCCGAGCCAACCCCAAAGCAAGTAAACAAGCGCCATTGCAATAAAACTGTGCAGCAGTCTGGCGAGCAAAAAGGGGCGATAACGCAAATCGGTTCTGCTGAGCAGGCTTGCGATTTGAGCATGAACCGACAAGCCGCCCCATGACAGCACCCAGGCGGCAAGCGCGGCTTGATGCATGAGCCCTGTGCCCGCTGTACCTGCAGC
>DATJKM010000169.1:0-6227 GCA_035491515.1 Candidatus Udaeobacter sp. | reverse complement strand
AAAAAAATCGGAGCCCTCTATTGAGAGCTCCTGTTCATGCGAGATATAAAAATTAGCTATACAAACTTCCTGCTCGTCTTCTTCCCATCGCAGCTGAACACGATCTTCTTATCCTCTACAATCGTCTCCAGATGAACATTTTTGCCCCATATCTGAACCACATACGGAAGCGTGCGTTCTACGTATTTGAGATCCAACTCTGTTCCCTCATACTCATGGACGAGGTAAAGCTCTCCTACGCGGTTAAAGTCTCCATCTTTCACAAACAAGCTTGGAAAACCGCCGTTGACCTTCGAAAAAACGAGCTGGTCACGAATGTGCTCCCACGTTTTATCGGTAATTTTCCATTCAGGACCTTTCTTTTCGAAAATATAGAGGTCGAGATCCTTTACTAGATCCTTCGTTAAGTAGTTGCGAAGGAAGGATGTGTCGGAATCAAGCTCGCGAACCTCAAAGATCTTTTCACGCCCTTTGCCCGGAACCCGGCCGAAGCGTTCACGCTCCTCTTTGGTCGGGTTATCCCAGCGCCGTTCGATATCTTCGAATATTTTGAGCCCCAAATAATACGGATTAAGCGTATGCCGCGAAGGCACGACGACGGAAGAGTTCAGCTTGGCGAATTCGATCGTCTCTTCGCTGGTCAGGTCCAGCTCGCGGATAATCCGCTGATGCCAATAAGAAGCCCAGCCCTCGTTCATAATCTTCGTCTCGATCTGAGGCCAGAAGTAAAGCATTTCATCGCGAAGCATGGATAGAATGTCCCGCTGCCAATCCTGGAGGACGGTCGAGTACTCCTCGATAAACCAGACGATGTCCTTCTCCGGCCGGGGAGGGAAGCGTTTCGTCTCGCTCGCCTGCACTGACGCTGCAGCCGAAGGGTCCGACTCGAGATCCCAAAGATCGTCATATGGTGAGCCGCCGCCAAGCGAGGCCGAGCGTTCGTTGTCCTTTTGCACCATTTCGATGTAACGTTTCTTATCGAGCTGATAAGGTTTAATCAGGGTCGGGTCGACATGTTCTTGTATAGCAAGAATAGCATCAATAAATTTCTCCACAGCATCTGTACCGTGATCCATTTCATATTGATGGATACGGTCAGCTGTGGCGGACATGCTCTCAACCATATTGCGGTTTGTCACGCTAAACCGGGCGTTATTCTTGAAGAAATCACAGTGAGCCAGAACGTGGGCGACAATGAGCTTGTTCTGAATCAGCGAATTTCCTTCCAGCAAGAAGGCATAACAAGGGTTAGAGTTAATGACTAGCTCATAAATTTTACTTAGCCCGAAATCATACTGAAGCTTCATCTTATTGAAAGTTTTACCAAAGCTCCAATGGCTAAATCTGGTAGGCATGCCGTATGCGCCAAATGTATAAATGATATCTGCAGGGCATATTTCGTATCGCATAGGGTAAAAATCTAAACCAAATCCGCTGGCGATTTCTGTTATCTCATCTATGGAGCGTTCTAGATCACGGATGTAATCAGAATTCATAAATACCCCTCCGTGTTTTCATATTGTTGAGGATTTGTTTTTCCAAGCTCCGGTGCCTAAATTTGTTGTCATACCGTAAGCATTCCGTTATTTCATCGATGGATCGCTCCAGCGCGCGAATCTCATCCTGGTCATTCGTCATCCCTCCGCAATTGGAAATACGATTCATACCATGTTTATGAGCGAGTGGCCAAGGTTATGACGGTATGCGGCATATGGCCCCGTCATTCTCAAAAATGATCTATTTCATCTTCATTTAAGCCTCATTTCAGATTATTCTCAGAACTTTCCTTTATGCTAGTGCTAGTGGATAAGCATCCGTGTTCGAAGACGACTAGCACTCACGACAAATTGAGGAGGGCTTGAGATGATAAATAAAAAAATAATCATAGCAGCAGCGGCTATTCTGATCGTTATTAGCGGAGCCGTTTACTATGTGTATGATGGTTTGACAGGCAATCATGTGGAAATTGAAAGTGTCATTGCACAGTCTCCGGCTGAAGATAGCGGCACAGAGGTGTCTGGCAATGCTGGAGAAGGCACGGCAACGGAAACCGCTTCGGGTGCTGGTAATGAATCAAGCGGAGCGAGTGCGGGTGAGGCGGCCGGAGTAGACGGAACATGGACGATCGGCTCAGATTCGAAGGTTTATTTTTCGGTTACAACCTCAAGGGACACGGTGAATTACGAACTTGATAAGGTGATGGGTTCATGGACAATCAACTCGGCCGATCCTGCTCAAACAAAGGCTATGGGCACGGTTGATGTCACGAGCATGGACTCCGGAAATTCACAAAGAGATCAGCATATTTCGGAAGCCGAATACTTAGATACTGTGCAGTTCCCGAATGCAACCTTCAACGTAACCTCCTTTGAAGGACTCCCGGCAGAATGGAAATCTGGCGAGGCATACGATGTGAGCATTAAGGGTGATTTAACCGTGAAGGGAATTACGAAGGAAGTCGTATTTACGGGACAAACTATTTACGATCAAGGCTCCCTGAAGCTTGAGGCAAGCACGGTTGTCACATTTGGTGATTTCGGTATGAAAAATCCGCATACGGTCGTTATGGACACGGAAAACAATCTTACTGTGGAGCTTAGGCTGGTATTAAGTAAATAAGGACGTTTTAGGATGATATCCGAAATACATGTCCAACTCATTGCGGAAAATTAAAAAAACCTTTGAGTGCCGCCGCTTGGAGCATCATCTCCTAGCTGGGACAGGCATTCTCAAAGGTTTTTTTCAGTTTGTTTAATGCCGTACATAGCCTGGTCAGCGTCGCTGATCAGCTCTTTCAGCCGGGCGCCTGCGCCATGCGTGGAGCTAATGCCGATGCTTGCTGATACGCGAATGATACGTCCGTGGATGGAGAACGGCTCGGTAATGGAATCTTTGATTTTTCCGGCGACAAAATCAATATCATGGTTATCAACCAAATGCTGAAAGCAAATAACGAATTCATCTCCGCCATATCTTACGAGGATGTCGGTTTTTCGGACACTTTGTTTGAGCCTGGAGGCAATTTGGAGCAGCAGAAGATCGCCAAAATCATGGCCGAAAGAATCGTTGACCTCCTTGAAGTCATCGATGTCGATGAACATCACGCTATACTGCTTGTCCGAGGCGTTCTGGTACAGATGGGACAAATAACGCCGGTTAAATAAACCGGTTAAGCTATCAGTAACACTGGCATTTTCTAAGTCGAAAATATAACCCAAAAATGCGGCCATAGATGCGAGGAAGCCATGCTGCCGTTCATCCAAATAAATTGGCTCGCTATTAAATGCGCATATGGCACCCACAGGCAAATGATCAGTTGTTTTTACAACGATGCCAACAAACGATGCTGC
Organism: Candidatus Udaeobacter sp.; assembly: GCA_035491515.1. Classification (GTDB taxonomy): domain Bacteria; phylum Bacillota; class Bacilli; order Paenibacillales; family Paenibacillaceae; genus Pristimantibacillus. The sequence continues at coordinate 2,877 of DATJKM010000169.1, read as the reverse complement.
TCCAAGCTGATTAGTGATCGGTAGAGTGGCAGTCCGCTTATCTTCGAGTATGTTAGGGATGCTGAGTATGGGAGCGGCCTGCTTCAGAACGAGGCTGCAATAGCTTTGCAGCAAGGGTAAGCGCGCGCTGTTTTGCATCCAATCCTCATGACGGTTGAACGCCCGAATTATACTGCTTTCCATACCGTCGATTGTCGAGACCAATAGTATATCTACTTTTAGAAAATGCTTCAGGGTGTCAATAATATGGTCGGCTGCTTCTTCTAATGAGCGTGTAGTACTGCTCATACTCTCAACTCCTGCCGTAGTCTTGAAACTATGGGATTGCCTTATAGTTCCATAGTAGTCTAAAAAGAGGCCTAACTCAAGAAACAAATGATCATTTTTAGGAATAATGTACTATTTTTGATAATGTAATCAATTCGTACTCCTATAAGTTTGAGCAGTTCTATTTCATAGTCTTTAAATTAATGGATATATTATTTCAACATGTTCAAAATTAATACTTGAATTAATCTATAACCTGTAGTTTAATGATAATAAGATCGCATGTTAATGAATGTCTTATTAATTAATGAATCTATTAATTCTATGACGAGGTGGATAAGCATGGCAGACAAAGCATCAATGATCGTGGATAAGGATTTTCAAGTCGGTGAAGTAGATAAACGCATATACGGTTCATTCATAGAGCATCTTGGGCGCGCCGTATACGGAGGTATTTATGAAGCGGATCATCCTGAGGCAGATGAGCAGGGCTTTCGTTCCGATGTGCTTGAGCTTGTAAGGGGACTTGATGTGCCAATCGTCCGTTACCCGGGAGGAAATTTTGTATCCGGTTACAACTGGGAGGATGGTGTCGGTCCTGTAGACAAGCGTCCAAAGAGGCTTGAGCTTGCTTGGCGGACAGTTGAACCAAACTGGATCGGTTTTAATGAATTTATGGACTGGTGTAAAAAGGTTAACACGGATGCGATGATGGCCGTAAACCTCGGTACTCGCGGCATCGATGATGCACGTAACCTGATTGAATATTCGAACCATAAGTCCGGCTCTTATTGGAGTGATCTTCGTATCCAACATGGGTACAAAGACCCGCATAATGTGAAAACCTGGTGTCTGGGCAATGAAATGGACGGACCTTGGCAAATCGGACATAAAACGTCGGTAGAATACGGACGCCTCGCTAACGAGACGGGTAAAGCGATGCGCTGGGTCGATCCGACGATAGAGCTTGTAGCCTGCGGAAGCTCGCATATCGGGATGCCTACATTCCCGGAATGGGAATCGACGGTTTTGGATTTGGCTTATGACACCGTTGATTATGTTTCGATTCATCAATATTATGGAAATCCGCACAACGATACGAGAAACTTCCTTGCGCAATCCATGAGTATGGATTCTTACATTAACACGGTTATCTCAACCTGCGATTACGTCCAAGCGAAAAAACGCGGCAAGAAAAAAATCAATCTATCCTTTGACGAGTGGAACGTATGGTTCCATTCGCATGCGCAAGATAAACAGCTTGACCCTTGGCAAATTGCTCCGCCTCAGCTTGAAGACGTATATAATCATGAGGATGCGCTTGTTGTCGGATGCATGCTGATCAGTATGCTGAAGCGTGCTGACCGCGTGAAAATGGCTTGTATCGCCCAATTGGTTAACGTTATTGCACCAATCATGACGCAAAACGGCGGTCCTGCCTGGAAGCAAACGATCTACTATCCGTACATGCACGCCAGCATTTTTGGCCGCGGTACGGTGCTGGTGCCGCTCGTCAAATCGCCGAAATATGATTCGAAAGATTTTACCGACGTTCCTTACCTGGAGACAGTAGCGGTTCACAATGAGGAGAAAGAGGAAGTGACGATTTTTGCGGTTAACCGTAATATCGATGAAGCGCTGCCTTTCGAAATCGATCTCCGCAGTTTCGGCGCTTTCCGGGTGATCGAGCATATTGTGCTTGAGCATGAGGATTTGAAAATGACGAACACGGCAGAAGCTCCTAACCGCGTAACGCCTCATACGTCAGGCAACGCCGCTATCGATGGCAGCGGGAAAATTCAAGCGACGCTTGGCAAAGCATCGTGGAACGTTATTCGCATAAAACTATAAGAGAAACGAAAGAGGGCATCCGGAAGCCGCATTTGCGGCTTTTGGGATGCCCTTCTATTATTATACAATAGAGAGATAGGAGGAGACGACGATGATACATGCCAATACAGACGAAGCTTGGCTGCCCTTATACGAAGCACTGGCTAGTCCGGTAAGGCTCTCGATTATTAATTTGCTGGCCTCGAACATGATGAATGTAAAGGAGCTGGCCGAGGCCATCGGTTTAAGCAGCGCGATCGTAACGATGCATGTCCGCAAGCTGGAGAAAGCAGGAATCGTTCAGACGAAGATGGTTCGCAAGCAAGGGGGAACGCACAAAATTTGCACGCTCGCGGAACGCTCCATTGCGATTGAGCTGCCGCATCCGACGCCGGATGTGAAGAAGGTACATGATGTCAGCGTGCCTGTCGGACATTATACACAATTTGAGGTGTTTCCGACCTGCGGCATTGCTACGGTCGACAAGCTGATTGGACAATTTGACGATCCGCGCTTCTTCTTGGAGCCGGAGCGGATGAATGCCGGAATTTTGTGGTTCGGTAAAGGCTACGTGGAATACAAGGTGCCGAACTATTTGCTATCGGGACAGCGTCCCGTGGCGCTGGAAATTACGCTCGAGCTGGGCTCTGAAGCGCCGGGCGTAAATGAGAATTGGCCCTCGGACATTGATTTTTCGCTTAACGGGATGGATATCGGGATGTGGACGAGCCCCGGCGATTACGGTGAGGTGAGAGGGCGATTTTCACCGGCCTGGTGGGG
>DATJKM010000168.1:0-38375 GCA_035491515.1 Candidatus Udaeobacter sp. | reverse complement strand
CAGCCGAACTGAAGGATCTCATTTCTGAAACCCATACGGGACATGTCAAAAGCTGGTAAGGTTCTTCGCGTTGCTTCGAATTGAACCACATGCTCCACCGCTTGTGCGGGCCCCCGTCAATTCCTTTGAGTTTTAATCTTGCGACCGTACTCCCCAGGCGGAATGCTTAAAGCGTTAGCTGCGCCACTGAAGGGTAAACCCACCAACGGCTAGCATTCATCGTTTACGGCGTGGACTACCAGGGTATCTAATCCTGTTTGCTCCCCACGCTTTCGCGCCTCAGCGTCAGTTTCAGGCCAGAAAGTCGCCTTCGCCACTGGTGTTCCTCCACATCTCTACGCATTTCACCGCTACACGTGGAATTCCACTTTCCTCTCCTACACTCAAGTCAACCAGTTTTGGATGCGAACCGGGGTTGAGCCCCGTGCTTAAACACCCAACTTAATTAACCGCCTGCGCGCGCTTTACGCCCAATAATTCCGGACAACGCTTGCCCCCTACGTATTACCGCGGCTGCTGGCACGTAGTTAGCCGGGGCTTTCTTCTCAGGTACCGTCACTCCGGTAGCAGTTACTCTACCGGACGTTCTTCCCTGGCAACAGAGCTTTACGATCCGAAAACCTTCATCACTCACGCGGCGTTGCTCCGTCAGGCTTTCGCCCATTGCGGAAGATTCCCTACTGCTGCCTCCCGTAGGAGTCTGGGCCGTGTCTCAGTCCCAGTGTGGCCGATCACCCTCTCAGGTCGGCTACGCATCGTCGCCTTGGTGAGCCGTTACCTCACCAACTAGCTAATGCGCCGCGGGTCCATCTGTAAGTGATAGATTGCTCCATCTTTCCCGATCCGGTCATGCGACCAAACCGCGTATCCGGTATTAGCATTCGTTTCCGAATGTTATCCCGGTCTTACAGGCAGGTTACCCACGTGTTACTCACCCGTCCGCCGCTAACCTTGTCCCGAAGGACAAGATCCGCTCGACTTGCATGTATTAGGCACGCCGCCAGCGTTCGTCCTGAGCCAGGATCAAACTCTCCAAATTGGTGTTTGACTTGCTCATTACTTTTTTATCGCTTTTTCGCTTATCCCGAAGGATTTGCGAGGCAGTTTCACTCGTTGTTCAGTTTTCAAAGAACAATCTTTTCTTTCGTGTCGTTCGCGTTTGTCTCAGCGGCGACAAGAAATAATATATCACAGGGGCCCAATTAAATGCAACCCCTTTTTAAAAGTTTTTTTAAAATCTAATTTATCGGTATGAACGTGCGTTTAGCGCATAGCGCGACAGTTCTTTCGGGGAGGCAATACGGGCATACATTCGGAAGATGATTTTGTATCTTCGTGTGATTGCTTGCTTAATATCTCCATCTAACCGGGAGTCGTTCAGGTCAAGCAGCATTTCATCCAGTTCTTTGCGAAGGACGTAGTCGAGTTCTTTGCATTCTTTATCGTTGAACAATATTCCGAGCATAGCCGTGAGTGACCTCCTTTAGTTGTAAAGCGCAACTAGACCATTCATAACGAACAAAAAGCAACGTCTCACGCTAATGCGTTTCGACACTGCTTTACTGTTATGCTCAAATATTGGAAAATTTATTACATTCCTATTAACCATGTTGTAATTGTGCTTTCGATAACTGATGCAATAAGCAGTAATATCGTCAAAATAACCATTACCGGAACGGTACGGACAACAAAGCTTTCAAGCTCTCCGCTTAACCTGGCTGACGAAGTTCTGGCGAATATAAGGGAGCCTCCCGCTTTAAACACGAGCACTCCAAAACGCATGCCGTACGCACAAGCTATAATAATGGCCGGAATTTCCAAGATACCGTGCGGCAGCAGCCCTTTTAAAATAACCTCCATCACATATCCGCCGCCATGCAGCTCTGCGCTCGTCTTCAACAAATAACCGATCAGCATCCCGTTCACGACAAGGAAAAGGAATGGCAGAATTCCGAACAAAGCACCTAGGTAAATAACCAGTATGGATTTAATCGCGTTATTCAGAAAAATAATAATAATCATCATTAAGGTTGGGTTACTTGAATTATCGATTATATCTTTGAGCTGCCCTAATCCCTGAAGCTGCTCTTGCAGAAATGATTTAAACGCCGGGTTCGTTCCTCCGATGACCATGCCTGCTAAAAACAATATAGAGCCAAACGCGATATAAGGATTCATTTGCTTGAAATGGTCCCAAATCAACCGCCATTTAAACATTTTATTCTCCTCCGTAGCATATAAGTTTCTCAACATGGATGAATATCTTTGTTGTACGAGCATAGATTGTACTACAAGCGTAAATGACTGCAGCCTTCCATGGAGGCAAAGGCTCGTTTCGCGGTAAAAAGATAAGCGAAGTATAAAGGTCGGATTTATACTTTCTTATCTTTGTACAAGCTTCCATTAGAGAGGAGTGCCCTTCCCGATGAACGTTTTTTATGTTTTGAACGGACGTAAGCTGAAAAGGTATTTTCTGATTGCCATCGCGGTTGTATTTTCCATCGGTATCATTTATGCCGAACGGGACAACATCACGGTGTTCGCTCCGCAGCAGCCCGCTGCCATCTACAGTGTACCCACTGACAAAAAGGTTGTTGCCCTTACCTTTGACATCAGCTGGGGAGAGAAACGTACAGAGCCTATTCTTAATGTGCTAAAAGAAAAGAATATTAAGCAGGCTACCTTCTTCTTATCCTCACCTTGGACCCAATCCCATCCCGAAATCGTCAAAAAAATTCAAGAAGCCGGTTATGAAATTGGCAGCCATGGCCACAAGCATGATAATTACAGCAAGCTTAGCGATGAAGAAATTCGCAAGCAAATAATGACTGCACATACCATTTTATCCGACGTGACCGGAAAACAGCCGAATTTGATCCGACTTCCTAACGGCGATTTTGACAAACGGGTACTGCGTATTGCTGAAGAGCTTCAATATAAGGTCATCCAATGGGATACCGATTCACTCGATTGGATGAACATCGGCACAGAAAAAATTATTAACCGGGTCGTTACGCGCGCCCACCCTGGCGATATTATTTTGTTCCACGCAAGCGATTCCGTTAAGCAAACGCATGAAGCCTTGCCGGTAGTCATTGACCAGCTCCGTGAAAAAGGCTACGATTTCGTAACCGTAACCGATCTGATCACACAAACAGAAATCGACGGCAAAGCTGTGCAGGATAAGACGACGTCTACATTCCCGCAGCTCGATGCCGCCGAATTAGATTACTAAGCTATACGACCGGCTTTGCAGCGATTCCTGCGGAGTCGGTTTTTTCTTTTTTGACCAGGCGATGCATCATCATAATTTGGTACGCATTGCAAACGAATAATGGAACCATCATAAATATAATGGCGGAAACGTTCGTTTCCCCCTGCAGCGCAGGCCATGCTTCGATAAATGTAATGACAAACATGAGAAACATCGTTGGAACTAATGCTGTTTTGTTCGTTTGCTTAACCTTAAACCAAGACACAACAGCTGAAAGAATGAGCAATACGGACGGCAGCGTCCAGAAAAACCAATTATTCATGCGCTGCTCGTATAACAAATAGCCAAGTCCCACAGCTGCGAATACTGTCGTGTAGCCCTGCAGGGCGTTCCACAAATATTTTTTGCCGAATACGCTAAGGGCGATATAGTTTAAAGTTAAATAAGCGAAAAAGCCCATTTGACTAAAGGCACCGATCATTAAACCGACCAAGGCCATCATTAATGCATTAAATCCGACCGCTTTAAAACCTAAAAAGCCGAACTCCGGATCAACCCAAGCCATGACCGCCCCGGTTACCACGCAAGCGAGCGCCCCGACAACCATGCCGCTCCAAAATAAAAAGAACCACTTTTTTAAATTCACGTTCATTATCCCCCTGAATACCGATAGCGGCGATAAATTGCTTCCGCATTACCCTTTATTTTACCACGTTCACAACAAAAAGCTAACGGCTCACCATGATAATACGGTGAACAATGAGCATAATAAGATCATGATTCATCAATTTTAGAACGATTTGTTTATCCTCATGGAATACAGCAGCACTGACATAGAAGGGAGCATGCGAAGAATGCGTAGAAGGTGGGCTTTATTGTCGGTAATCTCAGCATTGATGTTTGTTCTTACAAGCTGCGGTGCCGAGTCGTCAGGAGGAAATGAGCAGGTCAGCTACAAAGATTTAAAATCGATGGTTATTGATATTCTTAAGACGGAAGACGCTCAAAAGGCCTTACAGGAGTCGTCGCAGCAAATGTCCGGCTACACCGGCCAGACATCAAAGCTGTTATCGGTGCAAGATCAGGAGGAAGTACGTATCGCGGTCAAGGATGTGCTTGTGTCTCCTCAATACGATAAGGTCATTAAGAAGCTCATGGTCGATCCCCGTTTCGCGGGGGAATTTGCAAAAGCAGTTAACAAGCAAAATAAAGAAATTCACAAGGAATTGATAAAAGATCCCTCGTATCAAGCTGAATTAATTAAAGTGATGAAAAATCCGGAAATGGACAAAATGATTCTTGAAGTGCTGCAAAGCACGCAATATCGCAAGCAAGTCATGTCTCTTATGCAGGAATCCATGCAAAATCCGTTATTTAGGCTAGAAGTACTTGAACTGATGAAAAAAGCGGTTCAGGAGGAGCTTAAACCGAATCCTACCGAGAAAGTCGATAAGAAGAAAGAGGAATCCGGCGAGGATGAACAGCAGTCGGATGAAGAATCAGATCAGGGCGATGATTCCAGCGGAGATCAGGAACAAAGCGATTCCGGCATGTAGCTCATTTAACATTTTATCGTTGTAGAGTAAAAAAAGCCTGAACAGATTGTCCGCTGTATGCTGCCGCGGACAATCGTTCGGGCTTCTTACTGTTAGATCCCTGTGCTGTTATTACTCAGTCATTAGCCGCCGCATTTGCTTAGGACGCGATCCGCCAATTCCAAGTAAAGCTTACCTGTTTCAGTATCCTCTTTGTAGACGGATGGTGCAAAGTCAGGCTCAGACACATGGTTGTCGGGCGCGCCTAACGGAATTTGCGCGAGCAGGTCAGCGTGAAGCGTCTCTGCAAGGCGAGCGCCTCCACCGCGACCAAATACATATTCCTTCTCGCCGGATGTCGTAGACACGTAATAGGACATGTTTTCGACGATTCCGATAATCTCATGCTCGGTCTTGATTGCCATAGCACCTGCCCTTGCCGCTACAAAAGCAGCCGTGGCATGCGGCGTTGTTACGATAATTTCTTTGCTTTGCGGAATGATCTGGTGTACGTCAAGCGCGACGTCTCCCGTTCCCGGCGGCAGATCAAGCAGCAAGTAGTCAAGCTCGCCCCATTCGATCTCTTGGAAAAAGTTGCGCAGCATTTTGCCGAGCATCGGTCCGCGCCATACGATCGGGCTGTTGTCTTCGACGAAAAACCCCATCGACATGACCTTTACGCCGAACTTCTCGATCGGGATTACCCGTTCATTCACCACTTCCGGGCGTTCCTCGATTCCCATCATATCGGGAACGCTGAAGCCATAGATGTCGGCATCGATAATGCCGACGTGCTTGCCCCTGCGGGCTAAGGCAACCGCCAGATTGACGGTCACCGTCGATTTGCCGACGCCGCCTTTGCCGCTGGCGACGGCGATGAACTGCACACCGTTGCGAGGATCCAGCAGCGGATTGGCAAGGCCCGCCCCGTGGCCCTGTACGGGCGCGGGGCCGCCAGCCTTGCCGGCGCCGGCGCTAGCCGCGGCCGCCGCTTTAGCTGCCGCAGGCGGCGGCGTAGACGCGCCTGCGCCCGCGGCTGGCGCTGCCTCGGCCCGAAACCGGAAGTGCACGGTTTCGCTGCCCAGGCGCGCCAGAGCCTCGCGGAGCGAGGCTTCCAGCGCGGGCTGCGCAGCCGCGCTAGCCCCAAGGACCGTCATCGAAACTTGACGGTCCCGAACCATTACATCGCGGATGGTTATCTCATCCGCTTTGTGCTGCGCCGTCACGGATTCGACGGCCTCTATCACTTGCTCGCGTGTCAACATAGTATATGTCCCACCTTTATGTAATCAATGCTATTTAATTGTCATTATAGCACAGTAAGCCGGTCAACCAAGTCATTCGCTGACAAGCTGCTGCGCTTTTCCAATGACTGTTTACTTAGTCGTCATTTCATCCTGCATCATACTGCCGCTCAGCTTCTCCCCTGCGGTATATCTCAATACGCCATTATATATCGAAGCGGCCACCTGACTTTGGTACTCGGCATCAGCTAACCGCTGAGATTCGCCCGGATTAGACAAAAAGCCGACTTCAACCAAAGCCGCCGGTATATTGTTAATCGCCTTCAGCACATACACATCCTTGACCGTGGCGGCTACCCGGGTCGTATTTTCCAAATTGCGCTTAATCTCATCTTGTATGAAGGTAGCGAGAATACGGTTATCCGGATGGTTCGCGGGGTGAAAGAAGGTTTGCGCGCCTGACCACTTGGTTGACGGTATGCTGTTCATATGTATGCTTATAACGGCTGCCGGTTTGCTTTCCTTAATAATTGCAACCCTCCGCTTCAAATCCTCCGTCTTGCGCTTACTGTAAGCTCTAGCGTCACCCGTAGCGAGATCGTAGTCGCCTTCTCTCGTCATAACAACGATTGCCCCGGCCTGCTGCAAATAATCGCGTAAATAAAGCGCTATGGCCAAATTCAAATCCTTTTCAATAACCCCCTGCTTGCTGACCGCGCCTCCGTCCACTCCGCCATGACCGGCATCAATCGCGATCGTCTTCCCGGACAACGGCAGCGTCCAATAGGACCACGTTTTTGTCGATGGCATCGAATGAGTGAGCACCAAGCCAGTCAATACAACTACGAGCACTCCGATTCCGATTCGGATTACTCCTTTATACGTCAACCAAATGACTACATGCCGGCCGATTCGGCGCATAAAAAAACCACCCCGTTCTCCATCAAATGAATAAGCGGCATCACTTGGCTCTAAATAAGCCAAAGGCACACTTTCATTTATATGGGACGAGATGGTCGTTTATGAGACAATCCTGTAAGAAAGTATTTGAATTAGCCTACCGGCTGCTCGGACATACCTTCGATAAGAATTTTAGCAACCTCTGGACGGGAGAACTCAGGCGGCGGGCAAACGCCGTCACGCAGCAATGCGCGAACCTTCGTACCCGACAGCGTCAAGTGATGCTCCTTGTCATGCGGACAAGTTTTTGATGTTGCCATGTTGCCGCACTTCGTGCAGAAAAAGCTGTGTTCGAAGAAGAGCGGTGTTATACCGAGATCTGCTGCCGGAATCGTTTTGAGCAGATCCTGCGCTTCGTAAGTACCGTAGTAATCGCCTACGCCAGCGTGATCGCGGCCTACGATAAAGTGCGAACAGCCATAGTTTTTGCGGACAAGCGCGTGGAAAATCGCTTCACGAGGTCCAGCATAACGCATAGCAGCCGGGAATACGCCAAGGAATACACGATCTTTCGGATAGTAGTTGTCAAGCAACGCAAGGTAGCTCTTCATCCGTACGTTCGCAGGAACGTCATCCGATTTCGTTTCGCCGACGAGCGGGTTAAGGAACAACGCATCAACGATTTCCATTGCCGTCTTCTGAATGTATTCATGCGCGCGATGAACCGGATTACGCGTTTGGAAGCCAACGATTGTTTTCCAGCCCTTCTCTGCAAAAATACGGCGGGTTTCCGACGGGTCAAAATAAAACTCTTCGAACTTCTCAGGCTGCGGACGGTTCAATACCGTAATTTCGCCGCCTACGTTTGTCGTCGAACGTGCAAACAGCTTTTGAACACCCGGATGCTCCAGATCGTCCGTTTTGAAAACGTTGACTGCTTCAATCTTATGATCAACGGTATAAATGCTGTCGATATTGATAACCGCGTAAATTACGCCGTCTTCGCCGACTAGCGCCGCGCGTTCGCCAACGGAAAATTCAGCCGCTTTCGCTTCTTCTACGGCAAGAGTAATCGGAATGCTCCATACCAATCCATTCGCAAGACGCATGTCTTTCACAACCGATTGATAATCCGCTTCGTTCATAAAGCCGGTCAATGGGGAGAATGCGCCTACGCCGATCAAATCAAGGTCAGAAATGGCCCAAGTGTTGATCGTGATCGATTTCAATGCTTTTGCTTCAGCCAGTAATGCTTCACGTTGTTCGCCGGTAGCGACACGGTTAACCAGTACGCCGCCGTGCGGTAGAATTTGACTCATTTGTGTAATATCCTCCTAAAGTTGCTTATAGCAGCTTATTTATGCAATCCGCATTCTGTTTTTTCTTGTCCGGACCAACGACCCGCACGCGGATCTTCACCTGGCATTACTTTACGCGTGCATTGCTCGCAGCCGATGCTCGGGTAGTTTTGATCATGCAGCGGATTATAAATAACATCATTCTCACGGATGTAATTCCACACATCTTCATTTGTCCAATGAGCGATTGGATTGAATTTGACGAGTCCGAATTTTGTATCGTACTCAATTTTTTTGGAATTTGCACGCGTAGGAGCTTGATCACGGCGGATACCGGTAATCCAAGCATCATATTTGGACAAAATATTAGTCAAAGGCTTTACCTTACGGATGTTGCAGCATGCGTTCGCATCGGATTTCCACAGCTCTTCGCCAAACTGCGCTGCCTGCTCCTCGGGCGTAATTTCAGGCTTTACTTCAACGAAAGGAATACCCGGGTAACGCTCTGCCATACGGTCGCGCGTCTCATAGGTTTCCTTGAAATGAAAATCGGTATCCAAATAGAAAATATCCGTTTTCGGGCTGATTTTTTGCAGCATGTCAACTAGCACGACATCCTCTGCTCCGAAGCTGCATGCGAATGTGATATTAGGGAAAGTTTCGACTGCAAACGCAATAATTTCTTCCGGTGTTGCGTTCTCGAGCTCAACTTCCTTTTGCTTGATGAGTGCTTCTTTTTCAAAAAGGTTCATGTTTATACCCCTCCGTTTTTAAATCCTAGTAAGTTAGTCTGTAATAAAATTATACGTCCTGCGCGGTCAATGTTCAATATTAAGTTTACACCAAAATGAAATAAAGTTTTTGGAATTTTTAATTCTGACACAAAAAATGCCTTCTCTGGTTGGCAGAGAAGGCATTTGTCGTATACATATTAACGTTTCGAGAATTGTGGAGCGCGACGAGCCGCTTTAAGACCGTATTTTTTACGTTCTTTCATACGCGGATCACGTGTCAGGAAGCCTGCACGTTTTAGAGCCGGACGGAATTCAGGGTCTGCTTTAAGCAGAGCACGGGAAATACCGTGACGGATAGCGCCTGCTTGACCGGACATACCGCCGCCGTTAGCGATTACAAGCACATCGTATTTCGACAATGTGTCAGTAAGGTTAAGCGGTTGTTTTACGATCAGTTTCAGCGTTTCCAAACCGAAATATTCATTAAGGTCGCGTTTGTTAATAATGATTCGTCCTTCACCCGGCACAAGACGTACACGTGCAACAGAGTGTTTACGACGACCGGTTCCATAGTATTGCACTTGAGCCATGAAACTTGTCCTCCTCTTTATTACCCGCGAAGTTCGTAAACTTCAGGGTTTTGTGCTTGATGTGGATGTTCCGCACCTGCGTATACTTTAAGTTTAAGCTTCATTTTGTCGCCAAGACGGTTCTTAGGCAACATGCCGTGTACAGCCAGCTCGATAACGCGCTCTGGCTTGTTTTTGATCATCTCTTGTGCCGGAGTAGCTTTCAAGCCACCGGAGTACATGGAGTGACGGTAGTAAATTTTGTCTGACATTTTTTTACCTGTCAGATGGATTTTTTCAGCGTTGATAACAACAACGAAATCGCCTGTATCAACATGTGGCGTAAATGTCGGTTTGTGCTTGCCGCGGATCAGGGCAGCTACTTCACTCGCCAAACGGCCAAGCGTTTTGCCTTCCGCATCAACGACGAACCATTTACGATCAACTTCAGTTGATTTAGCCATATAGGTGGTACGCATGGATGATCCTCCTTAATTACATACATTAATCTTTTTTATAACAACGTAAACGTTGGTTTGTTTATTCATTGTTGATTGCCAAGTTTGTGACGATCTCAGTCGGGGCTGTGGGTTAGCCACTTCGAAAGCACAAGTTATATTCTACTATAAAGTATAGTTAAGTGCAAGTAATTTATAGTGGTTTATTCCTGTTTTTCGCCGGAATAGTCAACATCTATCAGCATCAATCCATGCGGCATTGCCGTAGGACCAGCGAGAGAGCGATTTCGTCCCTCGAGGATGCTTTTTATCTCAGATGATGCCAATTTCCCTTCGCCAACCCATAGTAAAGTTCCCATAATAACTCGAACCATATTGTACAAAAAACCGTTGCCTGTCACGTACATATGCACGATCGGGCCTTCCTGCACAAAGTCTGCTTCATAGATCGTGCGAATATGATGAGGCTTGGTTGAATGTATCGATGTAAACGAGGTAAAGTCATGCTCGCCAATAAGGAAGCGTAACCCCTCCCGCATCGCCTCAACATCAAGCGGCGTCGGATGATGAAAGCGGTACTGTCGTCCAAATACGTCAGGAAACTTTCCGGTATCTATCGTATAGCGATACGTTTTGCGTTTTGCGGATCTTCTCGCATGAAAATGCTCCGGCACGTCGAATGCTTCGATGATGACGATGTCCTTCGGTAATCGCGTATTAAGCGCGATCGCCCATCTTTCCGTCGGAATCGTAGACTCCGTGTAGAAATTGAACATCTGCCCCTGCGCGTGCACTCCCGCATCCGTGCGTCCCGAACCGATAATAATGGTCGTCTCGCCCGTAAGCTTCTTAATGGCCTTCTCTATTTCACCCTGAACCGTTCTGCCGTATGGCTGCGTTTGAAAACCGTTGAAGCCGGCCCCGTCGTAGCTGACCTTTACGCAAATATTCCTCAACCTGTTCCCCCCTTTAACTAAAGGGATTCCTAAGCCCCTACATCCCCTTTATAAGGAAGACTTCGAGGACTTCCGCCCTCTGGACACCTGGGAGGTGCCGCACAAGCTCATCTGTCGCTCCCTGGTCACTTTTACCTGTAACAGCCGCTTTCGTCCACTACAGCCGCTTATACGGCCTCGTGGAAGCTTATGCGTTAGACGAAACAGGCCAATGAACAGATCAGCTCCTGCAAGCAGGCAGCTTTAAAGCAGCAGCACTGAACAGCAAATAAAAAAAGGTGGCCGCAAGGGTCCACCCTTTTCTCTACGTATAAGCTTGGACAAGGTTTAACGCTGTGGACAAGCTTATACCTTTTCGATTATCTTGCTACTACGCGCGGTCAACCAATTCCAGGTAAACCATAGGCGCAGCATCGCCGCGACGGGGTCCTAGTTTTAGAATACGCGTGTATCCGCCTGCGCGCTCCGAGTAACGGCTAGCCAGTTCGGAGAACAGCTTTTGAATAGCGTCTTGTTGTCCGTCAACGGATTCGCGACGTACATAAGCAGCTACTTGACGACGAGCAGAAAGATCACCTTTCTTAGCTTTGGTGATTAGCTTCTCAGCGATAGAACGAACTTCTTTCGCTTTTGCTTCAGTCGTTTGAATACGCTCATAAAGGAACAAGTCAGTAACGAGGTCACGGAACAAAGCTTTCCGCGCACTAGCGTCACGTCCTAATTTTTGATATGCCATCTTGTTTTCCCCTCCCTTGCTCTTTTGTCTACACTAGTTGGTTTCTACTCTTCCATGCGAAGGCCCAAACCGAGCTCTTCAAGCTTCTCTTGAACTTCCTCGAGTGATTTACGGCCCAAGTTACGAACCTTCATCATGTCCTCTTCGGATTTCGTGATCAGCTCTTGAACGGTGTTGATGCCAGCGCGCTTCAAGCAGTTGTAAGAACGGACGGAAAGATCAAGCTCCTCGATCGTCATCTCCAGAACTTTCTCTTTCTTATCTTCTTCCTTCTCAACCATAATTTCCGCGTCTTTGGCTTCATCGGTTAATCCAACGAACAAGTCCAAATGCTCGGTCAAAATTTTAGCGCCGAGGCTAACTGCCTCTTCCGGTCTAATACTGCCGTCAGTCCAAACTTCAAGCGTTAGCTTGTCATAGTTCGTTACTTGACCAACACGCGTATTTTCTACGCTGTAATTTACACGAGTAATTGGCGTGTATATCGAATCAACGGGTATTACCCCAATCGGTTGTTCGTCCTTCTTGTTGCGGTCCGCTTGCACGTAACCGCGTCCCCGATTAGCAAAAACCCGCATATGGAGCCGCGCGCCGGAGGCCAAGGTTGCGATGTGAAGATCAGGGCTTAAAATCTCGACATCGCTGTCCGCTCGAATGTCGCCCGCTGTAACATTCCCTTCGCCATCCGCGTCGATTTCCAACACCTTTTCTTCATCGGAGTGGATTTTCAACGAGAGGCCCTTCAGGTTCAAAATGATCTCGGTAACATCCTCAATCACTCCGGGAACCGTAGAGAACTCGTGAAGCACTCCATCGATTTGAACCGAGGTTACTGCTGCACCCGGCAACGACGACAACAAAATTCGGCGAAGCGAATTTCCAAGCGTCGTGCCATATCCGCGTTCAAGCGGCTCGACGACAAAACGTCCGTAAGTTCCCTCATCATTCAGTTCTACGGTCTCGATTTTCGGCTTTTCGATCTCAATCACTAATAGTATCCTCCTTAAAACGTCGCTCCGTTACCTTAACGTTAGTTTAAGTCAAATCTTGTAGTATGCCAAACCTTCACAACCATTATTCACAAGTTGTTGTTATTTGATACCACATCGGATCCAACTATACGCGACGACGTTTCGGCGGACGGCATCCGTTGTGAGGAACTGGTGTTACGTCTTTAATGAGGTTAACTTCCAACCCAGCAGCTTGAAGCGAACGAATCGCAGCTTCGCGGCCAGCGCCTGGTCCTTTTACCATCACTTCGACGGTTCTCATGCCATGCTCCATTGCTGCTTTCGCAGCTGTTTCAGCAGCCATTTGAGCTGCGAAAGGCGTGCTCTTACGTGAGCCTTTGAAGCCCATGTTACCGGAGCTTGCCCATGAAATCGCATTACCGTGCGGATCCGTGATCGTAACGATCGTATTGTTGAAAGTCGAGCGAATATGCGCAACGCCAGTCTCAATATTTTTCCGGTCGCGACGTTTCGTACGAACGACTTTTTTTGGTTTAGCCATTGTCCATTATCCTCCCTTCTTATTTCTTCTTGTTAGCTACAGTCCGACGAGGACCTTTACGCGTACGTGCATTCGTTTTCGTGCGTTGACCGCGAACAGGCAAGCCACGACGGTGACGAAGACCACGGTAGCATCCGATTTCAGTCAGACGCTTAATGTTAAGTGAAATTTCACGACGCAAGTCGCCTTCTACTTTAACAGATTTGTCAATTGCTTCGCGCAGGCGAGCCAATTCGTCTTCTGTCAAATCGCGAACACGAGTGTCGAAGTTAACTTCAGCTGCATTCAAAAGTTTTTGCGACGTTGTTTTGCCGATACCGAAAATGTATGTCAGGGCGATTTCGACGCGTTTATCACGCGGCAAGTCTACACCAGCTATACGTGCCATAGGCTATATTCCCCTCCTTCTATCCTTGTTTTTGTTTGTGTTTCGGATTTTCACAAATCACCATAACGTTGCCTTTGCGACGAATGACTTTGCATTTTTCGCAGATCGGCTTTACCGAAGGTCTAACCTTCATTGTGATTACCTCCCGAATCTTTCGTGAGCAAGCTGCTGCACAGCTTACTTACGATAGGTGATGCGCCCTTTTGATAAGTCATAAGGCGATAACTGTATAACCACCTTGTCTCCTGTCAGGATGCGGATAAAGTGCATTCTGAGCTTACCGGAAACATGTGCGAGAATTTGATGACCGTTCTCCAGCTCCACCTTGAACGTGGCATTCGGCAACGGCTCTATAACCGTACCTTCGACCTCAATGATGTCTTCCTTAGCCAACCGTCATTCTCCTTTCGCATGTGCGAACTTCTGAATTGCATAACGTAACTTTGCATTGGTCACCCTGCCGGTTTCTTGCAAGCTGCTTGAAACCTCCGGACTAATTGCAGGCTGTAACTCGAGATGTAGAACGTTCTTTTTCTTCGGCTGATCGAATCGGCGCTTATGGCCGTCGGCAATCATGACGAATCGATCATCGATAATTGCCAGGATAACAGCATAGCTTTCCTCATCCTTACCCCGAAGCACCTTGACGAACTGACCAATCTGGGGACGAGCATCCATCATCATGCTTAAGGCTGCTGCGGCAGAATGGTCAATATTTCAAAGCCGTCCTCTGTAACAGCTACTGTGTGCTCGAAATGAGCGCACCATGAGCCGTCTTCCGTTACAACCGTCCAATTGTCTTCTAGCGTACGGACATATCGTTCACCGATATTAACCATTGGTTCGATTGCAAGCACCATTCCGGTCTTTAGACGAGGCCCGCGGTCCGGTATGCCGTAGTTCGGTATTTGTGGTTCCTCATGGAGGTCCGCGCCGATTCCGTGCCCTACGTATTCCCTTACTACGGAAAATCCTGCATCTTCAATTACCTTCTGAATAGCATGCGAAATTGTATATAGTCTAATATCTGGTTTGATGAGAGCAAGGCCTGCATATAGCGATGCCTCCGTCACGTCAAGCAACTTTTGTACTTCAGGGGTCACTGCTCCAACCGCATAGGTCCAAGCCGAGTCTCCATGATAGCCTTCAAACTGCGCACCGATATCGATACTAATTATATCGCCTTCGTTCAACTTGCGTGAACCTGGGAAGCCGTGCACCAGCTCGTCATTCACAGAAGCGCAAATGCTGGAAGGGAAACCATTGTAACCTTTGAAGGAAGGAATCGCATTTTGACTCTTAATGTACGCTTCAGCGATTTGGTCAAGCTCACGAGTCGTGATGCCTGGTTTCACAGCCTGCGACATCAATCGATGCGTTTCCGCAACAATGCGTCCAGCTTCCCTCATATATCGCAGCTCCGAATCGGATTTGCAAATAATCATTACAATGAACCTCGCAAGCAGGAAACGATGTCGGATGTTACAACATCAATGTCCTTCTCGCCGTCGACTTCGCGAAGGAGACCTTTAGCATTGTAGTAATCGAGTAAAGGCGCTGTTTTGGACGTATATTCATCCAAACGAGTTCCTACCTTTTCCTCTGTATCATCAGAACGCTGATACAATTCCCCGCCGTCCTTGTCGCAAATACCTTCGACCTTAGGTGGGTTAAAGATTACATGATAAGTCGTACCTGTCGTTCTAGATATGCGTCTGCCCGTTAAGCGGGCAAGCAGCAAACTGCGGTCAACCTTTAAATTTACAACATGGTCGATACTGCGGCCGAGTTCCGAAAGCATAACATCAAGCGCTTCAGCTTGCTGCAATGTCCGTGGAAACCCGTCGAGTAGAAATCCATTTTTGCAATCGTCTGCTTCAAGTCTTTCTTTCACAATACCGTTCGTGATCTCATCGGGAACGAGCAAGCCTTTGTCGACATACTCCTTCGCTTTGATTCCGAGTGCAGTTCCTTGTTTCATCGCGAGGCGGAAAGCATCGCCAGTGGAAATATGCGGAATACCGAACTCTTCAACGATCCGTTCAGCTTGTGTACCTTTACCGGCTCCCGGAGGGCCCATGAATAAAATGTTCATTGCTGAGTTCCTCGCTTTAAGCACAATAGGCTCGGGCGGGCTACCGCAGAGCGCAAGTTGACGAACGCGGAAGCCCGGTCAGAACCTATTGTTATTTATTGATAAACCCTTTGTAATGGCGTTTGATCAACTGGCTCTCAATTTGCTTCATCGTATCCAGTGCAACACCGATAACGATGAGCAACGAAGTGCCGCCTAGCTGCACTGAGCGCGGTAATCCAGCAAGTGATCCGAAGAACACTGGAAGAACAGAGATGACAGCCAGGAAGATCGCACCTGTCAACGTAATACGCGACATAACGCGTGTTAGGTATGACGAGGTCGGCTTGCCTGGACGAATACCTGGAATGTATCCACCGTTTTTCTTCATCTGATCAGCCATTTGCACCGGATTAATTTGCACGAAAGTGTAAAAGAAGGTAAAACCGATAATTAACAATACGTACAATACCATACCAAGCGGTCTGTCATAGTTCATATTGTCAATAATCCATTTTGCCCAGGCCTGAGTAGACCAGAACTGTGCAATCGTAATCGGGAACATGATAAGTGAAACCGCGAAAATGACCGGGATAACGCCAGCGCCGTTCACTTTCATCGGAATGTGCGTCGATTGTCCACCGTACATTTTCCGTCCAACTACGCGTTTAGCGTATTGAACCGGAATTTTACGAATACCTTGTTGTACGAATATAACACCAACAATGATCGCGATGATCGCAATCAGAATCAGTACCATTTTGATGATGTTCAAGAACAGTTGATCTTGGGCACCTACGAACTGATCTTCGACGATCGTACGAATGTGTCCAGGAATACCAGCTGCAATTGCTGCAAAGATAAGAATGGAAATACCATTTCCAATTCCTTTTTCCGTAATTTGCTCACCGAGCCACATCAAGAAAGCAGTACCTGCAGTCAAGATGATTGCAATGAGTAAGTAGTCAACGAATGTTGCTCCAACAACCATCTCGTAACCGTATTGACGGTTAAAGCCGATTGCTGTTGCAAAGCCTTGGATCAAACCAAGAACAATCGTTCCATAACGGGTGATTTGTGCGAGTTTACGTTTACCGTTCTCGCCTTCCTTCGCCCATTCCGCAAATTTAGGAATAACATCCATCGATAACAGCTGTACGATAATCGACGCTGTAATGTAAGGAGTAATTCCGATTGCGAAAATGGAGAATTGGAACAAAGCACCGCCGGAAAACGTGTTAAGCAAGCCGAACAGATCCGCACCGGCTGCATCAACCTGCTTAAACACATCTTTGTTTACACCAGGTACCGGTATAAAGGAACCGATACGGTACACTAGTAGGATGAAAAGGGTGAAGAGGATCCTTGTACGAAGATCCGCCACTTTCCAAATATTGGATACGGTCTTGAACAATTAGATCACCTCGGTTTTACCGCCGGCAGCCTGGATTTTCTCTACCGCAGATTGAGAGAACTTGTTTGCTTTTACAGTAAGTGTAACGCTAACTTCACCATTGCCCAAAATTTTGATTCCTGCGAGCGGGTTCTTAACGATCCCAGTCTCGATAAGGACTTCTGGAGTGACTTCAGTACCTGCTGCAAACGCATTTAGTTCTTCAATGTTAACAATTGCGTACTCTTTGCGGAAAGCGTTATTGAATCCGCGTTTCGGCACTCGACGATACAAAGGGTTTTGTCCGCCCTCGAAACCAGGACGAACGCCGCCGCCGGAACGAGCGTTTTGACCTTTGTGACCTTTACCGGCCGTTTTACCGTTACCGGAACCGATACCGCGACCTTTGCGCTTAGGCGCTTGGGTTGAGCCTGGTGCTGGTGCTAACTCATGCAATTTCATCGTTCGTGCACCTCCTTATTTATTTCTTAGAACAACCATCTATCTTATACTTCTTCTACTTTTACCAAGTGGCTAACAGTATTAACCATGCCGCGGATAGCTGGGCTATCGTTCAAAACAACTGCCTGACGAATCTTTTTAAGACCGAAAGATTCAACCGTTGCACGTTGTTTCTCGTTGCGGCCGATTAAACTGCGAACGAGGGTGATTTGCAATTTTGCCATCTTATTTCCCTCCTTAGCGTAGCAGCTCTTCGACTGTTTTTCCACGTAGCTTTGCAACATCTTCCACGCGTTTAAGACGGGAAAGACCTTCAAGCGTTGCGTTAACCATATTCATGGAATTCGAAGAACCTAGCGATTTCGTCAAGATGTCGCCGACACCAGCAAGTTCAAGAACTGCACGAACCGGGCCGCCGGCGATAACGCCAGTACCTTCGGAAGCTGGTTTCAGAAGAACTTCACCTGCGCCGAAATGTCCGAGAACAAGGTGAGGAATAGTCGTTCCTACGATTGGAACATGGATCAGGTTTTTCTTAGCATCTTCGATACCTTTGCGGATAGCATCAGGTACTTCGCCTGCTTTACCGATCCCTGCGCCAACGTAGCCTTTACCGTCGCCGACTACTACAAGTGCACTAAAGCTGAAACGGCGTCCGCCTTTTACAACTTTAGATACGCGATTGATATTAACAACTTTTTCAGTCAGTTCTAACGTATTTGGATCTACACGCAAGTCGTTTAACCTCCTTATAAATAAAGTCGATTAGAATTCTAGGCCAGCTTCGCGAGCTGCGTTAGCAAGCGCCTGAATTCTGCCGTGATACAAGTAACCGCCGCGATCAAATACTACTTGGGATACACCCTTAGCTTGAGCGCGTTTCGCAATCAATTCTCCGACTTTGCTAGCTGCATCGATGTTACCACCGTTGCCAATTGCTTCAGTCAATTCTTTGTCCTGTGTGGACGCAGAAACGATTGTTACGCCTGCAACATCGTCGATCAATTGTGCGTACATATGCTTGGAGGAACGGAATACAGATAGACGCGGACGTGCAGCTGTACCGTTAATTTTTTTACGAACACGAAGGTGTCTTTTTAGACGAGCCTTGTTTTTGTCGCCTTTCGTAATCATTCAAAGTTCACTCCTTTCCTTATGCCTTAAGACGCTATCTTAAGCAAACGATCTGTTTGCTTATTTTTTCTTACCGGCTTTACCTTCTTTACGGATGATGCGCTCGCCTTCGTACTTGATACCTTTACCTTTATACGGCTCTGGTTCACGTACGGAACGAATTTTTGCTGCAGTTGCGCCAACGAGCTCTTTATCGATACCGCGAACAGTAATCTTAGTGTTAGCAGGTACTTCAAACTCGATGCCGTTATCTGGAGCAATTTCGACTGGGTGAGAGTAACCAACGTTAAGAACGATTTTATCACCAGTTTTGTTTGCACGGTAACCTACGCCGACTAGCTCCAAGTTTTTGAAGAAGCCTTCTGTAACGCCGCTAACCATGTTAGCGATGATGCTGCGAGTAGTTCCGTGCAACGAACGATGCAATTTATTATCGGAAGGACGTTCAACTAGAATTTCCGTTTCCGTTACATTCACTTTCATATCTTTGTGAATTTCACGAGAAAGCGATCCTTTAGGTCCTTTTACAGTAATAACTGTGTTGTCCAAGCTAATTGTTACGCCGTTAGGCACTTGGATTGGTTTGCGACCAATACGGGACATTGTTACACCTCCTATCTTTGTGACTTGTTACTTACCAAACGTAGCAAACTACTTCGCCGCCGGATTTAACCTGACGAGCTTCTTTATCAGTCATAATCCCTTTGGAAGTGGAAATAATTGCAATTCCAAGTCCACCGAGTACACGAGGGATTTCAGTTGATTGTGTATAAACGCGAAGGCCTGGTTTAGAAATACGTTTCAAACCTGTAATTACGCGTTCTTGGTTAGGGCCGTATTTCAAGAAAATACGGATAATCCCTTGTTTGTTGTCTTCGATATATTCAGCGTCGCGGATAAAACCCTCGCGCTTCAAAATCTCAGCGATTTGCTTCTTCATTTTCGAAGCGGGCATTTCCACGGTCTCGTGACGAACGACATTCGCGTTGCGAATGCGTGTCAACATATCTGCAACCGGATCAGACATAACCATTGTGTTAACCTCCTTCCCAAACTAGGCTGATTACCAGCTTGCTTTTTTAACGCCAGGAATCTGGCCCTTATGTGCTAACTCACGGAAACAAATCCGGCAAATTTTAAACTTTTGCAAAACAGAATGCGGACGGCCGCAACGCTCACAGCGCGTATATGCGCGCACTTTAAATTTCGGTGTGCGTTGTTGCTTCACTTTCATCGAAGTTTTTGCCACTGGGTATTACACCTCCTAAAAGTGGATTACTTCGTAAACGGCATGCCCATTTGGGTCAGCAGTTCACGAGATTCTTCGTCCGTTTTTGCCGTCGTGACGATGACGATGTCCATACCGCGCACTTTATCGACTTTATCGTACTCGATCTCTGGGAATATCAATTGCTCTTTCAAGCCAAGCGTATAGTTACCGCGACCGTCGAAAGCTTTGTTCGATACACCGCGGAAGTCACGTACACGCGGAAGAGAAATGTTGAACAGTTTATCAAGGAAATGATACATACGCTCGCCGCGCAATGTAACTTTAACCCCGATTGGCATGTTCTCACGAAGCTTGAAGCCTGCAATAGACTTCTTCGCACGAGTAACGACTGGTTTTTGACCGGAAATGATACGTAGTTCTTCAACAGCTACATCAAGGATTTTCGAATTGGAAACCGCTTCGCCTACCCCCATGTTGATAACTACCTTCTCAATTTTCGGCACTTGCATAACAGACGTATAGTTGAACTTCTGCATAAGAGCAGGAGTTATTTCGTTTAAGAAACGACCTTTCAATCTTGCTGCCATTGATCATGGACCTCCTTTCCTACCGTAACGATTAGTCGATTACTTCTCCGGAACGTTTAGCGATCCGAACTTTCTTGCCGTTGTCGAGCACTTTGTATCCGATACGTGTTACTTTACCGCTCTTCGGATCGATGTGCATAACGTTGGAAACGTGAATTGGCGCTTCTTGTTCGATAATACCGCCCTGTGGATTAGCTTGTGATGGACGAGTATGTTTCTTAACAGTGTTAACACCTTCTACGAGTACGCGGTTTTCACGCGGATACGCAGCGATAACGCGGCCCTTCTTACCTTTGTCTTTACCGGTAATAACGATAACCGTGTCGTCTTTTTTCACGTGCAATTTATTGTTATGGGATTCGAGAATTTTTTTCAGCCTTGGCATGAGTTACACCTCCTGCACGCTTGTGCTTTCAAGCTTATATGGGTTCTTAGATTACTTCTGGTGCTAGCGATACGATTTTCATGAAATCTTTATCGCGAAGCTCACGGGCAACAGGTCCAAAGATACGAGTACCGCGCGGGCTTTTGTCTTCCTTAACGATTACAGCTGCGTTCTCGTCAAATGCGATGTACGAACCGTCTTTACGACGAACCGAACGCTTTGTACGAACGATAACCGCTTTAACAACGTCACCTTTTTTGACAACGCCGCCTGGTGTTGCTTGTTTTACTGAGCAAACGATCAAATCGCCGATGTGACCAACGCGACGTCCCGTTCCACCAAGTACACGGATACACATCAATTGTTTTGCGCCGGAGTTGTCAGCAACCGCTAAGCGCGAAAATGGTTGAATCATTTCAACGTCCTCCTTTCGGAAAAATGCTCAGACACTGCATACGCTCATTAAATAATAACAGCTACTTCAACAACTTCAACGAGTCTGAAGCGCTTGTCTTTCGATAGCGGACGAGTCTCCATGATTTTCACGATGTCGCCAATTTTCGCTTGGTTATTTTCATCGTGCGCTTTAAATTTTTTCGTGTATTTAATGCGTTTATGGTACAATTCGTGTTTTTTGTATGTTTCAACAGCAACTACGATTGTTTTATCCATCTTGTCGCTTACCACTTTGCCGATTTGAACTTTGCGGGCATTGCGTTCGCTCATGTTCTTCCTCCTTCCTTCAGCCGTGTTTATGCATTCATGTAAGGGATATACTAGCTGCTAATTCCGAGTTCTCTTTCACGCAAAATCGTTTTAGCACGAGCGATTCCTTTACGCACATCACGGATCCGAGTCGGGTTATCCAATTGGCCAGTAGCCAGTTGGAAACGAAGATTGAAAAGCTCTTCTTTAAAACCAGCGACCTGTTGTTCAAGCTCAGCAGAGGTTAGGTTTCTAAATTCACTAGCTTTCATTTGCTTCACCACCCACTTCTTCACGTTTCACGAATTTAGTCTTGATAGGCAATTTATGAGCCGCAAGACGCATCGCTTCACGAGCGGTTTCTTCGGATACACCAGCAAGTTCAAACAGGATTTTACCTGGTTTAACTACGGCTACCCATTTTTCAACGTTACCTTTACCACTACCCATACGCACTTCAAGAGGCTTTTGAGTAATTGGTTTAGCAGGGAAAATTTTGATCCAAACCTTACCGCCACGTTTGATGTAACGAGTCATAGCGATACGAGCCGCTTCGATCTGACGGTTAGTAATCCATGATGGTTCTAGAGCTTGAAGACCAAATTCGCCGAATGCTACTGTAGTGCCGCCTTTAGCGCGACCCTTCATATGACCGCGTTGTTGTTTGCGGTGTTTGACACGTTTAGGTACCAACATGATTAGTTGCCTCCTTCCTGGGGAGCTTTCTTCTTAGTCGGAAGGACTTCGCCGCGATAGATCCATACTTTTACGCCGATACGGCCGTATGTTGTTGCCGCTTCTGCTGTGCCGTAATCAATATCAGCGCGTAGCGTATGAAGTGGAACTGTTCCTTCGCTGTAGCCTTCCGAACGTGCGATTTCCGCGCCACCGAGACGACCGCTAACTGCAGTTTTGATCCCTTTAGCACCTGAACGCATGGAGCGTTGAATTGCTTGCTTCAATGCGCGACGGAAAGATACACGACGCTCAAGTTGTTGTGCGATGCTTTCAGCTACAAGAATAGCGTCAAGATCAGCATGTTTGATTTCAGAGATGTTGATGTGTACTTTTTTGCCTTTTGTGATTTTACCAAGCTCAGTACGCAAGTTTTCAACTTCGGAACCGCCTTTACCAATAACCATACCTGGTTTTGCGGTTTGGATCGTTACGTTCACGCGGTTAGCTGCACGTTCGATCTCGATATGAGAAACTGCTGCGTCTTTCAGCTTGTTTTTCAAGTATTCACGGATTTTAACGTCTTCCATAAGAAGATCGCCGAAATCTTTGCCCGCGAACCATTTGGACTCCCAATCACGGATAACTCCGACCCGGAAGCCTACTGGATTTACCTTTTGACCCACACGTAATCCCTCCTTATTTTTCAGATACCACCAAGGTAATGTGGCTGGTTCTTTTATTGATCCGGCTTGCGCGACCCATCGCACGAGGACGGAAACGTTTCATCGTCGGCCCTTGGTTAACGAACGCTTGAGAAATAAACAATTTGTTTACGTCAAGCTGATAGTTATGCTCAGCGTTAGCAATGGCAGAGTTCAGCAGCTTCTCCAAAATTGGGGATGCAGACTTAGGCGTATGACGCAAAATCGCGATTGCTTCGCCAACTTGTTTACCGCGAATCAAATCCGCAACAAGCTGTGCTTTACGGGGAGCAATACGGATAAATTTAGCGTGCGCTTTAGCTTCTGGCATGTAGGAACCTCCTCTCGTTCAGTTAGAGATATTTAAGGGCAAATTAACGTCTGCCCGTTTTTTTGTCTTCACCAGCATGGCCTTTATAAGTACGAGTTGGTGCAAACTCACCAAGCTTGTGTCCAACCATATCTTCCGTTACATATACCGGCACGTGCTTGCGACCGTCATATACTGCAAACGTGTGACCAATGAATTGCGGGAAAATGGTCGAGCGGCGGGACCAGGTTTTGATAACGACTTTCTTCTCCGTTTCGTTCAATACCTCGACTTTTTTAAGCAGGTAACCGTCAATAAACGGACCTTTCTTTAAACTGCGACCCATTTGTGTTCCTCCCTTCATGAGCGGTAGCGATACTTGCGTATCACGCGGATTTTATCAAGCGGTTATTACTTCGTGCGACGACGAATAATATATTGGCTCGATGCTTTTTTCTTCTTACGCGTTTTGTAACCAAGAGTTGGTTTACCCCAAGGCGACATTGGCGATTTGCGTCCGATTGGAGCACGGCCTTCACCACCACCGTGTGGGTGATCGTTAGGGTTCATTACAACACCACGTACTTGTGGACGATTTCCGAGCCAACGGTTACGGCCGGCTTTACCGATTTTCACGAGTTCGTGATCTTCGTTACCAACTGAACCGATTGTTGCACGGCAAGTGTTCAAAATACGACGAACTTCACCGGAAGACAAACGCACGGAAACGTAGTTTTCTTCTTTACCAAGAAGTTGAGCACTAGTTCCAGCTGCACGAACGAGTTGTCCGCCTTTGCCAGGTTTCAATTCGATGTTGTGGATAACTGTACCGACTGGGATATTCACAAGCGGCAACGCGTTGCCTGGTTTAATATCAGAAGCTGGTCCAGAAGTTACTTGATCTCCGACTTTCAAGCCTTTCGGAGCGATGATATATGCTTTCTCACCATCAACGTAATGGATCAAAGCGATGTTGGATGAACGGTTCGGATCGTATTCGATCGTCGCTACGTTACCAACGATACCGTCTTTCGTACGTTTGAAGTCGATAACACGGTATTTACGTTTGTGTCCGCCGCCATGGTGACGAACCGTAATTTTACCTTGGTTGTTACGTCCAGCTTTTTTGAAAAGCGGAGCAAGCAACGATTTCTCCGGTGTACTTGTCGTGATCTCTTCGAAAGTCGAGACGGACATGTTACGACGAGCTGGAGATGTCGGTTTGTACTTTTTAATTGGCACTTCGATTCCCTCCTTTTCTAAACAGACGTTTCAAAGAATTCAAGTTCTTTGCTGTCAGCGCTCAGTTGAACGATCGCTTTTTTCCAATCTGGTCTGTATCCGCTATGTTTACCATAACGTTTTGGTTTACCCGCTACACGCATTGTGTTAACGCCGGTTACTTTTACTTTAAAGATTTGCTCAATTGCAAGTTTGATTTCGGTTTTGTTCGAACGAAGATCAACTTCAAACACATAACGTTTGTTAGCCATGTAATCGCTCGTACGTTCCGTGATAACCGGGCGCTTGATAATATCGCGTGGATTTTTCATTACGCAAGCACCTCCTGTACTTTCTCTACTGCTTCTTTAGTGATGACAAGGTTGTCATGCACCAATACATCCAGAACATTAATGCCGTCAGCTGCAACGAATTTCACACCTGGAATGTTGCGAGCAGACAATGCAACGTTATCTTCATAGTTAGCCGTAACTACAAGAGCTTTGCGGCCGACTTTAAGGTTGTTCAAGATTGCTGCGAATTCTTTCGTCTTAGGTGTAGCAAGTGTCAACTGATCCAAAACGATAATCTCGTTTGCGATCACTTTCGAAGACAATGCCGATTTAATTGCAAGACGACGAACTTTCTTAGGAAGCTTGAATCCGTAAGTGCGTGGAGTCGGTCCAAATACTGTACCGCCGCCAACCCATTGCGGGGAGCGAATGCTACCTTGACGAGCACGGCCTGTTCCTTTTTGTTTCCAAGGCTTGCGACCGCCACCGCGTACTTCGGAGCGTCCTTTAGTTTTGTGATTACCGAAGCGCTCAGATGCTTGTTGATTAACAACAGCACTGTGCAGGACATGTGCGTTTGGTTGAATACCGAAAACCGTTTCAGCCAATTCCAGTTCGCCCACTTGCGCGCCGCTCACGTTATATACTGTTACTTTAGGCATTTCCTGTTCCTCCTTTCTTTAAGAGCAATTATTTCTTAACTGTTTGTTTTACTTTTACAAATCCGTTTTTAGGGCCCGGAATCGAACCTTTAACAAGAAGAACGTTACGTTCTGTATCTACACGGATAACTTCAAGCTTTTGAATCGTAATTGTTTCGTGACCCATATGTCCTGGAAGGCGTTTGCCCTTCGGTACACGGTTCGCTTGGATAGAACCCATCGAACCTGGTCCACGGTGGTAACGGGAACCGTGAGACATAGGACCCGTGCTTTGTCCCCAACGTTTGATAACGCCGGCAAAGCCTTTACCTTTCGAAATACCTGTTACGTCAACGAATTCGCCCTCTGTGAATAGGTCAGCTTTTACTAGTTGGCCAACTTCATAATCACCCAGGTTAATTCCGCGAATTTCACGAACGTAGCGCTTAGGTGTTGTGTTAGCTTTTTTCGCATGACCAGCTTCTGGCTTGTTCGATCTGCTTTCTTTCTTATCGGAGAAACCGAATTGAACAGCTTCGTAGCCATCGTTCTCTTGGTCTTTCTTCTGAAGCACTACGCAAGGTCCAGCCTCGATAACCGTTACAGGAACGACGTTACCTTCAGCAGTAAACACTTGAGTCATACCAAGTTTTTTTCCTAAGATACCTTTCATGTTGACACCTCATTTCCTTTCTATAATCACATATGCTGGTATTACAGTTTGATTTCGATATCTACACCGGATGGTAAATCCAGGCGCATCAACGCATCAACCGTTTGCGGCGTTGGGTTAACAATATCGATTAGACGCTTATGAGTGCGTTGTTCGAATTGCTCCCTGGAATCCTTGTACTTGTGTACCGCACGGAGAATGGTGATGATTTGCTTTTCCGTTGGCAACGGAATCGGCCCGGATACGCCTGCACCGGAACGTTTTGCAGTTTCAACGATTTTCTCTGCGGATTGATCAAGAATTCTGTGATCGTATGCTTTCAAGCGGATACGAATCTTTTGCTTTGCCATATAAATCCCTCCTTCTTTCGCCCAATTTATTATCGGACATACTCCGTGAGAAAACCCTGCACATGCCCCATGGCAAAGGGGCCGGGTGTGTCGGCAACCTCTCACATCATCGCAACGTCAGACCAACAGTCAATATTATACCGAAACTAATAGGCAAATGCAACATAAAGTTTGGTCTCTTTGCAAATACTTTAAAGTAGACAAAAAATATCGCTCCAGGACGCTTCAATTGGCTTTTGCCATACCGATGAGCATAGCTTTTATGCTGTTCAAGCTCACATATGGCCCATTATGTCCCTTATTACAAGCATTTAGAAGCTCTCCATTATAATAACGGACTTAATGGGCGCTAACTGATTATAAACATCAAATGAGCGAAAAGACACCCCCCAAATAACGCCAGCATGACTCGGTCAGCTTTTAATCCCATTTGCATGAGTTCAATTTACATACAAAAACGCAGCGACCAAATGTCGCTGCGTTTTTACTTTTACAGTTTGAAGCCCTTTACTCGCAGTGCACGGAGCTTCATTTCCATCTGTCGCTGCATGCTCTGCAATTTCCTTTTAGCCTAAAACAATTCTATCGTCAGCCAGCTTCTTACCGCTAATTCGCTCGAACTCGCCAAGCAGTTGTTCGACGGAGAGATCTTTTTTGCTTTCTTCAGGCACATCAAGAATGATCCGTCCTTTGTCCATCATAATTAAACGGTTGCCAAGACGAATAGCCTGCTCCATATTGTGAGTAACCATAAGGGTCGTCAAATTCATATCACGGACAAGAGTTTCCGTAAGCGTAGTTATGAGCTCCGCTCTGGCAGGGTCAAGCGCCGCGGTGTGCTCATCCAGCAGCAGTATCTGCGGTCTTGTAAAGGCAGCCATGAGCAAGCTTAGCGCTTGCCGCTCTCCGCCTGACAATAAACCTACTTTAGCGCCAAGGCGGTTTTCAAGGCCGATACCAAGCCGCTGCAGCTCTTGCTTGAATATCGCACGCTTCGCACGGGTCACGCCAAATGAGAATCCGCGGGACTTTCCTCGTGCATAAGCAATCGCCAAATTTTCTTCAATTGACATGCGAGGCGCCGTACCTGCCATCGGATCTTGAAATACACGCCCAATCCAACGGCTGCGCTGATACTCGTTGAGCTGACTGATATTACGCCCGTCAATCCGAACTTCTCCCGCATCCGGCTTCATGACACCTGATATGATGTTCATCAAGGTTGATTTTCCTGCACCGTTACTTCCGATAATCGTTATAAAATCGCCCGGCTTCATCGTAAGGTTAGCGCCAACGAGCGCCGTCTTCTCATCCACCGTGCCTGGATTGAACAGCTTGGACACTTTTGCAATTTCCAACATTAGCGTCCACCTCCTGGCTGGACTTTATCCATAGAAGCCATCATCTCTTCCGTGCGCTTCCGCGCTATATTTTTTTGCCTCCATAGACGGCGTGCAGAAGGCACAATCAATGCAAAAATAATAATAACGGCTGTAATCAGCTTCATGTCCTGCGCCTCTAACCATTCCACCCGCAAAGCCAATGCATAAATAATCCGATAAACAATAGATCCAAGAACAACAGCTAAAGTAGCTCTAAAAATAGTGCGTGCACCGAATATGGCTTCGCCGATAATGACCGATGCGAGACCAATTACGATCATACCTATTCCCATGCTGTTATCAGCGTATTTCTGGTACTGGGCAACTAATGCCCCTGAAGTCGCCACAAGAGCATTCGACAAAGCTATGCCGAAAATCGTTGTAATATCGGTATTAGCACCAAAGCTGCGGATCATACGGGAGTTATCGCCGGTTGCCCGAAGACTTAATCCGATTTCGGTACGGAAAAACAAATCCAGCACCAGCTTAACCACAACTACAAAAATAATCATAAGGACGAGTGTCGATGCATCCGCAAAAAGGTTCTCCTGCCCACGTAGAGAAACATTGGGCTTACCCATAATTCTAAGATTAATCGAATACAGAGCAATCATCATAATAATGCCGGACAGCAGCCCATTGATTTTACCTTTAGTATGAAGCAGCCCCGTGCATGTGCCCGCTATAGCTCCACCTGCAAATGCGCATAATACAGCCAGCCAAGGAGCTGTGCCGTTAACCGTCAAGACCGTACCGATGGCTGCGCCTGTAGTAAAGCTGCCATCTACCGTTAAATCCGGAAAATCAAGAATCCGGAACGTTATATAAACTCCAAGTGCCATAAGCGCATACAATAGTCCGCTTTCAACAGCTCCCTGCATAGATGCGAGCAAATGACATACCTCCTTTTATCATAACAAAGGGGTGAACCAGTAGCCCGATCACCCCTCTGAATGCTTTTCCATATTAGTTTAAACTAATTAAATAGAACTTACTCGATGATGTTATTTTGTTGGTCTTTTACAAATGCTTTCATTTCGTCAGTAACCGTAATGCCTTGCTCAGCTGCTGCTTTCATATTGAAAATGAAATCAAGCTTCTGAGGAACGGTTACATCCATATCGCCAGGGTTTTTTCCATTTTTTAAGATTTCAACAGCCATTTGGCCAACTTCATAACCGTGATCAAAATATTTAAAGCCTACAGCAGCGAATGCCCCTCTTTCTACAGTATCACGATCAGCAGAGAAGAATGGTATGTCGTTATTATTCGCTACTTCGATGATCGCATCAACGCCGCTAACCACCATGTTATCCAAAGTAATATAGATGGCATCTACACGGCCTACTAAGGAATCTGCAGCCTGCTTAACATCCGAAGAGTTAGCTACCGAGGCTTTAATAAGCTTAATTCCATGCTTGGCGAGTGCTTCCTCGGCAATGTTGCCCATCACGACAGCGTTTTGTTCACCTTCATTAATAATGAGACCTACGTTTTTTACATCAGGTAACTGGGAAGCGATAAAATCCATCGTTTGCTTAATCGCATCCGGGTTTGTATCTGAAGCACCTGTGATGTTGCCGCCTGGCGCTTGCAATTGCGTAACGATACCAGCATCGATCGGATCAGTTACCGCAGCAAATAATACAGGCATGTCCTTAACATCATCTGCAAGACTTTGTGCAGTCGGAGTTGCGATCCCTAGAGCAAGATCACTTTTGCTAGATGCGATTTTTTGCGAAATCGTTTTAATATTTGCTGCATCGCCTTGTGCGTTGTTGAAATCGATCTTTAGGTTTTTGCCTTCTTCAATGCCGGCATCCTTAAGCGCAGCGATAAAGCCTTCGCGAGTTGCATCGAGCGATGGATGCTCGACAATTTGGGAAATGGCAATCGTATACGTTTTTTCAGCTTCACTGCCTGAATTAACCGTATTGCCGTTCGTATCCGATCCTGTTTTACCTGTATTTGCACCACATGCTGCCGTTATAACCATAACCGAAGCGAGTGCAAGGCTAATCCAAAACTTTCTGTTCATCCATTAAACCCCTCTCATGATTAGGCCGTCTTATTATGGAGCTCTATAGTAACATATACAGTAAAGCATCATCGCTTTCTCTCATTAAAGCAAATGACTTTACGTGAGTGACTGAATCTTAACGAGCAAAGACGACCTTGTTTTTAACTATTCCCTAATATTAAATGCGCTTAAGGCATGCAGTCAATCATTCGCCTACTGTAAAAAAAAGTCAATAATACGATTGAGCTTTAAAATCGGGATATAAATCAAAAGCCCTCACAAGAGTGAGGGCTTTTGTTATGCATAGCGGCCAGAGCCGCCATCAATTATTTTTGGATAGAAGCTACAGCGCCAGCGCCTACTGTACGGCCGCCTTCACGAATAGAGAAACGAGTTCCCTCTTCAACAGCGATTGGAGCGATAAGCTCAACCGTTACAGTGATGTTGTCGCCAGGCATAACCATTTCAGTACCTTCTGGCAGGTTGATGATACCTGTTACGTCAGTTGTACGGAAGTAGAACTGTGGACGGTAGCCAGTGAAGAAAGGCTTGTGACGGCCACCCTCTTCTTTAGTAAGAACGTAGATTTGTGCAGTGAAGTTAGTGTGTGGTTTAACCGAACCCGGTTTAGCCAAAACTTGTCCACGCTCAATGTTGCTGCGGTCTACACCACGAAGCAATGCGCCTACGTTGTCACCAGCTTGAGCGGAGTCAAGCAATTTACGGAACATCTCAACGCCTGTTACTACCGATTTGCGGGATTCTTCAGCAAGACCGATAATTTCTACCTCGTCGCCAACTTTGATAACGCCACGCTCTACGCGACCTGTAGCAACTGTACCACGGCCAGTGATTGTGAATACGTCCTCGACAGGCATAAGGAAAGGCTTAGCTGTGTCGCGCTCAGGAGTAGGGATATAAGTATCCACTTGCTCGAAAAGCTCAACGATTTTGTCAGCCCAAGGACCTTCTGGGTTAGCAAGTGCTTCACGAGCTGCACCGCGGATGATTGGAGTGTCATCGCCTGGGAACTCATACTCGGAAAGAAGGTCGCGAACTTCCATTTCAACAAGCTCAAGAAGCTCTTCGTCTTCTACCATGTCGCATTTGTTCAGGAATACAACGATGTAAGGAACGCCAACTTGTTTCGAAAGCAGGATGTGCTCACGAGTTTGTGGCATTGGGCCGTCAGTAGCGGATACTACAAGAATAGCTCCGTCCATTTGTGCAGCACCAGTGATCATGTTTTTAACGTAGTCGGCGTGACCTGGGCAGTCAACGTGTGCGTAGTGACGAGCTGGCGTCTCATACTCAACGTGAGCTGTCGAGATCGTGATACCGCGCTCGCGCTCTTCTGGAGCTTTATCGATTTGGTCGAATGCGATTGCTGCACCGCCGTATTTTTTGGAAAGTACAGTTGTGATAGCTGCAGTCAAAGTCGTTTTACCGTGGTCGACGTGACCGATAGTACCGATATTAACGTGCGGTTTGTTACGTTCAAATTTAGCCTTAGCCATTGAACTTGAGCCTCCTCAATATTTCATGAATTTTTTATGTGTGGGCCGGCATCTGGTTTGCAAGCAAACTTAGCTGACGGCCAAAAGCAATTGGTTATAAGAACAAAAGCGATTATTCGCCTTTGTGCTTAGCAACGATCTCTTCAGCGATCGATTTTGGAACTTCTTCATAGTGAGAAAGCTCCATCGAGAATACGCCGCGTCCTTGTGTACCGGAACGTAGTGTTGTGGAATAACCAAACATCTCGGAGAGAGGTACCTTAGCACGGATAATTTGTGCACCTGCACGAGTATCCATACCTTCGATACGACCACGACGGGAGTTCAACATACCCATAACATCGCCCATGTACTCTTCAGGAACAGTAACTTCGACCTTCATGATTGGCTCAAGAAGAACTGGCTTACATTTGTCTTTGGCAGCTTTAAGCGCCATCGAACCTGCAATTTTAAACGCCATCTCCGAGGAGTCAACATCATGGTACGATCCGTCAACAACAACAGCTTTGACATCAACGAGCGGGAAGCCGGCTACTACACCGTTCTTCATTGACTCTTCGATACCAGCTTGGATAGGAGCGATAAATTCACGAGGAATCGATCCACCAACTGTTTTGTTTTCGAAAATAAAGCCTGAACCTGGCTCAAGTGGCGAAAACTCAACCCAACAATGACCGAATTGACCTTTACCACCGGACTGACGAACGAACTTACCTTCAACCTTCGCAGCTTGACGGAACGTTTCACGGTAAGCAACTTGCGGTTTACCAACGTTTGTCTCAACTTTGAATTCGCGGAACATACGGTCAACGAGAATCTCAAGGTGAAGCTCACCCATACCAGAAATGATAGTCTGGTTTGTTTCTTCGTCTGTATGTGCACGGAAAGTAGGATCTTCCTCCGCCAATTTGGAGATTGCGATACCTAGTTTGTCTTGGTCAGCTTTCGTTTTTGGTTCGATAGCCACCGAGATAACCGGCTCTGGGAAGTTCATGGACTCAAGAACGATAATGTTTTTCTCATCACATAGAGTGTCGCCCGTAATTGTGTCTTTAAGACCAACTGCTGCAGCGATATCGCCTGAATACACTTCAGAAATTTCTTGACGGCTGTTAGCATGCATTTGAAGGATACGTCCAATACGCTCACGTTTGTTCTTAGTTGCATTAAGAACATACGAACCGGATTTAAGAACGCCAGAATACACACGGAAGAACGTCAATTTACCAACATAAGGGTCAGTCATGATTTTGAATGCAAGTGCCGCGAACGGCTCTTCATCTGATGAATGACGCACACCTTCTTCTCCGTCTTCAAGCGTACCTTTGATTGCAGGAACGTCAAGTGGGGATGGAAGGTAGTCAACAACAGCATCCAACATCATTTGAACACCTTTGTTACGGTATGAGGAGCCAACGATAACTGGGAAGATTTTAACTTCGCAAACACCCTTACGGAGCGCAGCTTTGATTTCTGGAATTGTGATTTCTTCGCCTTCCAGATATTTCATCGTTAAGTCTTCGTCCAGCTCGGCAACTTTCTCAATCAATTCCGTACGAAGTTCTTCGACTTGGTCGGCGTACTCCGAAGGAATTTCGATTTTCTCAGGATCTTTACCGAGATCATCTTTGTACTTATATGCTACGCGCTCCACAATATCGATAACGCCTACGAAATCACTTTCAGCGCCGATCGGAATTTGGATTGCAACAGCATTGGCTTGCAGACGCTCACGCATGTCTTTAATAACATTCAGGAAGTCTGCGCCAATGATGTCCATCTTGTTGATGTATGCAATCCGTGGTACGCCATAACGGTCAGCCTGACGCCATACAGTCTCAGACTGCGGCTCAACGCCTTCTTTTGCACTGAAAACGCCTACGGCCCCGTCCAATACGCGCAGGGAACGTTCAACTTCTACTGTGAAGTCAACGTGTCCCGGGGTGTCGATAATATTAATGCGGTGTCCATCCCATTGAGCGGTTGTCGCGGCAGACGTAATCGTAATACCGCGCTCTTGTTCTTGTTCCATCCAGTCCATCGTAGCTGCACCTTCGTGCACCTCTCCGATTTTGTGTGTACGGCCCGTGTAGAACAAGATCCGTTCAGTTGTTGTGGTTTTACCAGCGTCAATATGCGCCATAATCCCGATGTTACGCGTATTTTTCAAGGAGAAATCTCTTGACATAAAATTGTCTCCTTTCGAATGTAAAGATTCTACCAGCGGTAGTGAGCAAACGCTTTGTTTGCTTCAGCCATTTTGTGAGTGTCTTCGCGCTTCTTAACAGATGCGCCAGTGTTGTTGGAAGCATCTGTGATTTCAGCAGCTAAACGCTCTTCCATCGTTTTCTCACCGCGGTTACGTGAGTAGTTCACGAGCCAACGGAGACCAAGTGCCGTACGGCGCTCTGGTTTAACCTCGATAGGTACTTGATAGTTTGCTCCGCCGACACGGCGAGCTTTAACCTCAAGTACAGGCATAATATTTTTCAAAGCAGCTTCGAACACTTCCATCGGATCTTTACCCGTGCGTTCTTGAATCAGTTTGAAAGCATCATACAATAGCGTTTGTGCAACGCCTCTTTTACCGTCAAGCATAATACGGTTGATTAGGCGTGTTACCAGTTTGCTGTTATACAACGGATCTGGAAGCACATCGCGTTTCGTTACAGGACCTTTGCGTGGCATGAGAAAGTCCCCCTTTCTTCTAATAGTCGTTTTTTATAGCATTTCGATGACCCGTTAGGGCTATACTAATTATTTTTTAACTTTCGGACGTTTCGTACCGTATTTGGAACGAGATTGGTTCCGATTGTTAACACCTGCAGTATCAAGTGCGCCACGAACGATATGATAACGAACCCCTGGAAGGTCTTTTACCCGTCCGCCACGAATCAATACAACGCTGTGCTCTTGCAGGTTATGTCCGATACCCGGAATGTACGCTGTAACCTCTACGCGGTTAGTTAGACGTACACGCGCATACTTACGAAGCGCGGAGTTCGGTTTCTTAGGAGTCATAGTACCTACACGAGTGCACACACCGCGTTTTTGAGGAGCGCTGATGTTTGTAGCTTCACGTTTCAATGCGTTGAAACCTTTTTGCAATGCCGGCGATTTCGATTTAACGACTTTCGCTTGGCGTCCTTTACGGACTAGCTGGTTAATTGTTGGCATGTTGCCACCCCCTTCCCTATATTCATGTCTTTAATATGGTAGACATTTTACCTAAATTTAAGCCCACAGATCCAGGCGGTTCATTAAAGAACAAACAAAAGTTTTCGCCAGTCAATCATCGCAAAATAATCAACTAACAAAAACGGTTATTGCGTTATTCTTCTTCGGTTACGAGCGCAGCCATTGCGGCCCCGACATCGATGCCACAGGTTTCCCCGAGCTCTTCCATCGTATCGGTCCATTTAACCGGAACTCCCGCCCGCTCACATAGATGAACAATCTTCTCTTTCATCTTCGGATCTGCATCTCTTGCAACATAGACTTCAATAGCTCTTTGCTGCTCGAGCATCTTGGCCGTCTGCTTAGCGCCGACTTTGAATTGCATGAAAATCACCTTCAATTCTTCCATTCAGCGATCACACAATTAGGCACACTTCGATATAGTATCACCTACACTGTGATTGTGTCAAGAAACTTTAAAGATATTCATTTGCAAACATTTCGTAAATAAAACTCATACTATAAACATGCAAAAGAGCGGTCATCCTCCGCTTCCATTGAAAGCGGAAGATGTAACGCTCTTTCGTTTATGTTAGTGTCCGGCTTATAGAAACGATGTCTGTTCCCGACGATTAGTCGACGGTAACAGCTTCCGTTTCCAATTCGCCTTCTACTACAGTAATGGTTTCATCTTCAAGGCCAGCGAAGCGAATGTTACGGTAACGAGCCATTCCAGTACCAGCTGGAATCAACTTACCGATAATAACATTTTCCTTGAGTCCAAGCAACTGGTCAACTTTGCCTTTAATAGCCGCATCCGTCAATACGCGAGTTGTTTCTTGGAAGGAAGCTGCTGACAAGAACGAATCCGTTTCAAGCGATGCCTTCGTAATACCGAGCAAAACAGGTTTTGCGACAGCAGGTTCAAGGTCTGCAAAGATCGCAGCGCGGTTTTGTGATTCATATTCATGAATGTCAACAAATGCGCCAGGAAGCAGAGTTGTACCGCCTGCGTCTACGATACGGATTTTACGGAGCATTTGCTTAATCATGACCTCAACGTGCTTGTCATTGATTTCTACCCCTTGGTTCCGGTAAACGCGCTGTACTTCTTGCAAAATGTAGTTTTGAACGCCACGAATACCTTTGATGCGCAGCATATCTTTAGGGTCAATCGAACCGTCAGTCAGCTCATCGCCGGCTTCGATTTGCTGCCCTTGCGTTACGCGGATACGCGAACCATAAGTAACGGCATATACTTTGGATTCCGCTTCGCCTTGAACCTCAATTTCACGACGGTCCTTAGCTTCGCGGATTTCTTTGATCACACCGTCAAGCTCGGAGATAATCGCTTGGCCTTTCGGATTACGCGCCTCAAACAACTCTTGAATACGCGGCAAACCTTGTGTGATATCATCGCCGGCTACGCCGCCCGTATGGAACGTACGCATTGTCAGCTGTGTTCCTGGCTCCCCGATCGATTGAGCTGCGATAATACCTACCGCTTCCCCAATCTCAACGTGCTTACCAGTTGCCAGGTTGCGTCCGTAACAGATCTTACATACGCCATGACGCGCACGGCAGCTCAGTACGGAACGGATTTGCAGCTTTTCAACGCCAGCATCGATAATCGCATCCGCTTTGTTCGAGTCGATTAACTCGCTGCGGTTGACGATAATTTCGCCTGTTTTTGGATTACGAACCGTTTCGAACGCATAGCGGCCTTCAATACGGTCATAGAGATCTTCGATAACCTCTTTACCGTCTTGAATTTTGCTAACGGAGAAGCCTTTATCCGTACCGCAATCCTCTTCACGCACGATTACGTCTTGCGCAACATCGACAAGTCGACGAGTCAAGTAACCGGAATCGGCTGTCCGAAGCGCTGTATCGGCCAAACCCTTCCGCGCTCCGTGAGTCGAGATAAAGTACTCGAGGACGGTAAGACCTTCGCGGAAGTTCGATTTAATTGGCAACTCGATAATACGACCCGATGGATTCGCCATCAGACCACGCATACCGCCGAGCTGCGTAATTTGCGATTTGTTACCCCGTGCTTTGGAGTCCACCATGAGCATGATGTTGTTGTAACGATCCATCGATTTCATAAGAACATCGGTGATTTCGTCTTTACATTTACTCCAAATGCTGATGATCCGGTCATAACGCTCTTCGTTAGTAATCAAACCACGACGGTATTGAGTCATAACGGTAGCGACCTTCTCATCGGACAGCTTCATGATTTCGTCTTTCTCTTTCGGAATGATAACGTCAGCTACGCCGATCGTAATACCAGCCTTAGTCGAGTAAGTGAAGCCAAGCTGCTTAATGCGGTCAAGAAGCATCGCAGTAAGCGTTGTGTGGTATTGACGGAAGCACTCTGCAATGACTAATGCGAGATAGTCCTTACCTACCGCACCCGGCGTACTGATCGCGTCCATAAATTTATGAAGATCAGCGCCTTTTTCGTAAACAAAATATTTATCAGGTGTACCGTGCAACAGATTCGTTTTCGTTGCTTCGTTGATATAAGGGAAATCCTCAGGGAAAATTTCGTTGAAGATTACTTTACCAACAGTCGTAACGAGCAACGAGTTTTGCTGCTGCTCCGTGAAATTAACTTTCTTAAGAACGCGCACCGGAATGAAAATTCTGGCATGCAAGGAAACTATACCACGCTGATAAGCAGAGATGGCTTCGTTAATGGTTCCGAATACGGAACCGCTGCCTTTAGCCTCTTTGTTATCCATCGTTAAGTAGAAGCTTCCCAGAACCATATCCTGAGACGGAGTAACGACCGGCTTGCCGTCTTTCGGGTTAAGGATGTTGCCTGATGCAAGCATGAGCAAACGAGCTTCCGCTTGTGCTTCAGCAGACAACGGAACGTGAACGGCCATTTGGTCACCATCGAAGTCAGCGTTGTACGCTGTACATACGAGCGGGTGCAGCTTAATAGCGCGGCCTTCAACCAAGATAGGTTCAAATGCTTGAATACCTAGTCTGTGAAGCGTCGGGGCACGGTTAAGCAATACCGGGTGTTCCTTGATAACTTCCTCAAGAACGTCCCATACCTCAGGGCTTACGCGTTCAACCTTGCGTTTCGCACTCTTAATGTTATGTGCCAAGCCTTTATTAACAAGCTCTTTCATAACGAAAGGCTTGAATAATTCAAGTGCCATTTCCTTCGGAAGACCGCACTGGAACATTTTCAAGTTTGGACCTACGACGATAACCGAACGGCCTGAGTAGTCAACCCGTTTACCGAGCAAGTTTTGACGGAAACGTCCTTGCTTACCTTTCAGCATGTGGCTGAGAGATTTCAGAGGACGGTTACCTGGACCTGTTACAGGGCGACCGCGACGACCGTTATCGATCAGTGCGTCAACCGCTTCCTGCAGCATCCGTTTTTCATTTTGCACGATAATATCAGGCGCGCCAAGATCAAGCAGACGCTTCAGACGGTTGTTACGGTTAATAACGCGACGATACAAATCGTTAAGGTCAGATGTTGCAAAACGTCCGCCGTCGAGCTGTACCATCGGACGAAGCTCAGGAGGTATTACCGGAAGCACATCAAGAATCATCCATTCCGGCTCGTTACCGGAATTACGGAATGCTTCGACTACTTCCAGGCGCTTGATAGCACGGTTGCGTCGTTGCCCTTGAGCAGTACGCAGCTCTTCCTTCAATTGCTCCAGCTCTTTGTCAACGTCGATGTCCTGCAAAAGCTTTTTAACAGCTTCAGCGCCCATACCAGCATGGAATCCATAGCCGTATTTCTCGCGGTAGCTGCGGTATTCCTTCTCCGAAAGGAGTTGTTTTTTCTCAAGCGGCGTATCGCCTGGATCCGTCACAACATAGGATGCAAAATAAATGATCTCCTCAAGCGAACGAGGC
>DATJKM010000167.1:0-28995 GCA_035491515.1 Candidatus Udaeobacter sp. | reverse complement strand
AACCGATACTAGCAGTATTGTATTGCAATTGTGCAGGATAAAGCCAGGACTCGGCGCTAATAGAAACAGTTACTGCAATTTTCAGGATAGCGCTTAATGTTATTTCTGGTATTTGTTCACGACACGTTCAAATTTACAGCGTTGATTTGCGTGAGTCCGTCTGATATAGTTCTATTATCGAATAGTTCTATAATAGAATCATTTTAAGTGCAATGTAAAGCAGCATGACAGGGAGGACAACAGCGTGGATCAAGCGTTATTGCATCAAATTATTGAGCGTTACGAGCAAGCTAATTTCGTCATCAATCGGAGATTAAATGCGTTGTTCCGCGAGCAAATGCCGGAAGGATTAACGGTGGACCAATTTGCGATACTGCGGTATTTGTGTACGCGGGAAATGAGCACATCCTCTGAGCTGGCTGACATTTTTTGTGTCGGAAAAAGCTCTATTACCGCCATTGTAACGCGATTAACAGACAAAAAGTTCATTAAACGGCTGCCTGACGACAAGGACCGCAGAGTCATTTATTTGGCGTTAACGGATGAAGGCGTGAAGATGTGCGAAACGATGCTGGAGAGGATTCAACCGATGCTCGCGGGCTATTTGAAGCATTTTGACGAGCGGGAAGCGCTAAAGTTTATCGAGACGTTTGAGAAGCTGGCGAAGGAAATGACGCATACGTAGAGAGGAGTACTTAGAGATGAGAACCGTACTGAAGTTCAGATGGCTGGTTCTGGCGCTGTGGCTGGCTGCTGCAGCTGGCCTGATGCTCAGCGCGCCGAACATGGAGGAGCTTGTTCGAACGAAGGGGCAGGTCAATGTGCCTGACGGCTATTCTTCGACTGTCGCGAGCGAATTGGAGGAGGCAATCGGAGGGAACGACGGCGCCGGCGCCGGCAGCGGCATGGCTACCGTCCTTGTGTTCCATAAGGATGGCGGTTTAGCAGATACTGATTTAGCCGAAGTGAAGAGCGGCGTCGATAAGTTGAAGAGCGAAGGGAAGGCCATCGGCGTTCTTTCGGTAACGACTCACTTTGATACGAAAGAGCTGAAGGAGCAAATGGTGTCGGGGGATGGAAGCACCGTCCTTGCGCTCGTCAATGTCGAGGCGGGCGACCGTACGCTTGCCGAGCTGCGCGATGGTCTTTATGAGGCGATTGAAGGCGTGCCTGTGGAGCATTATTACACCGGCAACTGGCTGATCTCCGAGGACGTTGTGCAAAGCTCGCAGGAAGGGCTTAAGAAAACGGAATTCATTACGCTTGGCTTCATATTAATCATCCTGTTCGTCGTATTCCGGTCGGCGATTGCGCCGCTCGTGCCGCTTGTGGCGGTAGGCTTCACATACTTAATATCGCAATCCATCATTGCATACTTAGTTGAATATTTCGACTTCCCGCTCTCTAATTTCACGCAGATCTTTCTCGTTGCGGTATTGTTCGGAATCGGCACGGACTATTGCATTTTGCTCATTAGCCGTTTTAAGGAAGAGCTTACCCATAGCGGCGGCGACAAGACGGCAGCGATTATCCAGACCTACCGCACAGCGGGCAGAACCGTATTATTTTCCGGTCTCGCAGTGCTTGTCGGCTTTGCAGCTATCGGCTTCTCGACCTTTATGCTGTACCGCTCTGCGGTTGCCGTCGCAGTCGGGGTAGCGGTTCTGCTTATCGCGCTGTTTACGATCGTGCCGTTTTTTATGGCGGTGCTTGGCACGAAGCTGTTTTGGCCGGCAAAAGGTTCCCTTGAGCATAAGCCGAGCAAGCTATGGGGCACAGTAGGTAAATTTTCATTGAAGCGGCCGTTGTGGGCGCTCATTATTTTGGCGGTCATCATCGTACCGTTCCTGACTGCTTACAAAGGCTCCATTTCCTTTAACTCGCTTGATGAGATCGGCGACAAATACGATTCGGTTAAAGCATTCAATATTATTTCCGACAGCTTTGGACCCGGCGATTCTCTGCCGACAACGGTCATTGTCAAAACCGGCAAGCCGATGGATACGCCTGAAGGGCTGGCTGTTTTGGAGCAGGTCAGCCGCGAGCTTGCGAATACGGGTGGCGTCAAGACCGTTCGCAGCGCAACTCGTCCGACCGGCGACGTGATGGAGCAATTTCTCGTAGCAGGTCAAGTCGTCACCCTTGAGGATGGACTTGGCAAGAGCGGCGAAGGCTTAGGCAAAATCGGGGACGGACTCTCCGAGGCGAGCAGCGCGCTAAGCGAAAATGCGCCGAAGCTGAATGAAGCGGCTGCCGGGGCAGGCCAGCTCGTCGATGGCACGAATGAGCTGAAGGCAGGCATCGTGCAGCTTGGCGCAGGTTTGAAACGAATTCAGCAGGGACTGGAGGATGGTTCAGCGGGTGCGGAAGAGCTTAGCGAAGGACTGAAGCAGGCCCGGGCGAGCGCGGAGCGGCTGGCGGGTGTCAGCCGTCAATTGCTGAGCAGCTATGAGCAGCTGGGCGGCGGCCTCGGACAGCTGACTGGCGCCTATAGCGCGATTGCTGAAGGGCAAGCGAAGCTGGCAGACGGACTGACGGGCGTTGAACAAAGCCTGTCCGGTCTGCAAGACAGCTATCCGGAGCTGCAAAACGATGAGAAT
The DNA here is from genome assembly GCA_035491515.1 of Candidatus Udaeobacter sp. Classification (GTDB taxonomy): domain Bacteria; phylum Bacillota; class Bacilli; order Paenibacillales; family Paenibacillaceae; genus Pristimantibacillus. The sequence continues at coordinate 26,395 of DATJKM010000167.1, read as the reverse complement.
TTCAAGGAAACGCTAAGTACATTAGGCCAGCTTCAAGAGGGAGCGGCGGGCATTAGCGGGCAATTGTCGCAGTTGAATAAGCAGCTTACAGGCATCTCGGCAGGCATGACGCAAGCGAATGCCGGCTTCCTGCAAGCATCGGAAGGACAATCGGCGCTAGCCTCGGGTCTTGGCAAGCTGGCATCAGGAATCGCCGAACTGCAAAGCGGCATTGCGCAGGCGGCGGCAGGTCAAGGCCAGATCGTCTCGAAGCTGCCGGGCGTAACGCAAGGCTTTAATGAGCTGGCGGACGGGCAGAAGGAGCTGCAAGCCGGCTTTGTTTCTTTAAATGATCAGTTAGGCGAGCTAACGAGCGGACTTGATCAAAGCGTGGATGGTTTGTCGCAGGTAACAGACGGGCTCGCTTCTGCGGGCGGCTACCTGAACGGCCTTGCCGAATCGCCGAATAAGCAAATGACGGGCTGGTATATTTCAGAGGAAGCGATAGCGAACGAGGACTTCCAGACTGCTCTGGACGTGTATATGTCGGAGGACCGTCAAACAGCGAAATTCGATGTCGTATTTAGCGGGAATCCCTATTCGCAGGAAACGATGGCTCAAATCGACGGGCTTGAAGCAGCTGTGAATCGCGGCATTCAAGGCACGGATTACAGCGGAGCACAGATTGCCATCGGCGGCGTCACAAGCATGAATCACGATCTCAGCAACATTTCGGAAGCCGATTACTCGCGTACGGTCATTCTGATGCTGATTGGCATTTCGATCATTCTGATCATCCTGTTCCGTTCGATCGTCATGCCGCTCTATATGATCGCATCGCTCCTCGTTACGTTCTATACCTCGATGGCGATTGCGGAGGTTATATTCGTAAGGCTGCTCGGACAGTCGGGCATTAGCTGGGCGGTGCCGTTCTTCGGCTTCGTTATGCTGGTGGCGCTCGGAATCGACTACAGTATTTTCTTGATGGACCGCTTCAAGGAATACCGTCATCTATCGCCGCAGGAGGCCATTCTGAATGCGATGAAAAACATGGGTACGGTCATTATGTCGGCAGCGGTCATTCTAGGCGGAACGTTCGCCGCGATGCTCCCTTCAGGCGTTATGTCGCTTTTGCAAATCGCGACGATCGTGCTTTGCGGGCTGTTCATGTACGCACTGCTGATGCTTCCGTTGTTTATACCGGTCATGGTGCGCACGTTCGGATCCGCCAACTGGTGGCCGTTCATGGGACGCAGCCTTGACGCTGAGCCAGCGGGAAGCTCGACTGATCACCTTCATGGCGGTCAGAGCCTTAAAGGACGTCAAGTCTCGCATGAATCAACGCATTAATAGATGAAAAAAGGGGTTGCCTCTGGTCTTAACATAGACCGTGGGCAATTCCTTTTTGTCGTTTTTCAGTATTTTATGCAAAAAAGATCCGATTGTCAGTATCCGCTCCAGCATACGATGCTGCTTGTAAGGTGATGAATGACTTATTCTTGCTAATCAACCATTAAGTTATTTTCTCGCTGGTTGCAGCTGCGTTTTGCATGCTTCCAGCCAGAAAATCGTTAATTTGCTGCTGCTGCTCGTTTAACAGGCGCTGCAGACTCTCCGTTCGCTCCTTGCTGGCAGAGGCTTCATGCTCGGCTTGTGTCACCAGCCTTAGCAGATCGAAGGATGCATGCGACAGCCCGAGCTTACGGCGCAGCTTCTCATACCGAAACGACTCCATCTCCGCTGAGTAACGGTTACCCTCTGTTGTATTATTTGCTTTAACGGGAAGAAGCCTTAGGGCTGAACGGCCTTGCCCGGTAATCATATAAACCTTCTTGCCGCTATCCTCTTCCTTTACGGCAACAAAACCGCGCTCTTCAAGCATTTGCAGTGTAGGATAAATGGAGCCTGCGCTTGGCATGTACAGGCCGCCGGATTGCACCTCCAAAGCCTTCATCATTTGATAGCCGTGCATCGGCTCGCCCTGGAGCAGCTTTAACAGGGCAACCTTTACGCCGCCTCGGCCGAAATACCGCTTGCCGCGGCGCTCATTTGCGCCCGATTCTTGAGCGCTATGCTGTCGATTCTCATCAAAGAGATCGTTTTTTTGATCCGTCATCTATCTTCACCTCGGTCATTGTCATAGGGCTTACCGCTGGTTCGTTCATTCCTGTCCGGCAAATCTCACCTTAGCGTTTTACCCGATTGCGATTATTCGCGTAAACATTCTTCTCTTACAGCATTGACAATGATAATTATTATTATTTATACATTTTTAAATAATTGTGTTTATTAAGGAAGAGCGGCCCTTTTTTTTACATTGCTTTAACTTTAGTTTCAGAATGCCGCTATATACTTCTCTTTAAATAGAAGTTGAACCATGCAGACAAGGGCGGTGAAGGGATAGATGAAACAATCTAAGGCGATGAAGTGGCAGCTTGGGGCATGCGGCGCGTTTGCCGTGTTTCTCGTATTCGGCTCGGTGCAGAACAGCGCGGCCTTTCAACAGGCGCATGCGCAAAAAACAGGAGACAGCACGAGTCTGATGATAGAGCAGCAGGAGGATGAGGATTCGATCGTGGATGATTGGGCGCAGCAGCAGCCGTCAAGCAGCAGCGGCCGTTATAACGACGATACGGAGAGCGGCGGCTGGTCAACCGCTCCGGAGCAAGAAAGCAGACGAAGCACCGGCAGAGGCGGCATGCAATCCCAGACAGGACGATCGTAGGATGAGCAATCGAACGGTCATCAAATTTCGGGCGATGAACACGGATGTCGAGGCGATTCTTATTCATAAAGCTGCGCGGCAGCAGCTGTCTGAAGCTGAAACGCAAGCGGAGGCTGGCGAATACGCGGCTTTGGTCAAAAGGTGGTTCGGGGATATGGAAGCCAGACTCAGCCGGTTTCGCGCAAATAGCGAGCTAAGCCGCCTAAACCGCTCGGCCGGCAGCTGGCTGCTCGTATCGGATATATTATTCGACATACTTGCGGAGGCCGAAGCGTTCCGTTTGCGTACGGAAGGCTTGTTTAATGTCAATGTTTTGGAAGCGCTGAGAGCATCCGGATATGACCAATCGTTTGAGAAGGCTGCCCATTTTTCACCGAGCATGCTCTCCGTGGGCGCCGCCTTGCCGCTTCAACCGTTTATGGAGATGGATGCGGGAATGAAAGCTGTGAAGCTCAGAAGCGGCGCACAGGTTGATTTGGGAGGCATTGCGAAGAGCTGGTCTGTCAGAAAGCTCTCTGATTGGCTGCGCCGCAAACGGGGGATAAAGACGGGGCTCATCAATGCGGGCGGCGATGCGGCGGTTTGGGATGAGCGCACAGATGCCGCACCAGCCGAGCTGCGTATTCAAAATCCATGGGATGCCTCCAGCAGCGATGCGACAATAACTGTTCGTGGTGGCGGCGTTGCGACATCCAGCACGCTTGGGCGAAGCTGGAAAACACCGAGCGGCGTTTATCATCATATCATTGATCCGCGCGGGATGAGGCCGAGCAGCAGCGATGTTGTGCAGTGTACGATCACAGGACCGGATGTCACCGCTTGCGAGGTATGGGCGAAGGTCGTATGCATTGCCGGATTAGAACAGGGAAAGGCGCTGCTTGTCAAACATGCTCCGGCGTATGAAGCCTACATGTACAGAACGGATCATTCGCTGTACAAGCATGAAGCCGCCATTTCCCAAAAGGAAACAGGGAGGAGATTCAAATGACTGATTGGCTGATCGGACTGCCAACGTGGCAGCTTACACGCATATTGGGTATTGCCGCTTATTTATTGCTGTTTGCGGGGATGGCGATTGGCATGCTTTATAGCTATCCGTTCGTAAAGGGCAAAACCAAACAAGCTTTCTACAAGGCTCACATGCGCTTGACCAATAGCGGTACGCTGTTGGCGCTGCTGCACGCTGCGGTTCTCGTTATTGACACCTATACGCCGTTTGAGTGGAAGGAGATACTGATCCCCTTCATGGCGCATGAGCACCCGTTTCTCTATGGACTTGGTACGCTCGCTCTATACGGCATGCTTCTGCTGCTGCTTACGTCGGATTATCGTCAAAAGCTGTCGCGGGGCATTTGGCTTACGATTCATCTGCTTTCCTATCCGATCTTTATAATGGCGCTGGCACACGGCTTTTTTTCAGGAACCGATTCGCAGCTGCCGGCGATAAAGTGGATGTACGGCGCGACGTTTGCGGTTACGCTGGTAATTGCTTGCGGAAGAATGCTGCTTAGAAAGCCGGTACGCCGCGCAGTTGCTTAACGAAGCGGATACTCTGTTAAATTGCTGCGGCAGCGAGGAACGGAAAATAATCTATGAGAGGAGGGTGCCGCAGGCGGCGGGAAGAGCCGGGGCCACCCTCCTTTTGTATGGATGGATGCCAGTGACGAACCGCTTCGTATGAACCATGCTTCGCGGGGTAACCTGTTAGGAGGGACGGTGCGCCTTGACCTCGATGCAGCGCCGCATATACGATAATAGAAATCATCGATTATTTATCGAGGGTGAAGCGATAGGATAGCAAGGAGGAATATGAGTGAAGCAGCTGTTAGTCGTATTTACCGGAGGAACCATCGGAAGCAGAAAGCAAGGAGCCGGCATTGATGTAAACCAGTCAGGCTCTTACGCGCTTATTGATGAATACAGAAATAGTCAGAAGCAGCGAGGCGACGTAACGCTTCATGCGATACAGCCTCTTAATTTGCTTAGCGAAAATATGACGACAAACGATTGGCTTGTGCTGGCCGAAGCGATTCGCAGCTTGGATTTGACTCTGTATGACGGCCTCGTCATCACGCATGGATCGGATACATTGGCGTATAGCGCTGCGATGCTCAGCTATTTGTTTGCGGATTCGAGCATACCGATCGTCCTGACGGCAAGCAATTACCCGCTGGCTGATGAACGGAGCAATGGCCTCCGCAACTTTACGAATGCGGTCGATTTCATTGCGGATGCGCAGCTGCCGGGCGTATTTGTCGTGTATGAGGATGACAAGGGCGCTTCACTAGTTTATCTCGGAACGAGAATCACGCAAGCTGTCTCCTTTACCGATCAATTTGGAAGCCCATACGGAGTGCATTTTGGCACAATGGTAAACCGGGCTTTCAGCTGGCTCGAGCATGAGCGCAATCCCAAGCCGGAGACGCTTCGTTCTGCGTCTGCTGCCCCGTTTGTATGGGAGCCGGAGACGCTCCGTCTCGATTCCAGCATCGTCTATATTAGGCCGTATCCCGGCTTGAACTACTCCTATTATGATTTTACGTCGCATCGTCCGAAGGCTGTGCTTCATGATCTGCATCATTCCGGAACGGCATGCGCGATAGAGGATGGTCCATACTCGCTCCTGCAATTTATCGCGCGCTGCAAAGGGCTTGGCATCGACGTCTACATATGTCCGATTAGAGACCGTTCGGATGCGCTTTATTCGTCCTCGCTCAGCCTTATTGAAGCGGGCGCAATCGTGATTGAGAAGCTGTCGGTGGAGGCGGCCGTCACGAAGCTCATGCTGGCGTACGGCTTATACGATGATCCAGCTCAGGCCAAAGCTTTCGTAACCGGAAGCTCTTTGTATTACGAGCATAATGAGGTGTAAAATGATTATTGAAAAGCTATTGTTAGTTACCGGAAACGCAGCAAGTATACAGCCTTTCTATAGCGATGTGCTGGGACTCCCGGTTGTTCGCTCCGGGCAGGGCAGTTTTACGGTGCAAGCGGGCTGGAGCGAGCTGACGTTTCAGGAGACCGGTCAACCTGATGATGAGGATCATTATTACCATTTTGCATTTACCATTCCGGAAAATAAGCTGCCGGAAGCGAAAAAATGGATTGAGGCAATGGTTCCGATCGGTACCGAAGCAGGTGAGGACGTGTCGTATAGTGAGGCTTGGAACTCGCATTCCGTTTACTTCGAGGACCCGGCCGGCAATATTCTTGAGCTTATTGCCCGTCATACGATGAATAATAGCGTTGACCGGCCCTTCGATCCGAAGCAGGACATCCTCTGCATAAGCGAGATTGGCGTTCCGACTCGCGACGTTCCTGCAGCGGTCGATCATTTGGCCGGGCTCGGCCTTATGACTTATAAGACGCGCAATGACAGCTTTAATCCCATTGGGGACGATAATGGCTTGCTGATGGTGGTTGAGACCGGCAGAAGATGGCATTTTACCAGCAAAACGGCAGAGAGCTTCCCGGTCCGGGTGAAGGTGCGCGAGGCTGGAGAGCTGTATCTAAGCGAGAGTGAGCATGGTTTGTCGATTGAAAATATAAATTAGAGGAGCATGAACAATGGGAGAACAGTTGAAGATTGGAGACAAGGTTCCGAATTTCAAGCTGCAGGCGTCGAACGGCAAGGACGTGGAGCTGGCAGACTATTCAGGCAAGAAGCTCGTCATTTATTTTTATCCGCGGGATATGACGCCTGGCTGCACGACCGAATCATGTGATTTCCGTGATTTTAACGGGCAATTTGGAGAGAACAACGCGGAGGTTATTGGAATCAGCCCGGATGATTTGGCTTCCCATGAGCAATTCGTAGGTCTGCATGAACTGCCCTTCCTGCTGCTGTCGGATACGGAGCTTAAGGTATCCAAGCTGTTTGGCGTATGGAAGCTGCGAAGCCGGGATGGCGTGGAGTCTATGGGGATCGAGCGCTCTACTTTCCTGCTTGATGAGCAGGGCACGCTCGTTAAGGAATGGCGCAGCGTATCGGTTGACGGTCACGTCCAGGAAGTGCTTGAGGCGGTAAAAAGCATCTAGAGCTGCGTATTCATGAAAAAAAGGCTTACCTTGAAGCGCATATTGCGCTTCAAGGTGAGCCTTTTATAATTGTTTATTCCTTCTTCCAGCTTGGCAACTGGCTTACGTAGCTGTCGGACAGATTGAGCAGTTCCAGCGCGCGCTGGTACTCATCCTCCGTGGCCGCCTGCTCTTTGATGCCGTCGCCTGCCAGCGGGTAGTGCTTGCCATCCTCGTAGCCGCTGCCTGACATGAATAGCTCCTTGCTGCTTAAAAAAGAGCCGGTCGGGAGATAATAACGCTGCGGAAGCATGTTATATGATTGATTGAACAAGTCTTGGCCAAAGTGGATATGATCGTCCAAGGAGATGCCGAGCAGGTTCGCGATCGTTGGCAAAATGTCAACTTGACCGCCGAGCTGATCGAATACTTTCCCCTCAGTCAAGCCTGTTGATGCCACAACGAGCGGAATGTTCATCATATCGGTATAGCCGTATTCATGGCCGTAAATTTCAGCCATAAGCTCTTTGTCATCACGGTCCAGCGAGTAAATCGGGAGGCCGAGATGATCGCCGTAAAGCAGAACCAAACTGTTATCCCAAATGCCGCGTTCCTTCAAATCGGCAATGAACTTGCCGAGCGCGAAGTCCGCATAGTTTTGCGCGCGGATATAATCGCCGACGAATGTGTTCTCATAACGCTCCGGGAGCGTCATTTGGTATTTACTTTCAGGAATCGTAAACGGATGATGCGATGACATCGAAATAACGTGCGAGTAGAACGGTTTACCGTTTTGGCTCATGCGTTCCATCTCGGCTGCTGTTTTCTTGTATAGCTGTTCGTCTGAAGCTCCGAAAAATACGGTATCTTCAGTGCCGAAAAACTTTTGATCATAATAACGGTCAAAGCCAAGCGCCTTGTACAGCTCGCCGCGGTTCCAGAACTCAACGACATTTGTATGGAACGTCGTTGTATCGTAGCCGCTTGCTTTCAGCATCTTCGGCAAGCTTGGAAGCTCCTTGCCCGCGTATATCATTGTTGCCGCGCCGCGCGGCGGAATGTAGAAGGACGTATTGACGACGAACTCGGCGTCGGATGTGTTGCCTTGGCCGACCTGCTGATAGAAATGTTTAAAATAATAGTTTTCATTCACAAGCTTGTTGATGTTTGGCGTAATTTCTTTCCCGTCGATTTTCAGGTTGACGAGGAAGTTTTGGAACGACTCCATTTGAATGATAATGACATTTTTACCGGCTGCTGTCTTCCAAAGCTGCGGTGCAGCTGGCTGCCCGATCTTTTTGACAGTATCGATTTTTGCTTGCGTTATATGGGTTGAATCAATGAAATCAATATCTTTTTTCGAGAAAATCGTATAAGCCTCGTAATTGAGAATGCCCATTTGCTCCGCTTTGACAATTTCATTCATGCTGGCGCGGTTTGGCAAAATGTTAAACAAGCAAAGCGCGATCGAAATGCTGAACAACGCAACGACAAGCCGTTTGTTTTCCTTGCGGGAGCTTTCTTTCTTCCAGTTAAGCGCCTTCTTGCGGCGAAACAACAAGGTTGCCATAATGATAATGTCAGTGAAGATCAGCAGATAGTAAGGGTCCATCAGCGAGAATACGCTATTACTTACCGCTGTGACTTGATTCACCTGCTCGAGCGCAAGATAGGTAACGATAACGCCATAATACTTGTAATACATAATGACGGCGAACAAGATGAGTGTCATCACCAGGTTAGCTATTAAATAGTAAATGAGCTTGCGTTTGGATGCGAAATATTCGATTAGACAGTACACGATCAGAACAAACGGGATTTCTTTTAATATCGTCGTCCATGAGAATCCGTCCTCAAAAATAACCATCCATGCCAGATAGCTTTTGAGAAGCATAATAAACGAGAAGAAAAGGATGGGCCTTGTGCTTAACAATCGTTTTGAAGTTAGAAATGTCATATAACCGCCTACCTTTCAAAGCAAAAACAGGCCGTCTCTCAGAGGCAGCCAGCCCGCTAATATAATATATATGCGTTTTGTAAATTCTTATCCATTATGCTCCTAATTGCAGCCCAATGTCAAAAGGCAAAAGGCACCTTCAAGCTCAATTAAAATGTCTGAAAATAACGAAAAAACAAACGTTTTTCGCCTTTTCCTTTTGCTTACTACGATTCCAGGCTATTAGATTGAAACATTGCGGCGGTTTTAGTAGTCTATTAACTAGCTGGTATTGGACTAGACATGAATACAAGCATAATTACATGAAAAATATGTAAAAAAAATAATAGCTGGAGGCGTATCATGCAAAAAAGAAAAGGAAGGCTGCTGCTGTTCGTTATGGTATGCGCCGCGATGGTGATTGGTTACTCCTTTATGAAATCGGGAGATTCGGCAACGATTCCGGGAAAGCAGGCTGCTGCTGCTGAGGATACTGCTGCAGAAATCGGCGGGGAAGTGACCGGCAAAACCGAGTCCGGCCCGAAGACCGAGCCAAGTGGTGAAACGACTGATGCAGCGGAGAAGCCAGCGGAAAACGCGGACAAGGATGATTCGCAGACGGCTAAGTCAGATAAGGAAACTGGAGCCGGACAAGCCGTGAAGACCGAGGACGGCATTGCGGTTATCGCTCAGCCAGCGGATATTGCCGTGCTCGTGAACAAGCAAAATAAGCTGCCGGAGGAATATAACCCTGCAGATTTAGTTTACCCGGACGTTCGATTTATATTTTCCGAAAAAGTGGACAAGCGTAAGATGCGGCAAGAAGCGGCAACGGCGCTGGAGAATATGTTTAAAGCGGCAGAGGATGACAGCATCCTGCTGGCAGGCGTATCTGCTTATCGCTCGCACAGCACGCAAAAGACGCTGTTTGACCGCTATGTGAAGAGAGACGGCTTGGAAAAGGCGAAAACGTACAGCGCTTTTCCCGGGACAAGCGAGCATGAAACGGGTCTTGCGATCGACGTTTCAGGCAGAGAAGGCAAATGCGCGGCAGCCGATTGCTTTGCGGATACGAAGGAAGCGCTATGGCTCGAGGAGCATGCGCATGAATACGGATTTATTATCCGCTATTTGAAGGGTAAGGAAGAGATCACCGGTTATCAGTATGAACCATGGCATTTGCGTTATGTAGGTAAGGATTTGGCTGCCGAGCTTGCTGAAAGCGGCGAGACGCTTGAAGAGTATTTTGACGCGGTTCCTGTCGCAAAATAAGAGCAATAGCAGCGGCGCAAGCAACACCTGTACGTGCCCGAAGCATTTGCGGACACTCGGTTCAGGGCGCTTACGCTGCTTCTATTGGTAAAGACAAACGTTAAATCTTTGGTTCAAACGTTTTGCAATCTGTTTCTTCAGAATTGCTGGCTTGCTTGCCGCGGTTGCTGACGACATAAATAGAAGAGGCGGCGCAATGATTCCCTGCAGCCCAGTACTTGCATGAATTCACTTCGCATAATACATCCTTAGCCATGATCAATCACCTCCTCCGTTATAGGATTGACAAACGATATATCGTTTTATACCCGGGAAGGATGGATAAATATGGGGTAAGGATTTAGCGGCGTGGTACACAATTATTTCAAAAAAAAGCGCAGCCGTAAATGAGCTTTTCTCATTCGCAGCTGCGCTTTTTTCGATTCCTTAATCCAATTCATATATAGAGCCTGACTTGCTGGCATAAAGCTCGGCGTAAACCTTCTCGGCGTATGCGTCGGTCATCCCTGAAATATAGTCCGCGACGAATCGCGGCCAGCTCCACTTGTTCTTATGGAGCTCGAAATTTTCGATCCAGTCCGGCGGAATAATGAGACGGCCGTATTCGGGCACCTTAAAGCTGTCCCACAGCCTGCGTATCATAATCTCGCTGCGCATTTGCAGGCGCTGAACGCGGAAATCCTTGATAAGCGTCACCCAAGCGAGTTTCTTCAATATCTCCATCGTCCGCAGCAGCTCGATATCCTGCTGTCCGCCGTTGACGAAAGTGACCGTCTTCCAGCCGCGCAATTTGTCGTCAATGATGCCGACCTTGCCTGCAAATAAGCTGACCCAGCGCGCCTTCATCTCCCGTCTCGTCCGGGAGGACTCGCGGTCGCAGCCGGCGTAGAGAGTTTCCCACTGCTCGAAATAATTGACAAGCACCCGCTTCACCATCGCGGGAATATCGACCTCTCCCCAGCCGATTTCGGTGTTGCCCTTGTCCTCGACAATTTCCTGAACGACATGGTCGATAAGCCTGCTGTCCTCGAAGAAGGTGCGGTTCATATGAATTTTGCCGGCACGAATGCCGTCTTCGATGTCATGCGTGGAATAAGCGATGTCATCGCACAGGTCCATCAGCTGCGCTTCCAGCGTTGAGCAGCCGACCGGAATTTTCCATGACCGGCGAAGCTGCTCGATTTCTCCCCATTCGGTGCTGTACAAGCCCTTTAGACGTCCGGGCTCATCGAGGCTGAACGGGTATTTGTTAATCGCGAGCAATACAGCAGCGGTTAAATCCAAGCCGCTTCCGCTTCCTGCGCGTTTCTCCAGAAACATCAATATACGAAAGTTTTGCGCATTTCCCTCATAAGGCATGCCATGCTCCTCCATGAGCACACGGTTGAGCACTTCCTCGCCTTTATGACCGAAGGGCGGGTGGCCGAGATCATGGGCGATCGCCGCAATTTCCACTACCGCAGGGTCTAATACGAGTCCGGGGTGCTCCTTGCGCGCGAGGAACTCATACTGCTTGCCAAGCCTGCGTGCAACTTCGCGCGCAATTTGCGACACTTCCAGTGAATGGGTTAATCTTGTCCTATAGTAATCGCCCGTACCAGCGCCAAACACCTGCGATTTGCCCTGCAGGCGGCGGAAGGCGGGAGATTGAATGAGCCTTGCATAATCCCGTTCATATTCGTCCCGCTCTTCACTAAAAGTGCCGAGTGCTTTCTCGTCGAGCCTAAGTTTGCGTATGTCCATCGTTGTTCCTCCAGTGCCACTTCTGCGGGTCATATTGGAATAATAAAGAATACTATTTTCACCCGGGTTGCCGGGCTTATAGATTATGCTGGTCGGATCTTGAGCCGTTATTAACAGGCGCAAGGCGTTTCTGCTTGAATTGTAGCATATAATCAGGCTTGAACATACACCGTGCTTAGAGTATGATCGCATTAGCTTTTACATAAAATTGAGGTGCTAATATACGGATGGCTATTATGCAAAACGCATACGCACTTATTATGCTTCTAAACATTTTTTTGGCGGTTACCGTCATCTTTCTCGAACGGCGTAACGCGAGCACGACATGGGCATGGCTGATGGTTCTTTTCTTTATTCCCGTCATCGGGTTTGTATTGTATTTAATATTGGGTCAGAAGATTCGCAGAAGAAAGCTGTACAAGCTGCTCGGCGATAGTCAGCGCATTATCGAGCATACGATCGAGAGACAAATGCGTCAGCTGCGCGACAACGAAATATCGTTTAATGATCCTGCCATGCACAGCTATCAGGACATGATCTACATGAACCTAAAGACGAGCTATGCGGTATATACGAGCAACAATGCGGTGGAGATCTTCACCGAGGGCAAGCAGAAATTTGATGCGCTGCTCAAGGATATCGAAGCGGCTCAGCACCATATCCATCTCGTGTATTATATCGTCCGCGATGATGAGCTTGGAAGAAAGCTCGTGAAGGCGCTCGCGGTGAAGGCGGCAGAAGGCGTCGAGGTTAAATTTTTGTATGATCATATAGGAAGCTCCAGCTTGCCGAAGCGGTATTTTCAAGAGCTGATCGCAGCCGGCGGCCAGGAAGCGGCATTTTTTCCGTCGCGAATTCCATATTTGAATTTAAAAATCAACTACCGCAACCATCGGAAGCTCGTTATTATCGATGGGCAAATCGGTTATATCGGCGGCTTTAATATCGGTGACGAATACTTGGGATTAAATAAGCATTTCGGAGAATGGCGGGATACGCATCTGAGGGTACTCGGCAACGCTGTTCTGCAAATGCAGGCGCAGTTTCTTATGGACTGGAACCTGGCGGCTTCCGGCAGAATCGTTTTGAATGAACTGTATTTTCCTATCTTGAGCGATAATACGGGCGCGATCGGTATGCAGCTGGTGGCGAGCGGACCTGATACGGAATACCAGCAAATTAAAGATGCCTATATCAAAATGATTTATGCGGCCAAAAAGACGATCTGCTTGCAAACGCCTTATTTTGTGCCGGATGAAAGCTTGATGACAGCACTGAAGATTGCTTCCTTGTCCGGGGTAGATGTGCGCATTATGCTGCCGAGCAAGCCGGATCATTTCTTCGTTTACTGGGCGACGCATTCCTATTTGGGGGAGCTTCTCGCAGGCGGGGTCAAATGCTATTTGTATGAGAAGGGGTTCCTTCATGCAAAAACGCTTGTCATTGACGGCAAGGTCGCTTCCGTTGGAACAGCCAATCTCGATATTCGCAGCTTCAAGCTGAATTTCGAGATGAATGCGTTCATTTATGATACGCAGACATCGGCTAAGCTGCAACGCATTTTTGAGGAAGATTCACAAAATTGCATTCAGTTGACAACCGATATTTATGCTAAGCGTCCGTTTATAAATCGTTTCAAAGAATCGATCTCCAGACTGCTCAGTCCAATCTTATAAACGCAAATAAACGCAAATAAGAAAGGCTTCTGCTTATCCGAGATAACCAGAAGCCCTTCACATGCTTGGTAGACTACTATTCAATTTATTCAAACGCTCCAATCCGCTGCTTGCCTATCTTCTTCTTCCTCTTCCTTTCGAATTTGTTACAAACCTTATCGACTTCGATCCTAACTTTCTTGACCTCGATCAACTTCCTTTCGATTTGTTTCAAATCCTTTCCTTCCATAAGTACCTGTCATCCAAGTGGCCGTCAACTTCACATTCACTGAAAGTACCTGTCATTCAAATGGCCGTCAACTTCACTTTCGCTGAGTCCCCGCATGTCCAGTCGTTCCTTCGGTACTCTCCTTCCCGAGTTAATGGGACATGCATCGCTAACCTACGTCAATGGGCTATCCCCTCTCGTTTAAGATAGGTTTAGTATACACCTTTATTAGAATTTTGTAAATATTCAGAATATTAATTTCGACAATAAATTTAAAGCGCTTTCATATAGTGAGGAAAAAGTAGATAGAGTTATAAGGTTTGTCATATCGGACATCGAGGTTGACCGTTTTGGCATATGATTTTATACTTAGTCTAAAGTCAGTATATAGAAGGAATGATGTTCTTATGAACAAAATTAACTTAACGATACAGCGTAAAGCGATATTTGAAGTGGTGCAGCATGCGGATGACCATCCTACGGCGGCGGATGTCATTGACCGGCTGCGCGGTAAAGGCTTCAACTTCGCCTACGGCACGGTGTACAATTCGCTTCGCTATTTAACGGATGTGGGACTCATTCGGGAGCTCAAGCTAGGTGAAGCGGTAAGCCGTTATGATGCCCGTACCGACGAACATCAGCATATCGTGTGCACCGTGTGCGGCCGCGTGGATGAAGTGCTTACCGAATTACCGGGAGACTGGCTGCAGAAGGCCGTTTTGGAGACGAAGTATAAAATTGAGCATGCACAGGTCGTATTAGAGGGGGTTTGCGAGCAATGCACGACGAAATAACTGTAAGAGACGAGGCTTTCGTGAATGTGAGAGCGTCGTTAGATCAGAGCGAGACGGCTGGGTATTCGGAGGAAGAGCTGCTTCAAAACGGGATGCTTTGCTCGATAACCCAGCGCGTCATGATTATTAGTCCTCTGCCTGAACGGGTTAAGAGCTTGCTTGTCGCTTTGTCGGGCGAATGCTTCGACGTGTTTTCGCTGCATGATTTTAACAAAGGCATGCTTCAAAGCCTGCAGCCGGAGCTGCTGATTTATGATGCGATACCTGTCGTACATGCTGCCACAGGCAATACGCTGCAGGCAGGAGCGGAATTGCTGGAATCTGCCGACTTTCACGCGGTGCCTGTTCTTATTCTGCTGGATCAGAAATCGTATGATTCGCGCGGCACCTTCGCTCTTGGAGCGGCGGAGCTGCTTGTATGGCCGGCTAAGCCTGAGCAAGCGATAAAGCAAATCAACCGGATGCTTCTGAATCGACCGGTTTCAACAGTTCAAGCTGCGGTCGAAGACATCCGATCGTTTAAGGATATTACGATCGACCTCAAGAAAATGACCGTTGATCGGGGCGGACAGCGCATCGATCTTACGAAGACGGAATACGATTTGCTGCTGCATTTCATATCATCGGACGGGTCCGTGCTTACGCGCGAGTCGCTGCTTGATACGGTGTGGGGCTTGCAGTTTTACGGAGGCAGCAACTTGGTCGATGCCCACATTAAGAGCTTGCGCAAAAAATTAAAGGACAGCGCCGTAGCTCCAAAATATATCGTTACAGTGCGCGGCGCAGGCTACCGGCTAGCGGATAATCGCGACCGGTAAGCGGCCGGGCTTTCCTTATTGATGTGGCTCTACTGTAGGGGAGCGCAGCTCATTAGGGCTCTTCGTACGGAGCAGATTAACGGGAAAATCTCCTGCTAATCGCGCTACCGTGCCTCTTTCCGGGCAAAAAGCAGGAATTACTCCCATTAAATCGATCGAAATGGGCTATTCCTCGAGTTTTATCCGATATTAGCAGGAGAAAATCCTGTTAAGTTGATTTTTCCACGATATACGTCGATTTAGCAGGAGAAATTCCCGCTATATTTGTTGGGATGTCCGATAACGGTCATTTGGGACGGGAGCGATTAGCTAGTAAAGTGAATTTGAACGGGGACTAGCCTTATCCAGTTGGTTGCCCTATAATCATAGATAAGAGACGAAGAACGTCCCGTTAACACTCCTAGGTGAGTGATAACGGGACGTTTTCTATTTTTCCGGAGAGGATGATTGGAATGGCGTATGATGAGGCGCATCGCTCATTCATTCAATTTCACATCGATAATAGGAAGGGCGAGCGCCGCGGCAGACTGGAGAGAGGGCATGGCCATGCCGAAGCCCTGTTTTTGCGTAACGTATGGTGGCCGCTCAGGGGTGAGTTCCAGCATCTCCATCCTGAGTATGAAGTTACCGATTGGCGAGGAAGATCATATTTTGCTGATTTTGCTTGGCTGCCGGGGATGGTAAAGCTGATTTTTGAAATCAAAGGCTTTGCTTCGCATGTACGCGACATGGACCGGCAAAAATATTGCAATGAGCTGAACCGCGAAACTTTTTTGTTCGCCATGGGTTACCGGGTTATTTCTTTCGCTTACGATGATGTAGAGAACCATCCTGAGCTTTGTATAACGCTGTTACGTATGGTGATGAGCAGATATCAGCCCGGACAGTCGCCGATATCCCGTGTACTGCTTGCAGAAAAAGAAATTATACGGCTAGCGATGCAGCAAGCTCAACATCTCGCTGAGAAAAAATCGATTAGAAATGATCTGAGAGCCAACTTTGAGCGCAGAAATTGTTCGTCTCAGGTGAAATAGTATTTTCTCCACAGTCTGAAAAGCTCTTGTTAGTTCCGCTATTTTGCTTACATCGATGTTGATCCAAGCTTTGCAGCGTCGAATTCAACTTGAGAAAAATTACATTTGGCTGGTTGGATTTACTAATGACACTCGTTGACGGAGAATCTTCAACATAATACACGAATAATTAACAAAAAAGTGTGTTTCGCCGGATGCCTATCGCATTCAGGCAATGGACAATGTTTGCGATGTTTATTGTTTTGAAGTACGATGGAAAGAAGCCTGACATAGAGGTGCACTCACTATTGTCACCTTCTAGCGCAAACGGTTGGCGCCGTCCATTGATGGCAAAAGCCCGCTTCGCGGTAATAGAAGCATGGTACAGGATTCAAACAGATACTTTCTTATATGTTAAAAATATAAGGCATTTATACCATCCAACAGGGAGGACTCGGTGTTGTTGTCTACACACTTGATCCAAGTCGGCTCGGTCTTCGTATCGGCTCTAGCTGGCCTCACACTTATCATACTTCGTATTCGAGCCGGAAATCAGCCCACCTCCTTGCGAAAAATTGTAATACCGCCGCTGGGCATGGCAACGGGCTTCATCATGTTTGCCTTCTCGGCGACTCATATTCCATGGGTCTGGGGATTATCTGCTTTTTTGACCGGCATGCTGATCTTTGCGTTTCCGTTAATCGTTACGACCCGACTGGAGCGCGTTGAATCCGAAATTTATGTTAGGCGCTCGAAGGCATTTGTATTTATTATGCTGACGCTATTTATTATTCGGCTGTCTCTGCACGGTGTCGTTGAGAAGTATATGTCGATTCCGCAAACCGGGGCGATTTTCTATTTGCTTGCGTTTGGCATGATTATTCCGTGGCGTCTTGCTATGATTAGTGATTATATGAGGCTGAAAAAACTAGAATCGTAGTTTAACGGAGGGAGAGCCTATGGATCCGAAGCTGACTGAACGAGTAAAGCTAACCCGGAACAAGCTTAGAAGGCGGACATTATCCGCGATATTTCAAGAATTTGATCACAAAATGATGAAGCTTGAGCGCAGCAAGCGCGAGGAAAAGTATCTTAAAATGTCGGAAACGCCATTTTCCTTTTTTCGCGGCAGCGCTTATTTGTTCTATTTCGACGTGTCACGGGAATGGTTTCCGTATCATACGCCTGTTAATCGCCCGACCTGGATTCAGGGCGATTTGCATTTCGAAAACTTCGGCGCCTTCCGCAATGAGCGGGGTACGCTTGTCTATGACGTGAACGATTTCGATGAAGGTTATTTAGGCTCGTATTTGTATGACCTGCTGCGGATGTCGGTTAGCATCGCGCTCGTCGGAAGATTAAAGGGGTTTACGTATGATAGCCAAATCAGCTCCATTGAAGCATACTTGCAGGCGTATTCTAAGCTAATACGCCGATTCGTGAAGGGAAAGGATGATCCCGCCACGTATGCAATCGACGTCGATCAGGCGGAAGGACCCGTGAAGAAGCTGCTCAAAAAGCTGCAAAAACGCAAGGATCAGCATTTCCTGGAAAAGGTGACCGCACTCGTGCAGGAGCATCGACAGTTTGCAGCGACCGATGAAATCGTTCCGCCAACCGATGAGGAACGAGCTGTTCTGCTTGAGGCGTGGCCGGTTTATTTAAATACCGTCGCAGCGGATGATGCGGAGGAGCTGCGCCATTTTCAGGTGAAGGACATTGCGGTGAAGCATGGCTCGGGAACCGCCTCCATCGGTCTCGACCGATTCTACGTATTAATTGAAGCGGGCGAAGAAGAGCAAGGCGGGGATGATATTGTGCTTGAGGTGAAAGAGGTACGAGTGCCGGTTCCGGCGTACTTCATGCCATATGATGAAACATTCTGGTCGATGTTTGAGCATCAGGGCAAGCGGGTGACGATGACGCAGAAGGCGATGCATCACGAAGCGGATCCCTATCTTGGTTGGCTGTCCATTGGAGAACGGCAATTTTATGTGCGGGAGCGATCACCGTACAAGAAGCGTCTCAAGCTTGATTCGCTTGAGACGGCGGGCGATTTGCTATCCGTCACGACGAGCATGGGAAAGCTGACGGCTAAGCTGCATGCGCGTGCGGATGCCGATGTGGCGCAGGGTATTCTCGCTTACCATAGCGAAGTGGAAATTGTAAAGGCAATGGGTGATGACGAGGATTTATTTTGCGCGTCGATTGCGGGCTGGGCTATCTCGTATGCGGACCGGGTCGAGCAGGATTACGCCTTGTTCACGGATTGGCTGGGCGGAAGAAAGAAGCAATCGCACTAATAAATGAGATTATACAAGAGGACTGCTCACAGGCAACGAGATGATTCGCCGCCTGAGAGCAGTCCTTTAACTTTTATATTTGCCTGTTTTTCAAAGAGACAAGAGTTTTGCCGCAAGTCGGCGTTGATCCGAAAGTTAGTTTGACAAGTCCTTGATGTTCATGGTATTCTTTTCTGAACAATATATTGTATGCAATTTAATTTATTAAAATCTATGTACACTAAGAGGAGGCAATGGGAATTGAGCGTTTATTCGTATGAACTGGAGACAATTAAAGGTGAAGCAATAAGCATGGAGCAATACAAAGGAAAGGTGTTGATTGTCGTCAACACGGCTAGCAAATGTGGCTTTACGCCGCAATATGCGGATTTGCAAAAACTGTATGCCGAGTATAAAGAGCAGGGGCTCGAAATCCTTGGTTTTCCAAGCAACCAATTTGGCGAACAGGAGCCGGGTGCGAATTCCGATGTGCAAAGCTTTTGCCAGCTGAACTATGGAGTTACGTTCCCTCTATTCGCAAAGACCGAGGTACGCGGTGAAGCGGCTCACCCTCTATTCAAGCATCTGACGGAAGAAGCGCCTTTCGATGGTTTTGACACAAGCAACCCTAGCGGAAAGATGCTTAATGCCTTCCTTCAGAAGAAGCTGCCGCATTATCTGGAAGGCAACTCAATCAAATGGAACTTTACGAAGTTTCTGGTCGATCGCGAAGGGAATGTCATAAAACGGTTCGAGTCGACTGACGAGCCCTTCGATATGAAGGCCAATATCGAGCAGCTGCTTAAGTGCTCCCTCACCCAAAAATGAAATATATGCGGCTTCCGGGCGAAAAAAAGCCCATTTAATGGCTATTTTAGTCGTTTTGCGGGGGAGATTGGCGTCTGATGGCGAGTTCGTTCTCTTTTTCCGAAAAAAAGCGGATATACATTTGATCCGTTGTATGCCGATAGGGCAGAATTTAAGTGAAATAGATTTGTAAAGAAAGACTAGAGCTCGCGTCAACTGGAGTTAGTGGCCAAATACACATAGTAAACAGAAAAAACTGACCCCACCGGATAAAGAGCCGCGCTGCAATCATGAAGCAATTACTTTTTATGATGTGGTAAATAAGGCATCTCATTGAATACAAATTCGCCATTCGAACGCCCTCACTCCCGCTATTTGGGTAAGAAGAAGCCTTCCAGGCGGAAATGGAATGAAAAGGACAACGCTGCTTCACCTTGTGTGACCATCATCACAGCCGGTACATGAGACAAATACGTCTATTTAGCGGTACGAAAAACCCTAATATGAGGCTGGTCAACAGACGTGTTCGCATCTACGAGAGCAGGTTGAAAATGGACAGAAATTGAAATTCCGTTCTGTCCATTTTTTATGCCCTGCGGAAACGTTTGGAGCAGGTATATGACGATCAACTAATAGAATAAAAAGTTGTAAATATGCAATTAATAATTTATTTTTTATAGATGAGTTTGATCTTTATCTTTATTATTGCTGGTTTTTAGTAATAATATGATGTGATGTATGAAGGTTTTAAATATGCATAAGAACAATTGGGGACTCAATTTGCTTGTTAGGAGATCTAATATCGGATGGAAAGATCCGCCTCGGTTGGACGGTGTGAAATCTGATATAAATAATTTACTCCGTTTACGCCTCCCACCAGGATATGTTTACTTCCGTTCCGATTAGGCCGAGCAAGGATAATGATCCTACTACATTAATAACTAACGATTCGCCTTCGGGTACGGCTATCCCGCCGGTGTAGGTGAAACGAAAGGGCTGAGGGAATACCGGGTAAGTCATAAAGGCGGTTCCTCCGGTCGGTGCGCTGGTCGAGGAGGTAACCTCAGCCACGCTCGTGACAGCACTTGCTACATATAGATTGGAAGCGGTAACAGTTGAAGGAGCGGTAAGCGTTCCGCCGCTGTATATATTTACTTGTCCGGAAAAGTTGGATAGCAGGCTGAGTGATACGTCGATCGTTCCGCCTATGCTGGATAGGAGAAGCTTTTTGCCGCTCGCTGAAGGGTTGTTCAGACTTATCGGGATGTTAACCGTTCCGCCTAGTATTCCTAAGCTTGCGCTCGTTGAGGCCTCGGAGAAAAAGTGGCTCTCGGACCGAGCTGCTCCGGTTAACGGCGGGGAGATGGAACCAGGCTCTTCATAGCCATTCACTGCCTTGCCATAAAGTACGCGTACGCCCTCATAGACCGTATCGAACGCGCCAAAATAAGAAAGCTGATGAACGACAGGACGCAGTCCCATTCCCGCAATGACTTGACAGAGCGCATGCACGTACCGCTCCAGGCCTCCGCCGAACGGACGTGATGTATTTTGCGTATATCCATCCAAATAACTATGCGTTAATATCGTAACATTATCCGTTGCGGCCTTACTCAATCCTCATACCCCTCCTCGCGCCAACGGACCAGATGCGGCTTTGGATCGAGTATCGACTCGTAATGCGCAAGATTTCCCCATTTGCCGAATGGATCAATCTGCTTGTAGCGCTCATACTTCGCCCGCCGGTCGGCTTCGCTTCCGGCCCAGCCCAAATGCTTCACCCGAAACTCAGTGCAAACCCCCGGCAGAGCGGCTGCGGTAATGGGCAGCCTCGGCACATGATGCTCCCATTGCGGATAATAATAATGATAGCCGGGCAAATAACGGATAAGCGTCATCGTATGCCGCTTATGCAAATTCCACCATTCATCCTCGCGGTAGTGGCTAAGCGAGTCCCAGAAGTCGTACATGCGAAACGCAACCCAATCGTACTGGTCCTGATTAATTAGCTCCCGAATGGCTTTTGCCGCTCGCTGCTCATAGATCTCATCCGCATCTACGGACAGAATCCAATCGGGCTCCGTTGCAATCGCCTCCTGCCAGAGCCTCTCCCGCAGCTGCCATTCCGAGCGAAAAAGTGACGTATCGAGACGCACAAGCTTCACGACCTTATTGAAGGAGCGGCATAGCTCGTAAGTTCCGTCCGTGCTGGCGTCATCGATAATGACGAGCTCGTCGGCAAAGCCGGAAAGCTCGGACAAAACCGCCTCTAAGTACCGGCCCTGCTCATTTCGCACCTGCATAATGGCAGTCAGCTTGTTGCCGTCTTTTTTGCGTCGCCAAATGCGTCCGTCGTTCATGGATACGCCCTCCTTCTTCGCTTAATCAATCCCGGTTGATCGGTCTGCCTCCTTGGCGAGCTCCTCCACCGCTGCGTCGAGCGCCGCGATCTCGGCTATATTTCCAAGTGCCTCAACCCGGCTTTCCGCCGCCTCCAAAAAAGCATGAATCGCCTCGTAGCGCTTCCCCTCCAGCAGCGATGAGGTTCCGCGAAGCAGCAAATATTGCTGCCGTTCATCTTCAGTCTTCAGATGCTCCGGAGAAATTTGGTCTAGCGCCTTCTTCAAGCGGCCGGTTTGTATGTTGGCTTCGATGAACAGCCGGAGCGCCGTAGGCTCTAACTCCATATGCTCCAGCTTCTCAAGAGCTTGCTTGAAATCATCGTTTAACCGGTAAAGCAGCGCTCCCGCCAGTTCATCCTTCCCGGCATGAAGCCAGTCATCGAGAAAGTCAACCGTTCGCCTCTCCTCCTCGGTGACAGCGGTAAAGCTGTAAGTTTGGACAGCCTGTCTTGTCAGTCCCTGCTTAAGCTCTATCGCGGACAAAAAGCGGTAATACGTGCTCAGCGCATCCCCTTTTTCTTCTAAGACAGCCAGCTCAAACGATGCAAGCAGCGCCTCTTTCGCAAGGACCAGATCATGGATGAGATACCGGAAGACCGCATGGAAAAATAGAGCCTGAAGCCGGTCCGTCCCTTGCTTCTCCGTCCCGGCGAGAAGCAGCTTGCTGTACTGCTCCGCCAGACAGCGCTGCTGCAAACGAACGAGCGGCTTCGGGGAGAAGCCGCTAAGGGTCCAGCTAAAGGCCTGCCTTGCCAGCAGGTCGCACACCTCGTCGCGGCCGTCCAGCAGGAAGACATGCTCCGCGCAAAAAGCCTGCTCCAAGTAATAGGGTTCCGCATCGGCAATGATCAAATCGGCATGCGCGCACAGCCATTTGCGGCATTTCGTCCAAAGCGCCGGCTCGCCCTGCCGGGGGGAATCCGGCATTGCAATAAGCTGCTTCGGGCCGGCAGCCATCGCCGACTGAATCCAGTAAGGATGCATAACGACGGCTGCTGCTTCCTTCCAGTCGAAATGCTCTAATTGCTTCAATGAAAGAGTCTGTACGGCTGCGGAAGCCGGGGTTGAAACGGGTCCATTCGAAATGAGATAGATGTGATGCTGCCCGCTAAGCTTTTCGAACAGCTTTTGAAATGGATCAGGGAGATTGTTCCAGCCGCCATCCGGAAAAATAACAAAGGACGAAGCAGTCACCGGCGATTCACCTTCCATCCTGTCAAATCATGTATTCGCTTTTATGAAGCCTATGCAGGGCCGGCATGTACGAATGCAAATATATTTGCCAAAAGGGTTGTATTAGCCGTCGGCGCAGCGGAAAAATCGTAGAAATAGAATGGTTCGGGGAAAGCAGGACCTCGCTGCTTTTAATCGACGACCCGTTGAAAACGGTCGTCATTCGTAATTTTGGTCAGAGCCTCTGCCTTTGATTTAACGCCTAATTTGCCATATATTTTTTTCAAATAATTTTCGACGGAGCTCTCGCTAACGTGAATCGTGCTGGCAATCTTGCTGTTGGTGCACTTGTCGGCTAACATGGATAAAATTTTCTGCTCGGTCGTGGTCAGATCTGCTTCCCAATAGTGCTTAACGTGATCGGGGCGCTGCAGCTGAATCTGTCTGAATATAGGCAAAGGCACGATCGTATGCCCGCGAATGACGGCATGGATCATATCGATTATATCCTGGGGCGACGCGCTTTTATTTAGAATGCCGCTCACGCCGCTTTCGATGAGACGGTTAAAGTAGGGGACATAATCGTACCCCGTATGAATGATAATGTGAATGGAGGGATGCTTCTCCTTGATTGCTGCGGCAATATGAACGCCGGTGTCGTCGGGAAGGTTCAAATCGAGTATGACAACGGAAGGGAGCAGCGTTTGAACCATCTCGATTCCGTCTTTGCCGCTTGCGGCAATGCCAAGCACCTCGATATGTGTATTCTTCTCCAACAAGTATTGAATACCGAACGCCATGGCCGGATGATCGTCAATAATGATTACTTTGATTTCTGGATTCAAAAACGTCTCTCCCTTCCGCAGGCAGCGTAATGATTAGTTTTAATCCTTCATTGTTGGAGGTGAAATGCTGCATTTGCCCTTCTAAACTGTTGATCCGATGCTGGATGCCATGCCAGCCGATGCCGTCGTAATGTATGGTATCATCAAATCCGATGCCGTCATCGCGATATTCCAGAACGAAGGTTTGATTTGCTTTATATAAATGAAAATCAACCTCATTAGCTTTGGAGTGCTTCTTGGCATTAGAAAGCAGCTCCTGCATGATGCGGAACAAATGATGGTGCACATCGGATTCGAGCTGATCCCACTCGGCCTTTTGTTCGATGCGCAAATGGAGCTTGAACGGTACATTCATTCGCTCTGTCTCAATCAAATTGGAGGCCGTTACGGCAAATCCGACTTCCTTCAGAAGGTGAGGGTATAAGTGAAAGCCCGTTTCCCGCACATTTAAATTAATGATGTCTAAGTATTCTGCAAGCTCTTTTAATTCATTTTTTATGGCTGCGGAATCGAGCGACCCGTCACGAAGCGTTGTCACTCTCTGTTTTGCAAAATAAATATCCTGCATGACCGTGTCATGAAGGTCGGTCGCAACGCGTCTGCGCTCTTTTTCTTGCATTTGATAAAGAGATTTTCGGAACCACAAGTAAGAATCGGCGGGTTTGTCTGAAGCAGCGGCTGGTTCTGAGATGAGCTCGCTTACTTTCATTGACAGCTTCTCGGATAAGTATATGTTCTCAATTATAATCGAAAGCTGAGCGTTTAACATAGCAATCCACTGCTGCTGTTCAGCGTTGAAGGGCAGATTCGGTGGCTTTCTTATCATAATTAGATGACTTGAAAAGTCTAACTCCGGGTTGATCGCATAGATCACGTATTTGGAGTTGTTCAAATCGCCAGTTTGCACAGCGCGCTCCATTTCAGTTGTATTCAACGAGCCGTATACAGCCAGCCTTACTCTTGAATTGTCATTGAAATGTATGGCCGCACCTTCCAGTCTAAGCGCTGAACAAATTTGCGGCAGCAGGCTGTACTGCGTATCCTCCAGTTTCTTAATCTGCCCGTGCTCCGTCAGGATGCGATAAAATGCGCTTAGCCGGTTATTTCGGACAGGCAGCAGGAAAAGGGCAATGCTTCTATTTTGAAAAAGCTTGTTCTTTACGGTGTAATAAATAAAAGTAGCCGGAAATAAGGTGATGAACAGGGCGGCATCGGAGTAATCAACGACTGGTTTTCCAAATAGGTCAGGTATTACTGATAACAGCAGAAACGGTAAAAACGATAGGATAAAGGCCGTGAACATGATTTTAATGACTTCAGCGGAAAAGGAATATTCATGACGCTTTTCAAGGTAGACAACAACTAAGAGAATGATCGAAAGCAGGGACCCCAGTGCAAAGCAAAGCAAGCTTATATACCGGTCTATAATGAAATAAGTATATATAGGCGCAGCGAACAAGTACGAAATACGCAGTACGGCCAGCGCGGTCAGCAGGATAAAGATATTTCTGAGCCAGCGGTAAGAAAAGAGCTTATAGCCTTTTTCCGTAAGAAAATGGTAGATAAACTGCGCCAGTAAAAACGGAATAAACGACATCGCGTTCAGCGTAACGAATTTGGCTATGCCGTCTGCGCGCGAGGAGGCTTCAGCGCACATGAAGGCGAGTCCCATAAATATGAACATCGTCAATAGATAATAGACGGAATGCGAATGCTTCACTTTAAAATAGACGAAGACAGATATAGCGAATAGTACAAGCTCGCCTATTAATCCCAGCACGTATCTGGCTGAGAAATCGTTCGTGCTATTTCTTATATCATAGTTATAATGAATGCCGCCCCGAATCACTTCTATAGAATGGGCCTGTTCAATATCACTGAATTTCACAAGGGAGATGTGCGTGTCCGCTGGTTTTCCGTCAATGCTCACAACAGTATCGTTAACGGCTAAACCTATTTTCTCGGCTGTGCTGTCTTTATAAATTTCAGAGATAACCCATGCGCCTGGGCCGCCGGCTTTCACTCCAATACCTAAGTAGGGATAATGAAAAGTAATATAACTGACCCATGAATGAGTAAGGAGCAATACTGCGCCTACAACGATAAAAATAATCCGCTTGAAGTACGGTGAGCTGTGCATGGCATAATCCTTTCATCACGCATAATAAAAGAGCCTGACTGATTCGTCAGGCTCTACATTATTAAATTAAGCCCAATAATCGGCTAACGAGTTTCCTGATGCGGCGGCAGGAGTTGCGAATGATAGTTTAAGAGCAGTTTTCTGTTCTTTGGAGATCGTTGCTTCTGTAAGAATAGCGGAGAGTTTTTCTTTTGAATTTCTGTTTGCTGCGATCTGAAGTGCGGTTTCTTTAAACTGCGGTGACCACATGAATTAATTCCCCCTGAAAATGGTTTTTTCGACAAAATTAATTATACCAAAATAGGCCGAAAGTTTGCCCTAAATTTTTTTGGGGTATACCGTAACTTTACTTGTGGAAATGTTCAATCGTAATGGATCTGAATCTAAGCTCCCAAGGCGGAAACGCAGGTATTGTTCTCAAAATGTTATCAGCCTGCTGCAGGTACAGGCTTTGAACAGCCGATACATATTCCGCAACGCCTGATTCAGTGATGAAATCGGCAAGCTGCCTTTCTTGGGCGGCTAGTTCCTCCATCCCGCATACACCGTCGTAGTAGTTTGAGAG